>JAEEHL010000163.1 GCA_016280825.1 Verrucomicrobiota bacterium
ATTCCGGCGAATTCTGGTCAAGCTCGTCGCCTTGCGGCGGGCGAAAGCCCGAGGGCGCAGGGCGGGCAACTGCAGGGCGCGGCGCCGCCGGAGCGGCGGCCTGCTGGACGGCCTTGGGCGGCGCGTTCGTCTCGCCTGCGGCCCCCTCGCCTTCGGCGCCTTCCTTCACCGCGGCCATCGCGTCGAGCAGCTCCTTAGACATGGGCGGCTTCAGCATCGAGGCGATGTTCGCCGGGAAGAGCTTGCCGAGCTCGTCGGTGACGCGCTCGCACTCCTCGATCGCCTTGCCGGCGAAGTCGTCGAACTTCTTCTGGTATTCCTCGGCCAACTTCGCGGTGCTTTCAATCGAATTGCGCGACTTCGTGAACCCTGCGGCTATCTGGGCCCTTTCTTCGGCCTCCCTCACCTTCTGGTCATGGTACACGTACCACGCGAGCAGGCCGCCTACGAGTATGACGCCACCAAATACCGCGAGGATGGTGTTGCGCAGCTTGCCGCCGGAGGACTCCTCCTCGTCGGAATCATCCGCCGCAAGGCGAGACATCCGCGACGACCTGGAATCATCGGCGTCTTCCTCCTCGTCATGCGTCTTGAAGCGCTTCGCTCCGGGTCTCTTCACGGTAAGCTTGCGCTTCGCGGCGCCCTGCACGGAAGACGCCGCGCCCTGCGCGGGTGCGCCTGCAAGCCCCGTGGTCATCACGCGCTTGAACGCCTCGAGAAGCGCCTCGAACGTCGGGAAGCGGTCTTTCCTGTCGAAGGCGAGCATCTTCATGACGAGCGCGTCTATCTGCGGCGAGAGTCCGGGGCGCACCTCGCTCGGCTTCCGGCACGGGCCCTCGAAGCGCTTCCTGACGACGGACGCCGCGTCATCGCCCTCGAAGGGCGCGACGCCCGTGAGCGCGTGGTAGAGGGTGCCGCCGAGGGAATACATGTCGGAGCGGTAGTCCACGGCCTCCTTCTGCACTTTCTCGGGCGAGATGTAGTAGGGCGTTCCCCATATCTCGTCGGTCTCCTTCTGCATCGCGGCAAGCCCGAAGTCGACGAGCTTGGCGTTGCCGTTGGAGTCGATGAGGATGTTTTCGGGCTTGATGTCACCGTGGATGACGCCCTGGTCGGAGGCGCACCTCAGCGCCTGCGCGACCTGCTCGCAGATCTTGAGCACGCGAGGCACGTCTATGCCGCCCGGCGAGTTGTTCATGAGCGTGTAGAGCGAGCCACCCGCGACAAGCTCCATCGCGATGTACGGCATCCCGTCGGAGATCCCGTAGGAGTATATCTGCGCGATGTTCGGGTGGATGAGCCTCGCGGCGGACTGCGCCTCGCGCTTGAACTTCTCCACAAACTCCGCGTCGGAGCCGTACTCCTTCAGCATCACCTTCACCGCGACGGCGCGGTCGAGCATCTTGTCGCGCCCCATGTAGACGCCGCCCATCCCTCCGCGCCCGAGCTCGCGCTCGAGGAGAAGGTTGCCGGTTTCGCCGAAAAGGCACGGCGTCGTAATCAGCTGTTCGCTCATCGTATTATCCTCCATCCGCTGAATGGCCAGAACACCGCGCTGCCTATGCCGCGCAGGTTCCCGGCGGGGACTGGGCCCCAGTATCTGCTGTCGAAGCTGTTGTTGAAGTTGTCGCCGCAGGCGAAGTATTCGCCCTCGCCCATCACGACCTCCCTCGCGCCTCCCTCCACGGGATGCTCAATGACGTACCTCTCCCCGGGAGTAGCCTTCATGCGCTTGATGTAGTGCGTGCCCTGCACGAGCGCGGGAATGCCGGTCGTGGAGAATATCATGACGTCCCCGTCCCGCGGACGCACGAAGTTCCAGCGCCAGCGGTTCACGAAGATGAAGTCGCCCGTGGCGACAGTCCCCTCCCAAACCGTGTCTCCCTTCGAAAAGTACCTGCCGGAAAGCGCCGCGCATGCGTCGGCGGGCAGCTTGAACTTCTTCGTCGAAAGACCCACGCTCACGTTGCCAAACCCGTCGCCGCGCTTCTCGACTCGCGCATATCCGCTCGCAGGCGCCTTGCAAACGACATGGCTCTCGCCTGTCCAGAGCCACTTGAGGACCGAGAGGGGGAAGGTATCCCATGTCGTCGCCTTGGCGCCCTCCGTCGTGTGGTAGCCCCAGAGCGTGGGCTGCATGGACCCGGTGGGGATGTTGAACGGCTCGTAGAAATACGCGCGAAAGCACATCGCAACCGAAATCGCGACTACAAACGTGTCAAGCCACTCCTTCCCGTAGTCCTGCCAGGTCCTACCCATTCACAATCCCTTCACCTCTCTCATAACTCATCTCTCATCACCCTTCACCCATAGCTCACGTCCGATAGTTGGGCGCTTCCTTCGTTATCGTGATGTCGTGCGGCCTCGCCTCGCGCTGGCCCGCCGCGGTGACCCTGTAGAAGCGGCCCCTCTCCTGAAGCTCTGCTATCGTCCTGCAGCCGCAGTAGCCGAGCGAGGCCCTGAGCCCGCCGCAGAACTGCGTCATGATCGACTTCACGCGCCCGGAATACGGCACCATGCCCTCAATGCCCTGAGGCACGAGGTTCTCCTCGTCCTCCTCGTCCTGGAAGTACCTCGCCCGCGAGCCCTTGCCGTTCTTGAGCGCGGCCATCGAGCCCATGCCGCGGTAGACCACGTACTGCCTGCCGTTAGAGTAGATCTTCTCGCCCGGGCTCTCCTCCGTACCGGCGAGGACGGAGCCGAGCATCACGCTGTCGGCGCCCGCGACAATCGCCTTCGGCACGTCGCCCGAGAGCTTTATGCCGCCGTCGGCGATGACCGGAACGCCCGAGCCGCGCAGCGCCTTCGCCGCCTCGTACACGGCGGTAAGCTGCGGTATCCCGACGCCGCAGACGACGCGCGTCGTGCAGATTGACCCTGGGCCGATGCCGACCTTGACGGCATGCGCCCCGCACTTCGCGAGCGCCTTCGCCGCCTCGCCCGTCGCGATGTTGCCGGCGACGACGTCGATGTCGGGATAGTGCTTCGCGATGTACTTCGTCATGTCCATTATGCCCTTCGTGTGGCCATGCGCCGAATCGACCACAACGACGTCCACCCCGGCGTCGGCGAGCTTCTCCATTCGCGAAAGGTCGCCCTTGCCGCCGGAGACGGAGGCGCTCACCCTGAGGCGGAACTTGGAGTCTACGTTGCTGCCCGCGTCGGGGTTCTCGATGATGCGGCTTACGTCGGTGAAGCTGTAGAGGCCCACGATGCGCCCTGCGCGGTCGACGATGGGGAGCTTGCCGATCTTGTTCGCGCGCATTATCTCGTAGGCCTTCTTGAGCGTAGTGCCTGGCTTCGCGGTAAGAAGGTTCTTCTGCATCACGTCGCGGAGCTTCGCGGCGTTCATTGGCGCAAAGCGCATGTCGGAAGATGTTATCATGCCGACGAGCCGCTCGTTGGAGTCGAGCACGGGGAAGCCGTTGAACTTGAGCTTCCTCGTGGCCTTCTGCTGGCGGAGATAGCCGATGTCGTCGTCGGCATGGAAGCACACGGGGTCTGCGATAAGCCCGCTCAGGTGGCGCTTCACCTGCCTCACCTGCGCGGCCTGCTCGTCTTCCTCGAGGTTCTTGTGTATGACTCCGATGCCGCCCGCAAGCGCCATCGCTATCGCCATGGGCGCCTCCGTAACCGTGTCCATCGCGGCGGAGATGAACGGCGTCTTCATCTTTATGCGGCTCGTAAGACGGGTCTCAAGATCTGTTTCGTCCGGCAGGAAATCCGCATACTGCGTGACGAGCGTAACGTCGTCATACGTCAGCCCCTCGAAGGGGAAAGTCTTCATGAATGCGTCAAGATGCCTGTTCATTTTTCGCTCCTAATCGGGCAATGCCCTTTTTCCTACGATATTATACACGAAAATCGTTAAAAAATCAAATGGGGAATTCTATTGCTCGAACTCGACGACGAACATGTCGTAGACCTTGAAGTCCCTTAAATGCGCCGTGCGGCCGTCGAGCTTCAACGGCTCCTTCTCGCCCGGGTAGTAGACGCGCCTTATCTTGCGCTCTCCGGGGATGAAGAGCTTCGCGCCCGCGACTCCTTCCGAAAAGACGTCGCAGTCAAGCATGTGGACTACGTACTTGCTGCCAAAGTCTGCGACCGACACCTCGACTTCCTTCGAGACGCCGCTCACCTCGACTGGGAGCGTCGCCTGCACTGCCGCGTATCCCGACTTCGCCATCGCGCCTATCGACTCAAGGACGTTGTTCCAGAAGTCGAACTTCCCGGGCAGCATCTCCCAGCGCGACGCCACGTGCGCATGCGCAAAGTAGTTCGCCGCGACAAAGAACGAGCGGCCCCTGCCGAACTCGTTCACGAGAATCGCGGGGCGGCCCTTCCACTCCGCAAGAACCTTCGCCGTAGTGGGCTTCACCACATCGAAGCCAAGCGCGCCGTCCATCTCGATCTCGGCGCCCTTCTTCAGCCCAGGCAGCCATTCGCCGGCATCGGCGGCAACCTTCGCGACGACAACCGACTTCTCCGGCTTGACCGCCCTGTGAATCGAGTCGTCGATGTGCAAGGGGCTGTCGAGGCCGGGCACGACCTTGAACGCCGACGAGACGCCGTGGCGGCCGGCAAAGGTGTCGCTGTCGTCGCCCGTGCGGAACAATGTCTCCTTCCAGTCGCAGCCGAAGACGTCTGCAAGCGCGTAGTTGCCGCGGTTCTTGAGGCTGTGGCCGCCGAAGAGCGAGGTCGTGCCCTCGGCGACGAGAACGCCGCCTTCCCTTACCCATTCGCGGATCGCCTCGATCTCGCCATCGTCGAGATACTTTGCCGTCGGGAGGTAGAGGAACTTGTACTTCGAAAGCCTCGTCTTGTCCAAGGTCTCCGCCCAGATGACGTCGGAGGGTATCTGCAGCTCGTTCAGCGCAGCCCAGGCGGCCATCACGTTGTGGTCGTTGCGCGTCGGCACGGGGCACTGGAAGTAGACCTGCTCCTTCACGGCGCTCGACGAGCGCTCGGAGAAGACGACTGCCGCGTTCGCCGCCGAAGGCGAGATCTCGTAGAGGTCGGGCGTCTTGGCGACGCGGGTGAAGACCTCCTTCGCCGCGTCCCAGCGGCCGCGCTCCCAGCTCCACATGTCGTACCAGCTCGGATACGCGAACATCTGGTGGAGGGAGAAGTCGTAGTAGCACTTCGAGTGGATGGCGTTCTGCCAGAATCCCCTGAGCGCATGCGCGTTCGACGGGCAGTACCAGTGGTACTGCTCGCTCATCGCGCTTCTCGGGGCGCCGCCGTTGCGGTAGCGCTCCATGAAGTAAGCGCTGCCTCGCCCGAAGCTCTCGTACGACTCGTGGCCGAGGGAATCGAGTCTTTCCGCCGCCCTTATCCCGCCGATGACCTTCGTCGGGTCGGCAGTCGATATGACGTACGTCTGCGCGAAACCCTTGCGCCGCGCATGGAGGTATTCCTGCGATTCGCGCCATGTGTCCTCGAGTATCTTCCCGCCGAATTCTATGACAAGCGTCCTCAGCGTCCCGTCCCACGGCGGCTCGAAGCCAGCTTCAAGCTTCTTGTTCGGCCCGGCGCACGAGAAGCCTATCCAGTCGGGGTTCCAGTCGGCCGACTTCTCGGACGAGATAACCTTCAGCTCGTCGTCGCGCAATTTTAGCGTCTTCGCCCAGTCCTTGCCATAGCGCTCGACGAGGAACGCCTTGAACTCCTCTACGTTCCCGCCCATCTTGGGCCACGTCTCCTCGGCCCATACGCCATGGTACGCCGGGATGTCGCTGAACTCCTCGAAAAGTATCTCCGACATCGGGCAGTCGCAGCGCACAGAACCTGGCATGACGTCTATCCAGACAAGCCCAAGGTCGTCCGCCTCGCGAACGACTTCCTTGAACTCGCCAGGCATCCATCCCGACGGAGCGCCCCACGAGTTGTGCACTCCCGTAAAGCCGGCGCCCTTCAAGTGCGCCCAGAGAAGCTTCTGCCTGACGCCCCCGAAGATGCCGCCCGAGCCTCTAATTCCCGTCCGCCCGGCGAAGAAGTTGCATTTCTTCGTGACTGCGTAGAACATGTCGCGCGAGCGGTATTCCTCCGGCTGCTTCACGCCGGGCGCGGCCCTCCCGCCCTTTGCGAGGTTCGCAAGCGCCCATTCAGACGCAAGGTTGACGCCGCAGGGGTTCTTGTTCGAAAGGTAGTTTGAATTCTGCGGAACTCCCTTGCGGTCGCGCGACATGTACGGCTTGGAATCCGCATGTATCTTCTCGAGTACGCCCTGCGCGCGCTTGTCGCCGATGTCGCCCAGGGCGAGAATCGCCGCGCACTTGAGCTCCTTGCCGGCCTTCTCGTCCTCTGCAATCGCAACAAGCCTCTCCACCGCCTCCGTCGCCTTCAGGTGGCCGAGCGCGACGACCGCGTACATCCTGCAAAGGGAGTCCGGGTCGGAAAGCGTCTTCATGACTGCGGGAACGGCCTTCTTCTCGCCGATGAAGCCCAGGGCCTGTATCGCGCGGCGGCGGTCGAACACTGACTTTGCCGCGAGATTCCTTACGAGCGCATCGACCGCGTTCTTCGCCTGCATCCATCCAAGCGAAGTCGCCGCCTGGGTGCGAACCTTCTCGTCCGCGTCGGAAAGCGCCGCGCAAAGCGCCTGAACCGCGCTCTCGTCGTCAGGCGAGATGCGCCCGACCTCAAGCGCCGCCTCAAGGCGCTCCTTCGGGCATTTCGAGCCAAGCTTCTCAACAAGGGCGGGAACGCCCTTAAGGTCTTCTGCGATCTCCTTCTCAAGCGCAGCCTTCTTCGCCGCCTTCACCTTGGGCTGCATCTCGGCAAGGAGCTTTTTCGCGGCTTCCAGCTGCGGTTCCTTCACCTGCGGCTGGATGCGCCGCCTGATGGCTTCAACGTCGATTGGCGCATTGCCCGAGACATAGGCGAACAGGAGGTCGTCAATGCGCATCTTCTCGATCTTCTCGCGCAGTTCGCCCGTAATCGCGTCGGCCTGCCTGCGCGCGCCCGCGACGGCGCCCTTGAGAAGCTTCGACATGTTCGCGCACTTGCCGGCGTCCGGGCCAGCAAGGAGAGTTGCGTAGTAGTCGAGCTTGTAGGCAAGCGCCTCCGGCTCGGCCGTCGTCTTGTCGCGCCATTCGGCGACAATCCCCGGTCGCCTGTCGGGGCCGCGGTCGTCGTTTGTCCATGTCCAGAGAAGTTCGCGCTTGATGAACGTCGTGGCCGCCGCCGCGACGGCCTTCTCCTGTTCCTCGGGCGAAGGCTTCTTCTGGCCGGTCAAGTACTTTAGCGAGGCGAGAAAAAGCCGCTCGGCGTCGGCGCGCGTCTCGTCCACCATCTTGTACCCGAAGTGCCCGCCATAGACTATGACGCGCCCGCAATAGTAGTCGCCAAACGCCCCGACGACGTCTTCGCTGCTGTGGCAGAACGCCTCGCCCCACTTCCCCCTGCGGATGCAGAGATGGTCGTTGCCTGACCCGACGACGGGCTTGCCGTTGAACGCCTTGGCAAGGTCGCTCTTGCCCTCTGGCCATATCCACGAGCACGAGACGCGGTTGTAGACCTCGCCGATCTCGGGGAACATCGGGCGGTTCGCCGTGCGCGTGTAGCCGGAGCGGAAGCCAGCGAGGAATATTCCCTTGCCGGCGGCCACGTAGCGCACAAGGTTAAGGCGCGACTTTGGCGTCGGGAAGAAGTATGCGTTCCACCCGCCGCCGCAGAAGATGACATCGGTCTTGTTGAGCTTCTCGACGTTCTCGAAGCTCTTGTCCTTCCTGGAGAACCACACGATGTCCCACCCGGCTTCGGCAAGGGTGTTCGTGAGGCCGTCGGAGACATAGTTCCGCCCTTCGGCCCAAATGCCGATCGTCTTGGCGTCTGCAACCTGCGCAAGGGCAAGAAGTCCTGCGGCGGCAACCAGTTTTTTCATGCGCATTACCTTACGTGAATGGTCATGCCGTATCTGTTCCACTCGATGCCGCCGGAGCTACCGCCAGTGCTGATTCTCTCTGCGGTGATCCTGGATTCGTAGTCGCCGCCGGTCCAGCCCGCGCCGTCCTTGTGCGTCAGCGTCATGACGAGAATCTTCGTGTTGTAGAAGTTGAAGTACGGGGTGGAAGCCTCGAAAACGATGTCCTTCACCTTCATCGCCCCCCCTGCCGGAAGAGCCTCGCTTGTGACCATGCGTATGTTCGCACCGGCACCTATCACGAGCGTTGCGTTCTTGTACGCGCGCCTGGGGTCGCCGTCGGCAGCCATCGGGAACTGCGTAAATCCGGTTCCGTAGCTCGTGTAGATATTCTGCCTGCCCTCGATGTAGATCGTGCCGCCGTGGTGGCCGTCGCCAGGGAGCTCCTTGTAGATGGTGCCGCCATGCGTGCCGTCGTTGTCGTTGTTCTGCGTTGTGATCGTAAGCGACGCAGAAGGAGACCAATCCGCCCCAGTGCGCTGGTAGACGGCTATTCTGCCCGCGCCGCCTTTCCAACAGTTAAGGGGCTTCGTCTCAGATGCCGGAGCCGGTGCGGCAGTTACTAGGCCGGTGCCCTTCAGCGTTCCGACTTTGAGGCATATGGCTCCAGGGGCGCCACATGCATTTGTGCCGCGATGAGAGCGCACGTTAATCTCGCCGTCGACCGTAAGGTCTCCCGCGACGTCGAAATAGACCGCCCCCGCGCCTCCGCTCGATCCGCCCGCTCCAGGGAGTATCGGCTCAAAGATGGAGTCGTTGCACGGCACGTACTTGCTATTGTACGAAAGAGTGCTGCCGTGCCCGCCGCCATTCGTGCTGCCGGCATTGTTCTTGACATTGTTCTCAGGCCCATACAGCTTTTCAAAGCCGAGACCGGATAGCGCAATCTTCGCCCCGTTCTCGATGGTCATGTTCCCGCCTACGGTCATGTAGAGCCTGTACGCGAACGTTTGGCTGTTTGCAGCATGTTTCATCTCCGAGCCGCTCTGCATCCATACGTTGCCGCCAATCTCGTTGGGCGTATTCTTGGAGCTTAAGGTCGCCGTCGCGCCGTCACACAGGACGAAGTCCCCCGACATCGAAATCGGATATGCGGAGGTCAATGCCGCCTTGCCGACATCCGCACCCCCAAGGGTAAGCGAACGGACGTTCACGTTTGCCGTCGAGCCGACCGTCACAGTGACAGTACCGGACATAGGCGCGATGAAAACGTCGTCGTTCTCGCCGGGGACCTCGCCAGTCGACCAGTTCGCGGCCGTTGTCCAGCTGCCAGACCCCGCGATCCACTCTACGATATTGCGGCCGAAGTTCCAGTTCAGGGTATTGCCGCCAGTGCCCGTCGCAACAGCCTCCGCGCCGCCCGAGGCATCGCTGTCGCTCACCGTGACGTTGCGGACGCGCTGCCTTGCCGTAAGGGCGAGCGACCACTGCTCGCCGGGAACCGTGCTTCGCAGGATGTGCGGGTCATTCCCGCGAGACTCGATGTTGCACTGCGCGAACTCGAACTCCTCGCCGGCGCCGAAGGCGAACGTAATCGCGTCTGGAACGACGCAGTAGAACTTGTCCGCGGCAAGCCCGCTCGGGAGCGTCACGCTGCCGCCGGTCTTCTCTATATAGACCTTCGCCGCCGCGCCAGACGCAAAGTCAAGGACAGTATCGCTGTCGCCAAACGCCCCGATCCTGTTGCCGCCATCGACTATTGTTCCGGCCGAATAGAGCGAGTTCGAAACGAGCAGACCGGTGTCGTCGAGCGTAATTGTCGCCCCGTTCTCGATTGTAACCGAACACATGTAGTGGTCGGCGCCGTCGAATATCGGATAGTTGGCGAGCCCGGACGGGATCCGCAGGGAATCGCCGTTTCTGGGCGCAATGCCGACATCCCAGTTGCCCGGGTTGTTCCAGCGTGTGTCTGAACCGCCGGTCCATGTAAACAGCGTGCCTTCGGGAACCTCGCCCGAAAGGAATCCCCAGTTGTCGTTGCCGCCGAGATTCGCCGAGCGAAACGCCGTCGGCGAAACGCCGGTGGCAAGGCTGTTGCTGACCGCAACGTACTCGAAGTTCGCGAGATCTGCATACGGGCCCACGATGTTCATTGTCCACGTGCCGTTCGGCGTATCAGGCTGGAGGGCAAGAGGCTTCTCCTCCGTTCCGCGAAACTCGACGGACCCGTTCTCGAGGTTGCGAATCTCCGAGCCCGCGGCAAACGAAATCGTCGCGCCCGGCGAGTTCGTGCAGAAGATGCTGTATGCCTTTACAAGCCCCTCGACGGAGAACGCCCCGTCTTCGCCGGGCATTATCTCGATCGCGCCGCCGCCCGCGACAGTGTGGAAGTCGCCGTTGCCGGTAACGCTGATGCCCTTCTCGACCTTGAGCGTGACGCCCGACGGAATCTCGAGTCGGGCATAGCTCCTCACCGAAACCTTGCCGAACGGAACAGCGACGTCGACGATTGCGTCGTCGAGGCGGCACGCCATTCCCGCATAGGCGGAAATAGAGTCATAGCCCTGGGCAATCAACTCGCCCCTGTCCTCTGCGTCATTCGCGTTCTCGACGTAGATCGACCCAACAGAATGATAGCCGTTGTAGCTATCGCTCAACACGGGATTGCGCCCGGCGCGCATTAGCCCGGTGTACGCCGAAATGTCGTTCGCGAGATACTGCCTCACCGCTATTCGACCGCCGCCGCCGTGCGAATAGTTCGTTGCCCTGCCGGCGCATGCGTCGATTCCGCCGGATCCGACAAGCGTTCCGCACTCGATCCAGACGCTTCCGCCAGCAGGAGAGGAATGGGTCGTGTCGCCGCCGTTTGCGGAGATAGAGCCGTTCAGCGTAAGAGTCCCGTTCGTGACCGACAGGTGGATGACGCCGCCGCCGTAGTTGTAGGAACCGCTGTATCCGCCGCCGCTTCCAGGCTCGTCTGGGCGGCGGATGGACCCAAAGCACTTCCGCGGGGAAATGGCGTATGTCGACGACGAAAAGCCGCCCTGCGACGTGCCGCCATACCCCGCTCCCATGTATGCAGTACCTTCAGCAGGCATTGGCCCCATACTGTAGTAGTAGCCCTTTGCCGATACGTCTATGGACGCGCCCTCCTCTATCGTCACGTTCCCGCCGACCTCGAGGTTGAGCGCGTACGTCTTCGTCTCCGCCGTCGTCGAATGGCACGTATGCGTCAAGGTCGCCCCTTCACGAAGCACAACGTCGCCTGCGACGCGGTTCGTCGCGAGCCCGCAGCCAAGCTCGAGCTCTATCGAGCCCGCGCCCGGACCGAAGCCGACGTCGAGCCTCGCAATGTCAAGCGCATTCGTCACGTTGACCGTCACGCTCACACCTTCCGGCGGGCGGGTAAAGACGACTGCGCTGCCGGCAGAGGGCACCACGCCGCCTTGCCAGTACGTCTCGTCGTAGAAATCCACCGTGCCAGAGGTCTCGCACGTGAAAATGCAGTCGGAAGCGCCGCCAAACCGCGCCCTGAACGAAACTGGGGAATCGACCTCGAAGGAAAATTCGTCTTCATAGACGTCGCCTACGAGCGAGACGTCGCCCTCCCACTGCGCAAAGCGGCCCTGGGCGGTAGGCACTGCCGTGACAGTCAGCATGGTGCCGTCATCCTGCCAGCCGTCGCCGGTAACGGATCCGAGAAGCGCGTCGGAAGAGGACACGGTGACATACGACTGCGTCTTCCAGTGCCACTGGAGGACGGTAAAGCCCGAAGGCGTCACAATTGAGGTAGTGTCGTTCTCGCCTGCATTTGGCGTTGTCGAATCGCGCACGGCGACGCCATCCACCGAAAGCGTCCATCCAGTGCAGACGGCCCTTCTCCCCTCGGAAACGGCAACGACGGCGGGCGCGGTGTACGTCTTCGGCGTCCCCGCGGCAACGTCTTCGTCAAAGCCGTATGCAATTTCGCCGGCGCCGTACTCAACGCTCGCGTCGGTCGATACCTGAACGACAGTGGAAAGCGCGGCAGTGCCATCTACCCTTATGAAGCTCGCGTTGTTCATCGAGTCGTATTCGGCCTTGACCCACTTGGGCGACCGCGGGATGCGCGTAATGCGGGCTTCGTCAACCTGAAGGGGCAGCGTCTCCCCGCCGAACTTAAACGCAGCCGATGCCTTCCCTATCGTATCAGTGTAAGCAGTGGGAGTGTTTGTCTTCTTGTGTGCACCGTTGACATACGACGATACCGTGTTGGTCGCGGCGACATAGACGAGATAGTTCCAGTTGGCGACAAAGCTCGGGCAGTTCTCTGAATTAAGGGCGACGGAACTGCTGCCCCTGCTGTTGCCATAGTATAGCTTCATGTAGTTGACGTTCGTGTCGTATATCTGCTCGACGTAACCGCATCTCCAGGACGCGCTCCCGTAGTTGCCAAACTTGCGCATGATACTTTGGTAGGATCCTACGCCATCGGGCTTCTTGAACCAGCAGGAGATGGTTAGGCTGTCCGGGAGGCAGTTCGTCGGGTGACGCATGTAGTCGTCGTAGTTCGCGCATTCAAGACCGCGCGTGAGGTTCAGGGCGTTGCCGCAGAAAGGGGAGTTGGTGAGTGTCGTCACCGAGTAGCCGGTCGTTGAATTGTAGATGTTGGTCACGTTCCAGCCGTGGCCCGTCTCGTCGCGGACGCCCGTCTCCGGGTCGTATGAATTCATGTGCCATACGGCGACGTATTCCGACCAGACCTCCGTCGAGGCAGGCCTTTCGGCGGCTGCGCCCGAGCCCCAGAACATGTAGAACTTCGTATCCGTTCCCGAAAGTTCGGGTATCTTAACCCAGACGAGCGAGGTGCCGTTCGTATCCCAGAGCTCAATGTCGCAGGCAAGGCGGTTGAGGCCGTCTACGTCAGTAGCGAAGAAGACGTCCGCGCCGTTCGCAAGGCACTTTGAATAGTTGAATGCGGTTATCGTCTCGGGCGAAACCCTCACGAGGACAGGCATTCTCTTCTGCACTGTCGCGCCTCCCGCATAACCGGCAATGGTGAGCTCCGTCCTGTAGCCAGAGCCGGGCATCGTGTTCGACGGATAGATGCTCGAAACCCTCGGGCCCGCCTTGAAGGGCAGGTCGCCGAGGCTGCCGTAGAATACCTCGTTCACCGTGTCAACCATGCCGACAGCGCCGTCGGAATCGCGGATCGCCGGAACGAAATTGCGGTAGTAGGAGCTGTCGGAGCTCTTCTGTATGCTGAAGCCGTAGATCATGAGCGCGGCCTTGATATTCGAGGTTGAACCCCCGTTCGGTCCGCTCATCCACGCGATGTAGATGTTGTTTGTCGAAGTGTACGTCTTTGCTGACAGCGTAGAAAGGCCCAAGGATGTCGAGCCGCCTACGGAAAACGTACCGTTGCTGCACTTCCATATCATTCGGCTGTGCAGGTTGCGGCCAGTGCCTATTCCAATGCTGGTGGAAGATCCGGTGGTGTAGTTGCCCAATTTGTTGTAATGGTAGCGCATCACGTTCCATTTTTCGCCATTCTGCCTTGTCGTGATGGCAAGAGGGTTTACGTTGTGCCCATCGTCAGCGCCTCCGAAAAGGGCCTGTCTCGGGTCCATGCTCAAAAGCCGCAGGTCGCCCGAGACGATAAGCCCAGAACCCGCCTTGATGCCAGTGTCGATGTACTGGTGGCCGTTAGACTCGATCCACTCAAGCTCAGTATATCCGCTCGGCAAGTCCGCAAGCGCGGCAAGCACCGTAGCGGCAGTTGCGACAACAACAGAAAGATATTTATTGCACATACGATCCTCCTTTAATTATTGAGTATTATACCATATCCAACTGAATCTGTCCAATTTTTGGTCAGGAATCAGGGGTTAGTGGTTAGTCGATAGTGATTAGGGGGCAGAGTAATGAGAGAGGGGAGAGGAGTAATGAGTGAGGGAGAGAGTTCGATAAAGGCAGGCAAAGGATCAAAAATCATGCGCGGCGGCCATCGTGCCATCGCCGCCGCGAACCTGCATCTGCATCCAGCCGTACGCCCCGATCGCGTCGGCGACGGCGGCGAGATAGTCCGCCTCCTCGTTCGTCACCTTGCCGTCCTGCGCGATAGTCTCCTTCAGCCCCATCAGGAGCTCGCGCTTTGCGAGCGGCGGCAGCCTGACAAGCGAATCGAGCGCCGCAAAGAGCTCCTCCGCGTCGTTGCAGGGCGCAGGCATGGGCGGGAGCGACGGGCCGAAAAGCGAAAGCTTCCTCCCAGCCGCCCTGTAGCCGCCTTCTGGGTCGTCGCCAAACGAGGCCACTGTCGAGATGACCTGCGCGGCGACCGGAAGAAGCCTGACCGCAGGGACCATCGCCACGGCGCGCCTGCCGTCCGCGACAAGACGCCTCCTCGCCGACGCAATCACCATCACCTCGAAGGAATCGTATACGCCGTCCTCCTGTGCTATGCGCTCCAACTCTGCTGCGAGCTTGCGGCGCTCCGCCAGCGTCGCCCTGTCGCGAAGAGTGTTCACGCACCTCGTTGCAAGCGTACGGCGGGCAGACGCGGGAAAGCTCCCTTCCCAGCCTTCCGGCGCCTTGCCGCGCAAAAGCCCGACCAGGGTTTCGCCCGCCCGCGCAGGATCGCGCACCGCCGCCAAGACTGCCGGCTGCAGCTTCGCGTCTGCAAGCGAGGCGGTGGCGGCCTTGAGCCCCTTCGCGCGCGCAATGCTCTTGGCGAAATTCTCGTTCACCTCTTTCGCACGCGCCCTCCGCCGCTCATTCACTTCCTGGATACGCGACTTCAGGGATTCGTCAAGGAACGCCGTGCCACGAGGCGAAAGGCGGCGGATGCGCTCGACGACCGGCGGATGCGTTTCAAGAAGCGGACTGCCGCCGGACACAAAGAGCATGTGCGAGACGTCGCCCTTCCATGCGCCGAACGCCCCGCCGGCAGCATCCGCAAAGTGCGTAAGCCTGAGCGCATTCGCAAGCGCCTCGGGATTGCGCGTAAACTGCGCGGACGCGGCGTCCGCCAGAAACTCGCGCTCGCGCGAAACTGCGCACTGCACGAGGCGGGCGAAGAATTCGCCTATCGCCCCTACAAGCCAGAGCGCAATGCCGGTGAGAACATATATGAGAAGAAGTGGGAGCGGGACGCCTACCTTTGAGTCCCTGTCGCTGCGGTCGCCGTCCCCGTTCAGGAGCAGGAGCATCCCCTTGCCGACGCGCGAAACCATGGTAATGCCGCAGACAAGCGCGGCGAGGCGGAAGTTAAGGCGCATGTCGCCGTTCAGGACGTGGCTGAACTCGTGCGCGACAACCCCCTGCATCTCGTCTCGCGTAAGCCACTCAAGCGCGCCGCGCGTGACGCAGACCGCGGCAGCCGAGGGGTCTGTCCCCGCCGCGAGCGCATTGATGCCTCCTTCACGCTCAAGCACCCAGACCGACGGCATGTCGAGCCCGGAAGCGATGGAGATTTCCTCGCAGACGTTGAGAAGGCGAATTCGCGCAAGGTCCTCCTCGCCCGTCTCCGAAAGCTCGCATCGTCTAAGGCGTTTCGCGCCCACCGACTCCATGAGCACGTCGCCCGACGAAAGGCCGAGGAACTTGACGAGCGTCATTGCCGCCACAAACAGCGTCGAGACGAGAAAGCACGCCGCTGGCACGGCGGGATACACGCGGCAGAACGTCGATATGCTTGCGGCGGAGGCGTCTGCGCACAGGTCGGCGTCGGAAAGCCAGAGCCAGATCGCCCAGCCCGCCACGGTCATGACAACGCCCATCGCGACGGCAGTCGCGGCAACCGCGGCGACCGCAAGCGGCACGAGGCGGAATGTACGGGTGCGCGCCGCCTGTTGGAGCGCGAACGGATCCATCAGAACTTGACCTGCGGCGCTTCGCGCTGCGCCTCGGAAGCCGTGGCCTCGAGAAGCGCGGCAGGCGCGAAGTTGAACATCCCGGCGACGACGGAAGTCGGGAAGAGCTCGCGCTTCGTGTTGTATTCGGTCACGGAGTCGTTGTAGGCCTGGCGGGCGAACGCAATGCGGTTCTCGGTGGAGGTAAGCTCCTCGGAGACGCGGGCCATCTGGCGATCCGCCTTGAGGTCGGGATAGCGCTCTACCACTACCATGAGGCGCGAAAGGACGCTCGCAAGCCCGGACTCCGCGGCGGAGAACGCCTTCACTGCGGCAGGGTCGCCGGGGGCGGCGGCAAGGGCCTTCGCGGCGCCTGCGGCCTGGTTGCGCGCCTCGATGACGGCCGTAAGCGTCTCGCGTTCGTGCGAGAGATAGCCCTTCGCCGTCTCGACAAGGTTGGGGATGAGGTCGTAGCGGCGCCTCAGCTGCACGTCGATCTGCGCAAATGCGTTCTTGAAGCGGTTCTTGAGGACGACAAGGGCATTATAGAGCCCAATCACCCAGAGGGCCAGCAATACGACAAGGCCAATGGCGGCCAGCAGCGAGACAAGAATGGTGTTCATTTCTTTCCTCCTTTACCTTTTGTTTTACGTAGTATATCTATATCCTCCTGAAAAATCAAGCAATTTCGCTTCACGACGTCCGCGCAATCACGTGGTCGCGCCCATCCGGCGCATAGACACGGTGCATGAACTCCCCCGGCTCCGTCTCGGCCGATTCTACGCGCACCTCCTCGCCTGCGAGCGTCTCCGACTTGAAGACGATGTCGAGCTCGCGGCACGTGCCCCCAGACCGCCCTTCCATCAGCCATTCGACGTAGTGGACGTTGTTGACGTGCCCGTTGAGGTCTATGTCGCCGCGCTTGGCGCGGAACGCGAGCGCATCCGCCGCAACTTCGCGGCAGTCCCAGCGCAGTTTCGCAAAGGGTTCGTCGCCGAAGACGGGCCTACGGACCGTGTTTGCCGCCGCAAACACGCCCTCGGGGATGGCAACGACCTTGCGCGAGGCGAGGTCGATGAGCATCCATTCGCTCGTAGCGCACCCTATCGCCTCTCCGCCCTCTCCGGCAATGGCGAAGTCGCGCCATGCGACGATTCGCCGCCCGCCACGAGGATAGGTCAGTATCGAGACCGTCTCGCCCCACTTCGGGAAGCGCGACATCCGCACCTTGAGGCGCGTCAGCACCCAAGATACGTTCTCGCCCGCGGCAGCGAAGTCCGACTTCGAGAACGCGAGCGCCTCTGCGTTGAGGCTTGCCGCCTCCTGCAACCAGTTGCAGACAGACACCATCGTCGCCACGCCGTCAGGCCCGCACTCATACGTTCTCACTGCCCAAGAATACTCGCCGTATACATCGCCCATTTCTACATTCCTCCTGTCACTTGCCGCATTATATTCGGCATTGCCGTGTTAATGCCAAATAACAAATTCAAGGGTCTGTTACCGCCATATTCGGGGTCTGTCCCCACCGTTTTTTGACGAACTGCTATCAAATTCTATCAAATCCTCCGCCCACGTGTCAAGGACCTGCACACGTCCTCTATCACCGCAGGCAGACACCCGCTGCACGAGATAAAGCAGGGCGGGCGACCGGGGGTTCAGAAAAGCGCTACGGCGATGGCCATGACGAGCGGTATCGTAATAATCGAAAATACGGTCGACACGGCGACGACCGCAGTCGAGAACTCCGCGTCGCAGTCGTACTTGACGGCAAACACGGTAAGAAGCACCCCAACTGGTGCGGCGGCCGGGATGATCGCGGCGAGGCGCGCCGTGCGGTCGATGAACGGGCATTGCCACAGGACCGCAAGGAGCATAAGCGGAACGGCAAAGTGCCGCATGAACAGCATCGCGTACGTCGCGGCGCACCTGAACGCGGGCGCGAACTTCGCGCTCGCAAGGTAATAGCCCATGACGAGCATCGCAATGGGCGTATTGAGCGAGCCAATCGACTCGATGGGCCGCGCCATGACGAACGGCAGCCGCCACGGGGCGAAGAAAAGCGGCAGCGCCACGGCAACTGCGACGTTCGCGGGGTTGAGGGCACCCTTCACGAACCCCTTTAGGCCAACAGCCCCGCCCATCATCGAAACGCCGTACGTCCAGGCGAAGATGTTGAAGACGGCTATCGCGGAAATGCCGTAGAAGACGCCGTCGGGGCCGAGTATTGCCTCTTCAAGCGGTATCCCCATGTATCCGCAATTGGAGAAGATGACAGCCCATTCGAGGGCGCGGCGGTGGCGCGCGTCCTGCGCGCGTATGAAGGCGCGGGAAAGGAATATCGCGGCGATTGTCGCGGCGGCGGCGGCGGCGAACGTCCAGCCGAGCGAGACGATCCTCTCCGACTCGCAGGGCCGCTGGAACGACGAGACTATGAGGCAGGGAGTGATGAACTTTATGAGGAACTCGGTGAACCTGCGTATGGTCTCCGCGTCGAAAATGCGAAGATGCCGCGCAAGCACGCCGAAGCCCATCATGACGAAGAGCACGGCCGTCTGCTGCGCGGTCGTTATGACACTGTCGAGCATCGCCTGCGGAGGCGGGCCTTAGTTCATCCTGCCCGTGTACTCGCCCGCGTCCCCGCCGTTCTTTGCCTTGAAGAACGTGTCGGCGCACTTGCGCCAGTCCTTGACCCAGGGGCGGGGCTCGCCAGTCTCCTGGATTACCCACATCTTGAGCTGGCGCCGGTGCCAGTTGACGTTGCACTCCGTGCCCCACGCGCCGCCGTGGCCAAACCACTTGTCCTCGCCGTCCTTCTCCGGCGCGGAAAGGCCGAGGGAATACCCGCCCAGCCCCGCCGGGCGGGAGGAAACCGCAAGAAGCCCCTTCACCGTCTCTTCCTTGAGAATCCTCGCCCCGTTGTCGCCGACACCGAGGTTCATGAGCATCTTGTAGAACTTGAGCTGGTCGCGGACGGTCGTCCAGAGCCCCGCGCCACACGACGCAAACACCCTGTCGTCGCCGTATGGCCTCTGCATCGAGGGGAGGTCCTTGACCCACTTCGCCTTCTGGCCGCCCTTTACCTTGTAGAGCTCGATCTTGCCCTCAAGCTGCTTCTCGCTGGGATAGAACGTCGTTTCCGTCATGCCCAGCGGGTCAAGAAGCGTCTTCTTCAGGTATTCCTCGAAGCGCATCCCCGTCACTACCTCCACGACGGCGCCCGCGACGTCGATGCCGACGTTGGAATACTGCGCCCTCGTGCCGGGCTCGAAAAGAAGCCTCTGCGAAATGGCCGTCGCCGCGACGCTGCGAAGCGGCATCCTGCGCGACCATCCGCCCATTTGGACGTAGCCGGGCAGCTCGAACGGAAAGCCCGCAGTGTGGTTCAGGCACATCCTGACCGTGATGGCGTTCGTCACCGCAAGGCAGAGCATCTTCCCCTCGGCGTCGCGCGGCAGAATTAGGAACCCCGCGCCCTTGTACTCTGGGAGATACTTCGAAACGGGGTCGTCAAGGGAAATCCTGCCTTCCTCCACGAGCTTCGCCACCATGACGCCGCAAAAGCCCTTCGTCTGCGAGCACTGCATGAAGTGGTCGTCGAGCGTTATGGGGCGCTTCTTCTCGGCGTCGGCATACCCGACGCAGGCAACCTCCTGCCTGCCGTTGTCGTAGAGAACGCTGATCGCCCCGGGGAGCTCGCCGCTTTCGACGTACTTCGAGAGCGCGTCTTTCACGAAAGTCGTGCCCGAATCGCGGACCGCTTCCGCGCCAGTCGCAAGCTGCGCGAAAAGCGCCGCGCACATCGCCATCGTCATTGCCTTCATTTTTCCGTCTCCTTTTCCTGTGTTGAAGCCTGCCCCTCAGCCGCAAGGCGCGCGCGTATGCGCTCGTCAAGGTCGTTTCTGTGAAGCGCCTCCATGAGCGGTTTCAGGTCGCCGTCGATGATGCGGTCGAGCGAATAGAGCGTAAGCGAGATGCGGTGGTCCGTCATCCTGTTCTGCGGAAAGTTGTACGTGCGTATCTTCTCCGACCTGTCGCCAGAGCCCCTGAGCGTAAGGCGGTTCGCGCCGATCTTCGCCTCCTCCTCGCGGCGGCGGAAGTCGAGTATCCTCGCCTTCAATGTCGCGAGGCACTTCTCCCTGTTGCGAATCTGGCTTCGCTCGTCCTGGCAGACTGCGACAAGCCCGGTGGGGATATGCGTCATGCGCACCGCGCTCTCGGTCTTGTTTACGTGCTGGCCGCCCGCGCCGCCGGCGCAGAAAAGGTCGATCCGCAGGTCCTTTTCGGGAATCTCGATGACGTCGTCCTCGTCTGCCTCGGGAAAGACCACTACCGTCGCGGCGCTTGTGTGGATGCGCCCCTGCGCTTCGGTCTCCGGCACCCTCTGCACGCGGTGCCCGCCCGACTCGAAGCGGAACTCCCCGTACGCACCCTCGCCGACGACGGTGAATACGATTTCCTTGTAGCCGTCGAGCGAAGTGGGGCTGGAATGCATCACGGAGACTCGCCAGCCCTTCGTCTCGCAGTAGCGGGAATACATCCTGAAGAGGTCGCCTGCGAAGAGCGCCGCCTCCTCGCCGCCAGTCCCTGCGCGGATTTCCATGACGGCATTGCGCGAATCGAGGGGGTCTGGCTTCACGAGCGCGGCAAGGACGTCCTTCTCGGACGACTCGATGAGCTCCGCGTCGCCGTCGTCGACCGCAAGCTCGTACATCGTCGCGGCGGAATCGAGCTTCTTCAGGAAAGCGTATTCTGAAAGCGTCTCGCGGTAGCGACGGCGGTCGGACAAAATCGAAGGGTCGCCAAGTGCCGCTTCCACGGCCCCGAGACGACCCAGCATCTTCTTTATCTCAGAGAGGTCTATCAACTCTTCTTCGCGAACTTCGCGTAGCGCTTCCTGAACGAATCGACGCGCCCTTCCGTGTCAACCATCGTCTTAGCGCCGGTGAAATACGGATGGCACGCGCTGCAGGTGTTGACCGTCATTTCCTTTTTCGTGGACTTCGTCTTTATGACGTTGCCGCACGCGCACGTGATCGTCGCGTCCCCGTATTTGGGATGTATGTCCTTCTTCATGTCGTTTGTCTTCCTTCAAGCCTTGGTGGAGAAGAAGAGATTCGAACTCTCGACCCCCACGTTGCGAACGTGATGCTCTACCAACTGAGCTACTTCCCCTTGCGTCAATTGGCGCGTATTATATCATATTGCCCCTCGACTTTGCAAGTTGCCCCGGGCGTTGTCGTCGCCTTCCACGAGTTCCACCGTGAATGGCCCGTCGTTTATGAGGGAAACCTCCATCTCCGCCCCGAACCTGCCCGTCCCAACGCGCTCAGGGCCAAGGGCCTCCCGCAGCGACGAGACGAAAAGCTCGTAGAGGGGGATCGCCTTCTCCGGCCGCGCCGCGCCGGAAAACCCCGGGCGGTTGCCATGCCTCGTGTCGGCGTAGAGGGTAAACTGCGAGACGACTATGACAGAGCCCCCGACGTCGACTATCGACCTATTGGTCTTGCCGGCGTCGTCCTCGAATATCCTAAGCGCGACAAGCCTCTTCGCGAGGTGCCGCGCCATCTCCTCGGTGTCGGAATGCGCGACACCGAAGAGAACGAGATAGCCCTTGCCGATCGAGGCGACGGTCTCGCCCGCGATTGACACGCCCGCCCTGGTCACCCTCTGCACAAGGGCCTTCACAGGGCGGCCTTTCTCCCGCCGAAGGTCACTTCGCGGGAACTTCGACGACGGCAAACGAGTTCGCCATCATCTTGATCGTGAGCGAACCGTCGTCCGCTACGAGGCAGGGCGTCTCGGTGTTCGTGCGGATCGCGTCGGTAAGGTGCACGCGCGCCTTCTCCATGGTGCGATCGGCTATCGAGAGCGAGACGGTGGCCGTGTCGGTCTCGTTGTTGTTCTCCACAAAGCGCGTGATGAACACCACGACCGAGCCGTCGGCGCCCTTCGCGGCGACGGAGCGGAACTGGCCCTTCGTCACCTCGGTCACGGTGTCAAACACGACTCCCGTGGCGGGCGCGTTGGGGTTCGGGGCGGGGCGGTACTGCTTGACCGAGCTATCCACCTGCGTGCCCGCGTCAAGGAGCTTGTTCCAGCAGATGAACGGATAGTAGCCCTTCGTCGGCCAGAGCGTAGTCTTGTCGAAGAGGCAGTTCATGCCGCTCCCGGCCTTGGCGTCGTAGAACATGAGGTGGTCGACGGGGGCCTTCTGGCAGTCCGTGAGGACGGCTGCGATGAACGCGGCGGCCTTCTGGTTGAAGCGCCCGCTCTCGACTTCAAGGGTATAGACCCAGTCGTCGCCCCAGCCCTTCACGTAGTTCCACTCGTTCAGGATGGACTCCGTCTCCTTGAAGCCGTTCGCGTCGAGCTCGTCGCGAACCTGCTTCGCGAACTGCGCGGGCCAGCTCGGCTGCACCGAATACGTGTGCCACGAGAAGAAGTCAAGCGGCGAATTGGTGTCGCGGCAGTACTTGATGAACTTCTTGCCCCAGGCGAGGCGCCCGCAGATGGCGGGGCCGCCGATCTTGAGGTCGGGGAACTTGCCCTTCAGGTGCTTGGAGGCGATTTCGTAGAAGTTGAAGAAGTTCGTGACAGTGCCGCCCCAGCAGCGAGGCGAAGTGTTCTTCTCGATGTCGTTGTACTCGTCGAGGTCAGGCTCGTTCCATATCTCCCAGTACTCGATCTTGAACTGGTTCCTGTACTCGATGTTGCGCGTGGTGCGCTCTTTGTCTAGGCCCCAGCCCCAGCCCTCGTTGTAGTGGCGGATTATGCGCTCGCAGATGCGCGCCCACTTGGCGTAGTCCTTCGGGGGCAGCGCGCCGTACTTCTTCGGGCCGTGTTCGATGGTCTGGCCGAGGCGGTAGAATATCTTCGTCCCCGCGCGGGAGATCGCGTCGAGGTAGTGGTCGGTGAAGACGAAGTCGTAGTTCTTCGGGTCGTTTTCGTCGGCGTCGAAGTCGGGGAAGATCGCGTTCACGTCGACGCAGTGCGCGCCGCCCGAGACGCAGTTTATGGAGTCGTGGAGACGCGCCATCGGGAACCTCCCGAGCTTGTAGTCGTTGAAGTTGCCGCGCTTCTGGTCGCCGCGAACAGGGGGAACCGTCGGGCCGTTGTTCACCGAGTTCATGAGCTTGATGGGCTGGATCTCCTTTGCGGGATCGACCGTCACCGTCGCCCTGAGGGCGGGCTCCACCGCGAACGCCGCGCCCGAAAGCGCAACCGCCGAAATAACTATGAGCTTGCTCGTCATTTTCCCTTGTCTCCTTTCCTAGTCGTTTCCTTGTTTTTCTTTTGCAGCGAAAGCCATGCCCTTCAGTGGCCGCTCTCGAAATGGGGGTCTTCCGCCATGCATTTCGCGGGACACTTGGCGACGATCTGCGCGTCGGTCGGCGGGTTGGCGTAGTTTACCTTCGCGAGAAAGCCCTGGAACGAGAAATGCCCGGCTTCCTTGCCGCCCGAGTTCTTCTCGCAGAGATGGCAGCCCATGCAGCCGACGCCGCAGACCTTGCGCACCTGCGGCCCCTTCTCGGGGTTGTTGCAGAGGACATGGATCGTCGCCGAAGCGGGGACAAGCTCGATAAGCCTCTTCGGGCAGACGGCGACGCACTTGCCGCAGCCGATGCAGAGGCGCTTGTCCACCTTCGCGAGGCCGTCGTGTATCGATATCGCCCCCTTCGGGCAGACGTTAGCGCAGGCACCGTAGCCGAGGCAGCCGTACGTGCAGCCCTTGTCGCCGCCAGCCGTTGCCGCCGCGACGCTGCAGTCGCAGATGCCGTTGTAGTCGCCGACGCG
>JAEEHL010000164.1 GCA_016280825.1 Verrucomicrobiota bacterium
ACTGCTTGCCCGTGCGCGGGAACTGCTCGATGCGCACGACGCCCTTGCCCGCTATGCTCTGCGCGGCCTTCGCCGCCGACCCGGGGCCTACGCGCCCGCCGGCCTTCACCGCCGACCTCGCGGGGGCCGCGGCCGCCGCAAGCGCCGCAACCGCGGCAACGCATGAAATCACGCACTTCTTCATCTTGTTTCTCCTTTCACATTACCTTCATCTTCGGCAAATCCTGGATGTCCACAAGCCCGGCTACCCTGCCGGCCCTGTCGCACACGGGCAAGTCGTCGATATGGCGTTTTTCGAAAATCTTCAGGAGCTCCGCCGCGTATGCGTCGGAATAGACGAAGAGGGGGCTCTTCGTCATATGCATGGAGATGGGCTCCGAAAGAGCCATTCCCCGTTCCCCGTTCCCCGTTCCCCGTTCGCTCACAAGGCGCCTGAAGTCGCCGTCTGTGAAAATGCCAGCGAGCTTCCCCTCCGCGTCCACGACGACGGCGCTGCCGCCCTGCGCCTTCGTCATCGCCATGAGCGCGTCCATCACCGTGTCGCCCGGGGTCACCTTGGCGAGGTGCTCGCCCGTGCGCATTATGTCGGAGACCTTCATGACGAGGGCGCGTCCTATCGCCCCCGCCGGGTGGTTCATCGCGTAGTCCTCGACCTTGAACTTCTGCGCGTCGACGAGCGCCATCGCGAGCGCGTCGCCCATCGCCATCGTTGCCGTCGTCGAATTCGTGGGCGCCATCCCGAAGGGGCACGCCTCCTTGCCGCAGGGGATCTCGATGTGGATGTCGCTCATCTGGGCGAGCGTCGAGCCGGGATTGCCCGTCACCGCGATCACCTTGAGCCCGTGGCGGCGCACGGCCGGGATGAGGTTGTTGACTTCGACCGACTCTCCGGAGAAGCTAAGTGCGACGAGAACGTCCTTCGCCGAGACCATGCCGAGGTCGCCGTGCATCGCCTGCACGGGATTGAGGACGATGGAGCGCGTGCCGGTCGACGAGAGGATGGCGCTCATCTTCTCGGCGACATGGAGGCTCTTTCCGACGCCGGAGACGACGACGATACCGCCGTCAGCCACGGTTTCAAGCATGAGCCTAGCCGCCTTGGCAAAGGACGGACCGAGCGAATCGCGGGTCCTCTCAAGACCCTCGATCTCCACGGCGAAGACCTGCTTCGCCCGCTCGATCATCTCGCTGTCGGTCACTTTGTAGTCGATTGAAGCAGCGTAACGCAGATTGTCCCCACGATGTCCTCTGCGCTACAGCCGCGCGAAAGGTCG
Source organism: Verrucomicrobiota bacterium (assembly GCA_016280825.1). GTDB lineage: Bacteria > Verrucomicrobiota > Kiritimatiellia > RFP12 > UBA1067 > UBA1067. Next base: position 1,275 of record JAEEHL010000164.1, read on the forward strand.
TTCATCGCCTTCGCAAGCCCCTGCAGGTTCGGGCCTATCGCGTCCGCCCCGCCGATGCGCTGGGCGATCTTGTAGCCGATGTTGCCGGCGTTGAGATCGGGGAACACGAAGACGTTCGCATCGCCCTGTATCTCGCCGCCCTTGTTCTTCTGGCTCCCGACGGAAGGCACTATCGCCGCGTCAAACTGCAGCTCGCCGTCCATCCTTATGCCCGCCTCCTTGAAACGCGGGCGCGCAAGCTCGACCGCCTTCTGCACCTTCTCGACGAGCTCTCCGCCGGCCGACCCCTTCGTGGAGAACGACAGGAAGGCGACCTTCGGCTCGTTGCCGGTAAGCTCGCGGTACGTCTGCGCCGTCGCAAGGCCGATGTCGACAAGCTGCTCGGCCGTCGGGTTGGGCATGACCGCGCAGTCGCCGAACGCGAGGACGCCATCGCCGGAGGCCGTGGGCTCCTTCAAGTCGAGAATGAAGCAGGAGGAAGCCGTCTTCACGCCCTTCTGCGTGCCGAGCGTATGGAACGCGGCCCTGAGCATGTCGCCGGTGGAGGCGATCGAGCCCGCTACGAGCCCGTCGACGCGCCCGAGCTTCACCATCATGCCGCCAAAGTAGATGCGCTTCGTCCTCAGCGTCTTCTGGGCGCCGGCGAGGTCGATGATCTTCTGCTTCTCCGCGGGCTTCTTCGCCTCCTTCGCGTTCCACGACTCGAGGTAGGCCTTTTCGAGCTCGGCGTCGCCCTTGGTGTAGTCTATTACCTCGATGCCGCGTTCAGAGAGGCTCAGCTTGGCCGTCGCCTCTGCGGCTGCAATCTCCTCGGGAGTTCCCAAGACGACGACCTTGCAGATGTTCCTGTCGATGCAGGCGCACGCTGCCGTTATGACCCGGGGGTCCATGCCCTCGGGGAGAACTACCTTGCGCCCCAGCTTCGACGCTTTTTCTATAATGTTCTTTATTGCGTTCATTTGTCAAGCACCCTAACAGTATCCCTTGCTATCATCAATTCCTCGTTCGTAGGCATGACGACGACGGGGACCTTCGAGCCCTTCGCCGAGATGACCGCCGTCGTTCCGTGCGTCTTCGCGTTCGCCTTCGCGTCGAGCTTGATGCCGAGCGCGGCAAGACGTGCGATTATGCGCCTTCTCACCTCGTCGGAGTTCTCCCCGATGCCGCCAGTCATGACGATCGCGTCGGCGCCGCCGACGATGGTGTTGTACGCGCCGATGTAGAGCGCCGTGCGGTAGGCGAGCATCTCAAGCGCGAGCTCGGCCATCTTGTCGCCCTTCGCGGCCATCGCGCAGATGTCGCGGCAGTCGCTCGACCCGGTGAGCGCGAGAAGGCCCGACTTCTTGTTGAGCAAGGTGTCGGTCTCGGCCGGCGAGAGCTTCTCCGCCGCCATGATGGACAGGACCGCTGCCGCGTCGATGTCGCCGCAGCGCGTCCCCATCACAAGCCCCGCAAGCGGCGTCAGGCCCATCGTCGTGTCGACGACGCAGCCGCCCTTCACCGCCGCGAGCGAGCTGCCGTTCCCGAGGTGGCAGGTGACGAGGTTCACCTTGGAGACCGGCTTCCTGAGGAACTTCGCCGCCGTGAAGGTTATGAACTTGTGGCTCGTGCCGTGGAAGCCGTACTTGCGTATGCCGTACTTGCGGTAGAACCTAGGGTCGATCGCGTACATTCCGGCGCAGTCGGGCATTGTCGCGATGTGGAAGGCCGTGTCGAAGACGGCGACGTTCGGGACGCCCTTGAAGATCTTCTGGCAGGCGCGTATGCCGCCGATGTTGGCGGGCATGTGCAGGGGGCCGAACTTCACGAGCCTGTCGAGCTTCGCGAGGACCTTCGAATCGACCTTGACGGAGTCCTTGAACTCCTCGGCGCCGTGCAGGACCCTGTGGCCTATGGCGTCGATGTCCTTCGGCGAGCCAAGGGCCTTCACGACGCCCTCAAGGGCCTCCGTGTGGTTTGCGGGTCCGCCCGAGCCGATCCGCTCCACCAGGCCCTTTGCGAGCCTGGTCTCGGTCTTCATGTCGAAAAGCTGGTATTTGAGCGAACTCGAACCGGAGTTCACCACCAGCACCTTTCCTGCCTTCTTCTTCATCTCGACTTTCCGCTTTCCTTCCCTCGTTTCAGTTACTGCTCGACCTCGACCTTGAAGTAGCCGGACGTGTAGTCGACCGCTTCGTCGAGATCGACCTCGACGTTGACCTCGCCCGCGCCTATCGAGACGGGCTTCGTCTGGACCAGCTCCCAGTCGGCCTGGGCAAGGCTCGTCTTCTTGTAGACCTTGACGACGACATCGGCCGTCTCGGTCCCCGGCGTGAGGTTGTATATCTGGCCGAAGAGCCTGCCCGCTATCGACTCGGCGACGTCCGCGTCCACGCCGAGAATCACCTTGGCGCCCGTAGTGTCGAGCGTAATGGAGGTTATCCTGAGCGTGTTCGGCACGACCTTCTTCTCGATCGCGTCGCGGATGGCCTCGATGGACGACTTGTTCGAGACGTCGAGGCCCGTGAGCGCAGCGGCGAAGTTGCCGTCCATCAGGACGGTGATCGACGCGCCAGGGAGGCCCCTGGAGATCGCGGCATCGAACTCGCCGGAGGCGATCTTCGCCGAGATGTCGGGGAAGCTCTCCGTAAGGACGACCTGATCGGAGCCGAGCGAGGTAAAGCCCCTTCTCGCGCTGATGTTCGACCATTCGCCGATCCACCCGGCCTGCGCGTATTCCCAGGCATCGGGCAGCCAGTCGCCGTCCGTGTCGGCGTCCTCGATCCAGACTCCTACCACCGGCGAGGTCACCTGCGAGGCGGACAGCACCACGGAGTTCCTCTCGTACCCCCACGGCTCCCACTCGTCGAGCTCGCCGTTGCCGTTCATGTCGATGTAGGCGCGCACGTAGTAGGTGCCGTTCGCGGGAAGCCCCACAAGTCGGACGTTCGGCGTGTTGATGGAGATGTCCTCCACCTCGTTCGTCGCAATCGCCTCCGCCATGGGGTCGCCCGTGAAGTCAGGCGAGGCAAACGCCTGGACGCGCAGCACCCCGTTGGTCGAGAGGTGCTCCTTGTACTTGGAAAGCACGGTGGAAGGCCCTGCGTACTTCACCGCAACCTCGATCGACGAGTAGCCGCGGTCGTTCATCTCCTGCTGCGCGTTGGCCATCATCGTGAACGTCCCCTTCGCAGACCAGTCGTCGTTCGTGTACTTGGCGTTGTACATGGAGACGCGCCACTTGTACGCGACGCCGGGCTCGAGCACCTTGGCGCTTTGCGTAAAGCCACCGGCGCAGACGGGGGCCGTCCAGGTGAACCTGCCCGCCTCGTCCGTCGCCGGAGCGCGGCGCATTCCGCCGTCCCAGACGACATTGTCGGCGCTGTCGAGTATCTGCAGCTTGAAGGCCGTGTAGCTCGAGCCGTACTTGGCCGTCCACGGGTTCTCGTCCGGCATCGACCAGGTGAACGTCGGCCTTGCGCTGTAGACTACGGTCGGCTGGACGTCCAAGGCCGGCTTCGCGCGGTTGAGGTCGAACCTGCGCTCGACGACATACCTGAACGCGTTGAGCTCGCCGGCGTCGGATGCACCGTTGAACGACACCTTGCCCTCGCCGATGACGACGAGATAGCACATGTTGGTGAGCGCCGCCCTTCTCACGCCGCCCTCGCTGATGCTGCCGAGCAGGCCCTGCACTCCGGAGGCCCTCAAGACCTCCGTGTCGAGGTTCGCCCAGTCGATGTCGAGCGAATTGTCGTCGAGGAAGTCGCCCTCGTGGAGAACGGTGCGCGCGCTCGAGTTGAAGTAGTCGTCGAATATGACCCTCGCAGGCACGCCCGCAAACCACGCAGGATAGCCGTTCGCGGCGAAGCGCACCACCCTCACGCGGGTGCGGCCCTCTGGCAGCGTCGCCTCGGTGACGACGTTCGTCTCCCAGTTGACGCGCCTGTCGGACGTATAGCGGGCCTCGTCGAACGAGAACGGCCTGTCGGACGTGCCGCCCTGCAGGTCGAGACGAGGCGTCACGGGGCTGAACTCGTTGAGCTCTATCTCGACCTTGGCCCCGGCCCAGCCGACCTCGACGTGGCGCACCATGCCGAACACCTTCTTCGCCGCGCCCACGTCGCCAGTGGCGCCGCCCGACGTGCCGCCGGAGTTCGCCTCGTCGGCCATGAACTCGGCCGTAATCGTCGCGGAGCCCTCGATAAGGCCGCGGTAGCCCACGTCGCAGTCGGCAAGGTAGTACTTGCCGGTGGCGTTCGCGCTGACGGACTTCGACTGCCAGACTATCTTCACGTACGACTGGTCAAGCCGTATGGACTGGTATTCGTCCTCGTTGTTGTTGCCGTTGCGCCCGTTGCCGCCGGACGTGTTGTTGCCCTGCTCGGCCGTATCGGGGTCGCCGAACCAGATTTCGTTGAGCGCCGGGTTCGAGAAGTCGATGGTGACGCGGCCCGTCTTGTAGTCGATCGTGCCAACTTCGGTCTCGCCGGCGAACTCTCCGCCGAGGGTGACGAGCTTGCCGTTCTTGTCCACGACGAAGTAGTACCAGTTGGCGTCTTCGACGAGGCCGATCGACGTTATCTCGAGCCTCTTCGTGTCAACCCAGACGAAGCCTGTATCCTTGAAGAAGAGGCGGAACGTGCCGGCCTGCACGACGCCAGGCCCGAGGTAGAAGGTCTTCTCCACCCTCGGGTTGGTGCCGATGTACTTGACGGAGGCGTCGACCTCCATGGCGGTGGTCGTGCCGGAGTGGGCCGTCGTCGTGGTCGTCTCGATGGTCTTGCCGACAGTCCAGACGGCGTCGGGCTGGCGCGTGAGGTCGCCGGAGACGCCCTCGTTCCACGCCTTGAACTGGACAGAGCCCACGAGGCTTTCGGCGCCGTTGTAGACGAGGTTCACCTCCACGACGGGCACCGGGTGCTCGGTGAGCGTGAAGCCGTCAATGCCGGAGACTGCGTCTACGTCGGGGTCTGTCCCGGCGCGGAACTCGGCGTAGTTGGACCAGCCGTCGTTGTCCGGGTCGATCGAGGGATCGTAGGTGCCGGGGCTCGCGAAGAGGTTGCCGTCGAAGTCGGCCTTCGCGAACTCCTGCTCCCACTGGTCGCCGACCTTGTCGTGGTCGGTGAAGATCTCGCCGAGGTACATCTCGCCCACGCGGCGGAAGTAGTCGACGACGGAATCGTCGGTCTTGGCCTTGTCGGGGTCGAGCTTCGCGAACTTGAACACCTCGCTGATGAGGTACTCGGCATAGTTCGAGAGGCCGTCGCCGTCGTTGTCCTTCCACGAGTCGTCGCCCTTGAGGTGGTAGCGGAAGGCGTACCTGTCGGAGACGCCGTCGCCGTCGGTGTCGACCGCCCACGGGTCGGTCGGCACGTGGCCGCCGTCGTACTCGTCGATCACGCGGAACGCCGTATCCACCTCCGAGCCAACGGACGGAGACGTGTCGCGCGCGTCGCCGTAGTTCCACGGGCTGATCGCCGCGTTCGCGACGAGATCCGCGTCGGCGAGGTGCGGCTGTCCCGCCGCCTTGGGATTGCCGAACATGACGTAGAGCTCCCAGCCGTCGGGGAGGCCGTCGAGGTCGGAGTCGGTCTCCCTCGCCTTGAGCGTGTAGTCGGCCCACCTGCAGTTGACGTTGACCCAGTCCTCGAGGCCGTCGCAGTCATCCCACTTGACCTTGTAGGCGTCCTTCTCCTCGGCGGGGGGCTCGATGCCGATCGCCTCGAGGTACCTCGCGACGAGGTACTTGTCGAGCGCCGTGAACGGCTTCGTGTTCACCCTGTCGCCCTCCTCCACGGTGCCGTTGGCCGTGTTCGGGTTGAAGCCGAACACCTCGTACACCTGCGCGTGGACGAGCACGACCTTGGCGGACGAAACCTTTATGACGCGGTTCGTCGTCCCGTCGGCTGCCGCAAGCACGACTTCCCTGCCGCGCCCGCGGCGGTTCTCGAGGAGCCCGTCCTCCGTGACGACCGGGTAGTCGTACATTCCGTAGAGCGTGTAGCCGTCAATCGAATCGCCTACGACGGGCATCTTCCGGCCGTCCTCGATGTCCCCGAGGATGTAGACTGCGGGATCGGAGCCCTCGGCCGTGTTCAGCACCGTCACAATGGTGCGCTCCTGCTCCACGAACGCCATGACGTCGCCGTCCGGGCAGATGTAGGAATCCTCGAAGAGGGCGTCGGTGTCGGCCCAGACCTCCCAGCCGTCGGGCATGCCGTCGCCGTCCGTGTCCCACACGGAGGCGTCGGTGCCGTAGTCGTCGTCCTCGCTGGCGTCGGAAAGGCCGTCGCGGTCGAGGTCACTGGCGGACAGGTCGGGATAGTTGCCCCAGCCGGTCGTGTCCTCAAGGCAGTCGGGCATCCAGTTCTGGTTGACGTCCGTATCCTCCATCACGAGAATCGCCTTGGGCGCGGTTGCCTTGGTGGAAACCACCTCGATGGCCCTGGGCGTGTAGATGTCGGCGGCGGACGTGCCGATCTTGTTCACGTAGCCCCAGCTCTCCCACGGGTCGCGCCTGTTGTTGCAGTTCGCGTCGACGAACGCCATCACGTAGTAGCTTCCCGGTGCGATGCCGTCGAACTTGAGGTACCCGGCCGCGGCCTCGTCAACGTCGCCGAAGTTCCCGGCGTTCACGAGCGTCGACACGATGTCGTCGCCCGAGAGGCGCAGCAGCGCAACGGGCTTGCAGGCGAAGTCTGCAGACTCGTACACTCCGACGACCACGTTGGAAAGCGCGGTATCCGCCGGGCCGTAGTACCTCACCTCGACGCCGAGGCTGCCGTAGCCGGTGTCGGCGTTGGACGTGTTGACCGCCATCTTGAACGACGCGGTTTCGCTCCACGTAGGCTCCGTGTACTTGGAGTTCAGCTCCGCAACGCGCCAGTAGTACTCGCCGCCGTCAAGCGCCAGTTTCTCGTTGACGTACGCCTCGGGCTTGAAGTGGCAGCCATCCGCCAGCACCGCGGGCATGGAGTTCGTGGTCGCGTAGACTATGTCGTCGTCCCCGAATCCTTCGTCCTTCGCAATCTGGAGCATGAACGCCGTGTAGCCCTCGTGGGCGCTCCAGACAAGCTCCGGCTGCGCGGAGGCGACGACGTAGCCGTCCCTGACGGTCGGCCTGAGCGGCACCGGCGCCATCGGCGCGGCGGAGAACGTGCGGGTGAATTCGTAGAGGACGTTCGACACGTTGTCGGCATACACGGAATAGTCCGCCGACAGTATGGCGTCGCGGCCGATGTGCGCGAACGACTTGGCGTCGGAGACGAGGTGCTTCCAGTCGAAGTCCCATTCGCCGTTCTTCACGAGGTCGACCTCGGAGAACGAGCGCCCGTCGCCGATGGAGAGAGTCCTCGCGTAGATGGTGCGGGGCTGCACCTCGACGCCGTTGATCTTCGTGCGCGCGACGCAGACGCGGGTCGTGGCGTTCGACTGCGCGGGAACGAAGAACCTCGCCCCGGACGGCGCCTCCACGCGAAGGTCTATCGCGACCTCCGGCACCATGTCCCAGCCGACGTTCACGTTGCGGGCGATGCCGACGGGCTCGCCGACGGTGTACTGGCCGTCGCCGTCAAGGTCGGCAAACACCTCGAACGTGTTGAGGCCCTCGCGGAGATACCCGCTGTCGGCCTTGGAGATGGAGAACTTCTTCACCGAGCCGTCCTCGACGAGCCGCCCCATCCAGCTTGCGCGGAAGAAGGAGCGCGTGAGGTCGTAGTGGTAGATGACCACCTGGTCCGGCGAGGACGACGCCACGACCGTCGCGTCGGTGTCGCGATATGCGGGGGCGGAGAAGTCGACCTCGATGTCGCCGTTGACGTAGTTCACCCAGCCGGCGGTAATCGCCCCGGTGTTGAGCCCGTTGGACTCGTTCGTCGGGTCGTCGCCGAACACGAGTATCTCGCTCCATTCGGACGTGTCTATCGTGTGGTAGGTGTAAGTAACCTTGCTCGCGCCCTCGCCGTAGTCGATTGTCTCGATCCAGTATTCCGGGTCGTAGATCTGTATCCTCACGTGCTTCTGGGCGATGTCGCCAGGCCCGATGTTGAACTTCATCTTCCTGTTGGGCGCAAGGCCGAGGAACCTCGTGTTCCAGGCAGACGGCTCTCCCGAGCCGGCCACCGTCCAGGTGGCGTTCGTCTTGCTGGAGCTCCACGCCTTTACGACAAGCCTGGAGTCGATCGGCTCGCCGGACGAGGACGCGACAGTCATGCGCACAGTCGGTATCGGGTAGCCCTCCACGGCGTGGTCCTCGGCGCCGTCCGCCCTCACGAGCGAAAGCGTGGCCGCCCTGTTGGGGGGCGTCAGCGCCTGCCGCTCCGCCCAGTTCGACCAGCCGTCGCCGTCTGGATCCTCGTGGGCGTCGTACGCGTAGCGGTTGGCCGAGCCTACGGGGAAGCGGTCCTCCCACCAGTCCTCCATGAAGTCGTGGTCGGAGATGAGGCCGTAGCCATCGGCGTCGATGCACTCGCCGATGTACTTTACGACGCCGTCCTGCTCGAACTGGCAGAAGTAGTCGAGCCTCAGGGGATCGACGGAGCAGGGATTGTCGACCTTGAAGTCAAGCCCCGTAAGCTGCGAGGCGAGGTACTCCGCCCAGTTGGAGAGCCCGTCGTTGTCGTCGTCGGCGAGCTGCGTCTCCGCGGTCTTGAGGCGGTAGTGGTAGGCGGTATAGTCGTCTATGCCGTCGAGCTGGTAGGTGTACTCCTCCCATGGGTCGGTGGGCAGCACTCCGCCGTCGTACTCGTGAAGCTGGTCGAGGCCGTCGCCGTCCGCGTCAAACGTGCGGTCGTCGAAGTCCCACGGGCTGTGCTTCACGTAGAGCTCCCAGCCGTCGAGGATGCCGTCGCCGCGGCCCGCCTCTACGGGGTCGGCGTCGGGATAGTCGGGCGGCAGCGCGTAGTCGTACGAATCCGCCCAGGCAAGGACGTTCGCGAGGTAGTTCGTGACGTAGTTCTTGTCGGCGCTCGTGAACGCGCGCGTGTTCACCCAGTGGTCCTTGTCGATGCGCCCGTTGGCCGTGTTCGGGTCGAACCCGAAGTAGTCGTACACCTGGTCGTGGACGAGGATGAGGGACTTCTGCTCCGCGACCTTCACCACCTTCTCCTCGCCGGTCCAGACGACGTTCGTGCCGAGCGCGAGGCGCTTGGGGTTCGAGACGCCGAAGTCGTAGAAGTAGGTCGCCTTCAGGGTGACGAGGTCCTTGAGCGAAGTGCCGACGGGGATGCCGGGCGTCACCTTGTCGGAAACGGTCTCGGCGCCGAGGTCGGCAACCGCGAACCACGCCTCGAAGCCGTCGATCTCCGCCATCACGCAGTAGAACGGCACCTCGGCATACGCGAACACGTCGCTTTCGACGGCGTCGCTGAAGACGTCCGTTTCCTCTACGCCGGCGATGTCGAAGCCGTAGACGGGGTCGACGGAGCGCACGTAGTCGCCGTCGATTCCGCGGAAGCTCTCCTCGCGGTCGATTATGTTGTTGCCGTTCCAGTCGGTATCCTGCAGCCAGACCGTGTTGGTGGCAAGAGGCGCAACCTCAGCAACCAGCGCCCGGGCGTCAAACCCGTCGGAAACGACAACCTGCGTCGAGTTCGTCTCGTCGAGCGCGGTGACGTAGCCCCACGTGTCGTACGGCATGCGGCGGTTGGCCGAGCCGCGCCCGTCGTCCTCGTCGTTCACGTACCACGCCGCGACGTAGTAGCTCGCGCCGGGCCTGAGGCCGTCGAGCTCGATCGCCTCGCCGGCCGCGCAGCCGTTCGTCACGACCACGGGGCTCGCAAGATCGGCCTTCTCGTACACCGCCACCGTCAGCTTTGCGTCGAGCGTCGCCGTCGGGTGCTCTACCTTGACGGCGAGGCGGCCTTCGAAGGATGCTCCCTCGTTGATGACGGCCTCGGCCATCGCGCAGCTCGGGGTAAGGGGCTTGCCGAACTTGTCGTTGCCCAAGATTACGCCGAACTTCACGGGGCCGGTCGGGATGGTGATCCTGTTCTCCTCGAACCAGTACCTGTCGAGCACGACGACGCCGTCGCGGATGTCCTTCAGGATGAAGCCCTTGTCGCCGCCAAGGAGCGTCGCGCCCTCGGCGCCGTTCGTCTGGACGTTCAGCCAGAACTTCGTGTTCGCCGTGTCGGTAGGCACCGTGAAGGTGAACGTGAAGTCGTCGGCCGTGGAGCCTGCGCAGGCAATCGACTTCGCCACGTCCCGGCCGAGCGAGTACCTGAGCGTAAAGGTCTCGTTGTCCGTGCGGCTGACGATGTTGGAGTATACCGTCGCGCCGACGCCGTCGTCGTCCTCACCGTTGGAGGTGATGATTATGTAGTTGTTGAGGTTGGTGATCGAGAGGCCGGCCACCTGGTCCGCATTGAGGCGCAGCACCTCGTACGTCACCTCCTCCACCTCGTCGATGTTCTCAAGCGACGAGAGGGTCGGGTCGATGCCGATGTAGGTGCCCGAGTCGTACTCGCCGGGGTAGAGCGCCTCGCGCGCGGCGTTGTTCGGGAACTGCACGATGAAGACGCCCTTCGCGCTGTTGTAGAGCGGCTTGCCGTTGACCGCGCTCCTCACGATCGCGAGCGTGGAGAACTGTTCCCCGTCTTCCGAGAGGCGCAGGGCCGGCAGGGCCGGGTTCGCCTCGCCGAGCGCGATTGCGACATCGCACCCAAGGTAGCCCACCTCAGTAGCGGTCGAGCCCGATATGTCGCCGTCGGAGAGCTTGCCGTCGCCGTCCACGTCGATGTAGGCCACGAACCTCGCCTGGCCCTGCTTCAGGGAGCCGAGGCTCGGGGTCTTGATCTCGTTGATCTTCGCCACGCCCGCGTCGAACTTGACGGGTATCGTCCACTGCGCCGAGAGCTGCTCGCCGTACTCGGGATACGCGGAGCTCGTCTGGTACGCCTCGAGGACGAGGTTGTAGGACTCGTTGCCCGCGTACTTGAGGACGAGGTTCACCGCCGCCTCGGGAGTGACGATCTGTTCGGCCGTGAGGTCCTTCTTGTTGAGGGCGATCGTCTCCTCCATCTTCGCCTGGCCGCCGAAGAACGCCACGACCTGGGTGGTCGTCTGCGCGGCATCGGCGTCATGGATCGTCCCGGCGCCCGCAACGGAGCCGTTCTTCACCTCGACGAGCACATTGCCCTCGTCGTCGATAAGGCGCTTGATGCCGGCCCAGACTTCGTGGAAGAATTCCAACGCATCTCCGACCGTCGTGCCCGCGAACTCGCCTGGGCGTATCACGTTCCAGTAGCGGATGAGGAGCATGAGCTCGTCGCTCACGACGCCGTCGATGTCAAGCGACTTCTCCTCGTTCAGGATGGAGTACCTCGCCGTGGACCAGGCGTCCCAGCCGGTCTGCCTGTAGTCGCGGGTGCCTGCGCGGGCGTACGTCTCTATGCCCATCGCGGTGCGCACGCTCCGCTCGATGAACTCGCCGCCGTTGAAGAGCCCGCCGAGGTAGGTCGACTGTGCCGCGCGGAAGTAGTCGGGCGTCTCGCCGTCGCTCCACGCCTTCTTCTGGTCGATGTCGGCAAGCGCCGCCCTGTCGTAGTAGTACGCCTGCAGCTCCTGGAGGTTCGTTATCTGGTCGTTGTCGTCGTCGTTGTCAAGCTCGCCCGGACCGATTCCGAACCTGCGCGCCTCCGCGTCGGTGAACTGCGACGTGCCGGGGAGGAGCATCCCCTTCGCGAGAAGGCTCTCGTAGACGGAGTACATGTTCCACGGGTTGCTCGGCTCCATGGCGTCGTATTCATGTACGAGCGTCACGCCGTCGCCGTCGCCGTCGGTGTCGCGGTCGTCGAAGTTCCACGGCGTTATGGCGTTCCCGCCAGCGAACGTCGCGGCGTCCATCTGGTTGGGGCCGAACATGACGTAGAGCTCCCAGCCGTCGAGCAGGCCGTCTTCGTCGCAGTCGACGTTGTACGGGTAGAGCGAGTAGTCCTTCCAGAGGCCAAGCCTGTTCACTTCCGCCTCGGAGCAGATGCCGAGCGACTCGAAGTAGCGGATTATGAGGTACTTGTCGAGGGCCGTGAACGCCTTCGTGTTGACGGCGTTCGTGACGGGCACCGCCGTAAGCTGGTCGAAGCCGTACTCGGCATAGACCTGCGCGTGGACGAGCGCAACCGTGCCATCATATACACCCACCACGCGGTACACATACCCTTCGGGGTCGGCGATGGTGACAAGGCCGCCGCGCCCGATGTAGTCGACCTGCACGCCGTCCGTCACGACCGGGTAAGTGAAGCTCGAATAAAGCTCAAGCCCCGCGGCGCGGTCGCCGACAGTCGGAACCGCGGCGCCCGTCGGCAGGATGTACGTGACGGGCTCGGCGTTCGGCTCGTCGGACTTGATCGAGACGAGCTTCGCCGGCATCGTCGCAAACGCCATCACGTCGCCGTCGGTGCATTCCTCGGCATCCTCGAAGAGGGCGTCGGTGTCGGCCCATATCTCCCAGCCGTCGGGCATGCCGTCGCCGTCCGTGTCCCACATCGAGGCGTCGGTGCCGTAGGAATCCTCGTCGTCGTCGGAAAGGCCGTCGCCATCCGTATCCTCGGCGAGAACCTCGACGGAGCCGTCGTTCGAGAAGAACGTCTCCTCGGTGCAGTCGGGTATCTCGTTGCGGTTGGTGTCGGGGTCTTCAAGGTAGATGACCTTCTTGTCGTAGGCATTCACCTCGTCGGTGACTGTCGCGCCGTCTGGCGTGTAGATGTCGACAAGGTCGCTGCCCACCCTGTTGGCGTAGCCCCAGGGCTCCCAGGCATCGCGCTTGCCGTTGTTGTTGAGGTCGATGTACGCCCTCAGGTACACAGTGCCGGGCTCGATGCCGCCAAGGACGACGTCGACTGTCGATATGTCAGTCCGCTCGGAGAGGCGCGAGACGTCCTCGTAGCGCTTGCGGTCAACCGGCATGCCAGTGAAGTCGGCGCTCTCGAACGCCTCCACGACGATTGCGTTCGCAAGGTCGTTCGTCTGGACGCAGCCGAAGTAGCGCACCACGACGCCGCACTTGCCGTAGCCCGTGGGAATGGCCGGATAGCGGTTCACTTTCCCAACGTTCATCTGGAACGACGACCACTTGCACCAGTCGCTCTCAAGCGCCGTGTCATTGAACTTGGAGTTGAGGAGCGCCACGCGCCAGTAGTAGTTCGTGTTGTCGTTCACGTAGAACGAGCCGTTCGTCGTTATGCACGAGTTCCAGTAGAACTCGGGCGAGACTTCGTACACGCTCACCCCGTCGGTGTAGCCCGTCCTGCCGGGGAGGGGCTTCACGCCGGTGTCGAACACGACATCAGTCGCATTCGTGTCGGTCGCGATCTGCAGGCGGTAGGCCTTCATCGTCTCGTCGCTTGAAGTGAACGAGGACGACGGGTATGCACTGTACACAGGCTCCGACGCGACGGGATCTCTCGGCACTGGAACCGTGCGGGAGACGAGGAACTCGTTCTCGAAGGTGGCGATCGGCGTGTTCGTGGTCGTGCCGTCTGCAAGCTTCGTGACGGTGGCTATCTCGTAGCCGACAGTGCGCAGGTCCTTCGCGGCGATGCCGAGCTTCGCGGCGTCCTTCATAAGCCACTTCCAGTCGAGGTCCGGCTGCAGAGCGGAAACAGCGTCGGCCTCAGTGAGATACGCCCTGTCGTCGTTCACGAACGTCTTGGAGACGAGAGCGCGCACGGGGACGGTCTTCCCGTTGAAGGCCGACTGGCCGTTTATCGACTTGCGGCGCACGACAACCTTCGTCGTAAGCGCATCAAGGCCCGTTACGGTTGCCGCAGGGTTTTCGCCATCGTCTCCGCCGCCGGCATCGGTCAGAATCGCAGTTCTCGCCACCGCGGTGGACTCGTCCTTCACCTCTATGACGAGCTCGCGCGTCTTGTGCCAGCCGATCTCGACGTCCTGCAGGGCGCCGTATGGGTCAAGGCCCGCAGTGTATGCGCCGTCGCCGTCGATGTCGATGAACACCTCAATGGTGTTGCGCCCTTCCCTGACATATCCCGATGTCGGCTCGCACAGCCAGAACGTCTGTGGATATTCATGGCCGATGCGGTACTGCCATTCGGCGCTGAAGAGGTAGTTGTCGAGCGCCTGCCCCGAGACTGTGGCGAGCGTGCCGAGGTCGATCGAGAACTCTCCCGTGCGGTAGTCTATCTTCCCGATCTGCGCGCTCGTAGCCACGTTGTTGTTGGTGCCGGTGTAGATGATGGCGCCGAAATGGCCGTCGGCGTCAGCCGATGTGTCGGCAAACGGCATGAACTGTATGGACGCATTGTCAAGCACGAAGTTCGGGTTGTACATAAGGGCCTGACGGTATTCTGCGTACGTACCATAACCGTAGAACCAGTTGTAGTTGACGTCATTAACCCAGCCCTGCCTGGAATAATTTATTACCGAGGGGTCCGGATACTCGCGCGGATCGTACCAGTAGTACGTGCCGTCACCGGACATCCTGGCCATTAGGAAGTGTACCGTCTGCGGCAGTACCCTGCCGGGGCCGAGATTGCCGTGCATGACGTTGCCGGCATAGTAGCCGCCGAGTATCTTCGAGGCGTTTTCAGTGACGGTGTCAGAAGCGCCAAGCACGTTGAACGTGGCGTCGACGCGCGGCGAGTTGCCGGTGAACGTCCTTGCGACGATCCCCTTGCCGGAGACGTCCTGCACCCCGTGGTACGTAATCTTTATGCCGATAGCCGGCTGCGGGTAGAAGTTCGCGTGTGTTGCGGAATCGAGATAGCCGTCGACAAGGTCGGCCGTGAAGCTGCCGCGCCACATATAGGAACGCGCCTCCGCCCAGTTCGACCAGCCGTCTCCGTCCTTGTCGTAGTCGGGGTCGTACTTGCCGGTGGACGAATAGGAATTGTTGTACTTCTTCTCCCACCAGTCTTCCATGAAGTCGCAGTCGGACACAATCTGGCCAAGATAGGAATTGGCCGATATGTGGCGGGAATTGTCGTCAATGTCGTAGTCGGGACCGGAGAGGAAGTAGTCCGTAACCTTCTGGTCCTTGCCGGTGCGCGGCTTCGTTGGGTCGAGAAGCGGGAAGTCGTTCTCGATTCCATACGGTGCCGCACCAAACGACAGCATGTACTCGGCATAGTTCGAAAGGCCGTCGTTGTCACCGTCGGCATCGGCGCCGCCCTTGACGCCGAAGAGGTTCTCCCACCAGTCGGGCAGGTTGTTGCCGTTGTCGTCGGCGGTGGAGACGAACGCGCTGTCAACGAGGCCGTCTGGCTGCAGGCCGCGCGCAAGGTCTATGAGGAACGCCTGATACGCAGGCACTTCATTCCCGAAGTAGATGATGAGCGTGTTCCAGTCGACGTCCTGATCCCACTCGAGGCCGCCGTAGTTCGCCCTCGCGTACGCCTCCCACCAGTCGGAGATGCCGTTCGCGTTCTCGTCCACGGCCGTGTATTCCCAGGCATCGGCAGGTGCGCCGTCCCACATTTCCTCGCAGCGGCGGGCGTACGCGTTGCCCATCGGGAGAAGGTCGCTCGGGCCCACGAGGCGCGAACGCACCTCGTAGCGGTAGAGGTTCAGGAGAGGCTCAAACTCCTCGCCGCCCTGCTCGGCGAGCCGGTTCATGCGGAAGAGCCTTATGTAGCGGTCGAGGTAGTACGTGTAGTACGGGTAGGGATTCGCCGCGTTCGGGAAGATGTAGCTCGCAACGCCGGCGTTCGAAGCAGGCGTATAGCTGCCGCCAAGCTTCTCGGCGTAGTAGAAGCTGTCGAACGTGCTGCCGTCCATCGCGGCAAGGTGCGCTACCGTGTTCTCAGCCCACGGCACTATCGTGTAGTCGTCGTAGACGCGGCTCTTGGTGGCGCAGGCGCCCCACCAGCCGCAGGCAAGGTCCTGCGCCGGATCGAGGTTGTACGTGCCGTACGCGCCGCCCTTCAGGTTGTGCGCGACCGAGACAAGCGTCGAACGCGAAGGATAGGCGACGGAGTACATGCCGATGTCGTCAAGGTCCTGCACGTCGTTCTCGTAGTTCGCAGCCACCCTCTTCTTCACGGCCTTGTCGAAGCCGGAAGGCGTCTTCGCGACGTCCGTTGGCTTCACGGCGCCCGGGAGAGAGCAGAAGTTGTAGTGCATCAAAAGCTCGGGCGGGAGCATCGGGAGGCCGTCGTTGTCGTTGCGCGTGCCCCTGTTCGCCCAGACCTGGTAGACGTCGATGCGATTCTCTCGCGCGTCGTCCATCGTCATGCGCTTTCTGTAGTTCTCGAGAATCTCCGCGCTCGTGCGTGCACCGTCCCAGACGCGCACTTCGTCGACGTAGCCCTGGAAGAACTCGCGCATGTAGCCGTATTCCACGGTCTCGGTGAGGAGCGGTTTCATGCGATCTTCGACGATAGGGGTGTGAATCGGCCTTGCGCCGATGTAGAACGTGGTGGGCACGAACTCGTACAGGCCGTAGAGCGTTCCGGTGCCGACGTCCTGATTCACAAGCCTGACGCCGGTAGCCGGGATAAGCGTAGTCTCGGCGGAATCGGCTATCTGGCCGTTCACGTAGAGTGTGAGCTTCCTGCCGGTGTACGTCATCGCGACGTGCGTCCACTCGTTGAGAGGCATTATCTGACCCGTCACGCGCTGGCAGCTCACTGGCTCGTTGCTGCCCGACTCAAGCGCGTCGGAGTTGTCGAAGAGGCCGAAGATGCGCCCTTCTGTGTCGATGCCGAGACGGAAATTGGAACGCAGGACGTACGCCGAGTTCAGCACCGTGTTGCCGCCGTAGAGCGAGCAGCGGTCGAGGATCGTCTGCTCGACGCCGCGCTTCTCGGGCCGCACCCACGCCTCGACGGTGAACTGCTTGAGCATGTCGTTTGCGTCGGAGCCGCGGTAGGCCTGCGTCTTCGTCATCATGAAGGAGTCGTTGCCGTCGAACCAGGCGGCCTGGCGGCGGTCGGGGTCGGAGAAGTCCAAGGGGTCAGTCGCGACCTTCACGGTCTTTA
>JAEEHL010000165.1 GCA_016280825.1 Verrucomicrobiota bacterium
AGCGCGGGATTTGGCCTGTATGTGAAATTGGAAAGCCAGCCATGTCCCGTAAATCGCACAGCCCACCGCATAGCCTGGTCTCGCATCATCGTGCAGTAGAAACCTGGGCCAAAGTCCTTCGTGTACCGCGTCTGGAGAATACGCGGTGCCTTGACCACGACTTGGCTGCCATGACATACGGAGCAATCCGTCGTCCCATATATTGTCCCAGTATTTTCGTTCATTTGTTGTCCATTATTACCACATATTATACCATTTCCAGCAAAGTCCTGCAATCACCAGAAATGCAATCAACGCGCGCATTTTCCTGCACGACTACGGCCTCGTTCGACTTCCCATTGGAGACGGAAGGAACGCCTCGCAGTCGCCGAACCTGTCGAAGGCGCAGTCGATGGCGGAGGCGGAGTGCGCGTCTGCGCTCAAGATGAACTTCACGCCGCGACCGCGTCCGCCGTCTGAACAAGCTCCTCCATGTATGAACGAGGAGTATATCATTTGCATTGCCCAAAATCAACCGCGATTCAAGGGTAAATGCGACTTCCGGGCCTCAGATCCAGGCTTTTCAGCCGAAATGGCCTTTCTTGACCCGACAGACATCCCCAAACCCTTTTTTTCATACGGTCTTTTTGGTATAATACGTGTCTTATGAAGAAGGAATTAGTGCATCTGAAAATCGACGATGTGGAGGTGGAGGCTGAAGAAGGCTCTACCATTCTCGAAGCGGCGAAAACGGCGGGGATAGAAATCCCCAACCTGTGCTATCTGAAGGAGCTTGGGCCCTACGGCGCGTGCGGAGTCTGCGTCGTGGAAGTGAAGGACTGCCCCAAGATGCTCCGCGCCTGCGCGACGAAGATTGCGCCCGGCATGGTGGTCTACACGAAGAGCGAAAAGGCGCTCGCCACGCGCAAGCTCGCGCTCGAACTTCTGATGGGCGACCACGACGGCGACTGCCAGGGGCCGTGCAAGCTGAACTGCCCGGCGCACACAGACTGCCAGAAGTACGTCAAGGAAATCGCCGAGGGGCGCTTCGCCGACGCCGTCGCGACAGTCATGGAGACGTTCCCGATTCCCGCCTCCATCGGCAGGGTCTGTCCCCACCCGTGCGAAAAGGCCTGCCGCCGCAGGCTCGTCGAGGAGCCCATCTCGATCGCGCAGCTCAAGTACTTCGCGGCCGACGAGGTGCGCAAGGACGGCAACGCCCGCCCGATCAAGGTCGCCGCGCCAACGGGCAAGAAGGTCGGCATAGTCGGCGGCGGCCCCGCCGGCCTTACCGCCGCGTTCAAGCTCGCGCAGTGGGGGCATGACGTGACCGTCTACGACCAGATGCCGGAAATGGGCGGCATGCTCCGCTACGGCATACCCGAATACCGCCTGCCGAAGGCGGTGCTAAAGTACGAGACGGACGCAATCGCCGCGCTCGGCGTCACGTTCGTCAACGGCTTCAAGATCGGGCGCGACGCGACATTCGAGAAGTTCCGCTCGTGGTTCGACGCGGTAATCGTCGCGAACGGCGCATGGAAGTCGACTGGCATGCGCGTCAAGGGCGAGGAACTGAAAGGCGTATGGGGCGGAATCGACTTCTTGCGCGCGGTCGTCACGGGCGAGAAGCCGGAAATCGGCGAGCGCGTGGCGATTGTCGGCGGCGGCAACACGGCGATGGACGCCTGCCGCACGGCAGTGCGCGTCGGCGCGAAGGAGGTGTTCGTCGTCTACCGCCGCACCAGACGGGAAATGCCGGCAGAGGACATCGAGATTACGGAGGCCGAGGAAGAAGGCGTCAAGTTCAAGTTCCTCTGCGCCCCGGACGAGATCCTCGGGCGCGACGGCAAGGTATGCGGCATGCGCCTCCAGGTGATGGAGCTTGGCGAGCCCGACGAGCGCGGCCGCCGCAAGCCGGTGCCCGTCGAGGGCAAGTTCGAGGAGATTGCGCTCGACAGCGTAATTGCCGCGATCGGCCAGCGCAACGACCCAGAGGGATTCGAGGCGCTGCCGCAGACGCCCAAGGGCACGATAGCCGCCGACGAGGGCAACTTCGCGACCGCCCTTCCGGGTGTCTTCGCCTGCGGCGACACGGTGAACAAGGGCGCGGGCATCGCGATTGGCGCGATTGCGCAGGCCAACGAAGCCGCGCTTGCCGTGAACGCCTTCCTGAACGGCGGCGAATACAGGCCCATGAAGACGATCCTCTCGGAGCGCGAGCTTACCGAGAAGGACTTCGCCGACCGCCCGCGCATCGCGCGCACGAAGATGCCGCAGCGTCCGCCGCAGGAGCGCCGCGGCGACTTCAAGGAAGTGAACCTCGGCCTTTCAGTCGAGGCGGCGCAGGCAGAGGCGAAGCGCTGCCTTGAGTGCGGCTGCCACGACTTCAACGACTGCTCGCTTGTGCGCCTTGCAAATCTCGTGCAGGCGGACACGCGGCGCTTCAAGGGCGAATTCCACCCGGGCTTCGAGGAAAAGAAGCTCGTCACTATCGAGCGCAACCAGCGAAAGTGCATCCTCTGCGGGCAGTGCGTCCGCGCATGCGAGAAGATCGCAGGCAAGGGGGTCCTGGGGCTGGTCGGCCGCGGGTTCAAGACGGTCATAAAGCCAGAGTTCCGCGATGCCGACATCACGTCCGTCTGCGGCAGCTGCCGCCTCTGCGCCGAGACCTGCCCGACGGGCGCGCTACGTATAGTTCAATAGCGCGGGAATCACATGAGCGCGTATTTCGCGACGAAGACCGCCGCGAGAACGTACATGATCCAGTGGACGCGCCTAAAGCGCCCGCTCAGGGCGTTTATCACCGTATAGGAAATAATGCCAAGCATAATGCCATCGGAGATGGAGTAGGTAAACGGCATCCATGCCAGCGTGACAAACGCCGGTATGCCTTCGCCAACGTCGCTCCAGTCAATGTCGGCAACGGACGAAAGCATCATGTACCCAACCGCCACTAGCGCGGGCGCAGTGGCAAACGCGGGGACGGCAAGAAACACCGGCGCAAGGAGAATCGCAATGGCGAAAAGCCCGGCCGCCGCGACGGCCGCAAGGCCAGTCCTGCCGCCAGCCGCCACCCCCGCCGCGGACTCCATGTAGGTCGTCGTGGTGGAAGTGCCAAGCGCCGCGCCGACCGAAGTAGCGACGGCATCCGCGCAAAGCGCCCCCTTGATGCGCGGGAGCCTGCCGTCCCTGTCGAGAAAGCCAGCCTTGATCGACACTCCTATCAACGTCCCGAGCGTGTCGAATAGGTCCATGAAGAAAAACGCAAACATCACCACGAAGAAATCAAGCGACCTTACGAGCGTCCAGCCGGAGCGCACCGCCTCTCCCGTTCCGTGCGTCCAGGAGGAGGGATTGAAGATCGCGCCGAACGTCTGGCCGAACTCGCGGAAGGAATCTGCAACGCCGGCGAAAGTGACGCTCGGGTAGAGCGAGAAACGCCCAACCGCCGGGTCGGGGACGTAGAGGCCAGTCGCCTGCGCAGCCATGCCAAGCGCCCATGTGGCGACAATGCCAAGCAGTATCGCGCCCTTCATCCCCCTTGCAAGCATGCATCCGGTGAGAAGCGTGCCGACAATGGCGAAGAACGCGCAGACGCCCTGCGAACGGAAAGGCGTGGAATGGAAGTCTATGAAATCGACAAGCGTCGCCGGGTTGGCCACCACCACGCCGGACGTGTGGAGCGCAACAAGGCAAAGGAAAAGCCCTATCCCAGCCGCGACCGCCTTCTTGAGCGAAAGGGGGATGACGTTGAATACGCTCTCCCTGACAGGCGTAAGCGAAAGCGCGAGAAAGACGATGCCCTCGACGAAAACGGCGAGAAGCGCGAACTGCCAGCTGTAGCCCATGCCCAGCACCACGCCGTAGGCAAGAAATGCGTTAAGGCCCATTCCCGGCGCAAGCACGAACGGATAGTTCGTCAGGAACGCCATGAGAAGCGTGCCCATTACAGCGGCGACTGCCGTCGCGACGAACACGCCGCCACGGGGAATGCCGGCCGCCGAAAGGATGTTCGGGTTCACGGCGAGGATGTACGCCATCGTCATGAAAGTGGTAAGGCCGGCGGCAAGCTCCGTCCTTGCCGACGTCCCGTTCCCCCTTAACTTGAAGATCCTCTCCAGCATAGTCGGCAGACTTCCTTCTACTTCGCCATGGCGACAAAGGAGCGCTCGGCAAGAACAAACTCGTCACCTGCCGGATGCGCGGCAAACGACTTCGAGGCAATGCCGAACGAAAAGCACTGCGAAACGGCCTGGAACGGCGAGCCTTCCTCCGCCACGCATAGTGAAAAGAACTGATTGTCGATGTGCGAGGCCGCGACCGGCGCGCCAAGCGAGAGGTCGATTGCCTCAAGCGCCTCCGCTATCTGCAGTTCGCGGGGCCGCCCGTCGGGACCGGTGCGGTCCCAGTCGTAGAGCCTGAACGTCGTGTCGCTCGGCTGCTGCACCTCGAATACCGACACTCCCGCGCCAAGCGCATGCACAAGCCCGGCGGGGATGAAGTATATCTCGCCCGCCCTGGCCTCGTGACGAACGAGAAGATCGACGAGCGCGGCGCTATTCGCGGCGGCGGCAACCTGCCCGCGCGTCACGCCTTCCCTGAAGCCTGCGTAGATCGTGCCGTCGTGCACAACCCCCCATGCCTCCGTCTTGGGGCGCCCGCCTGTGCGCCCGACGCTCGCCTCGCCGGGATGCACCTGCACGCTCAGGTTCTGCTCGGGCGCGATGCACTTCACGAGAAGCGGCTCCTCGACAAGCCACGTCTCCGTTCCCCAGAGAAGCTTTCTTTCGCGCGTGGCCGAAAGGGACAGCCCCTTCTGTGCATGTTCTGCTGTGCTGGTTTGTTCCATCTGCCGCGTAGTATATCATAATATCATCCAGAGATGCGCGATGGGCGATGGGCCGGGGAGCGTTCAGAAATGCCGCGGCCCGCTTGATTTTGCATGGGAGAAATGCTACAATTGCGCCTATTTTCCAACCCCTTGAGGAGAAAACGTCCGATGAAAAAACGCTTCATGCCGTCTTTGGCCCCGGTGTCGATTGCGGCGATGTCCGCCATTGCCGCCTTCATGCTCGGCTCGGCAGCGGGCTGTGCCTCGCTGCGGCCAAGCCGCCAAAATGGGTTCGTGTCGCTGGCCGAAGCCGTGCCGGACGCCATTCTGGAGATCAGGTACTATTCGACCTACAACTTTGTCGGGGACCGCATCGACGGATACGAGCAACCGTGCGCGATCCTCTCGAAGGAGGCGGCGAAGGCGCTCAGGGCCGCGAGCGACGACTGCGTAAGGCGCGGCTACCGGCTCAAGATCGACGACGCCTACCGTCCGCAGCGGGCGGTCGCGCATTTTGTGCGGTGGGCGGACGATGTCGGCGACACGAGGATGAAGTCGCACTTCTACCCGAACCTCGACAAGTCCGTCCTTTTCAAGCAGGGGTACATCGCGGAACGTTCGGGCCACAGCCGCGGCAGCACGGTTGACCTGACTCTGTTCGACATGAAGACCGGCAAGGAAGTCGACATGGGCGGCACGTTTGACTGGTTTGGCAAGGAGTCGCACCCCAGTTACCGCAACATCACGAAGGAACAGTTCGCCAACCGAATGCTGCTCCGCGAAATCATGACCTCGCACGGCTTCAAGCCGATTGACGAAGAGTGGTGGCACTTCACCCTGAGGGACGAGCCGTATCCCAACACGTATTTCGATTTTCCCGTCGCTGATCTAGCCCAGTAGCGCCCTCTCCGGCATCGCCGTCGACTCGGGCACTGCAGGATGCATGTCGGATACCTCGCCGAACGACACGTTCGGCCTGCCGCTCATTCGGCATTCACGCGGTAGAACGCCTGCTTGCCGCGCTTGGGAAGGAGGCACACGGCGGGCGTCTTGCCGCTGCCGGCGGCGGCAGACGGCGCAAGGCAAGTCCCGTTTACCACCTTGGCCATCCTCCGGACGGCCTCCTCGATCTTCGCGAGCGACGTTGCGTAGCTAAGGCGGAGATACCCGCGCCCGCTTTCCCCGAACGCGCTCCCGGGAACTGCCGCGACGCCGCCCTCCTTGAGGAGCTTAAGCGCGAAGTCCTCGTCGGAAAGGCCGGTGGAGGAAACGTCGGCGAAAACGTAGAACGCGCCCTGCGGCATGGCGGTCTTAAGACCAAGCGCATTCAGCTCGCGCACAAGGTAGTCGCGGCGGCGGCGATATTCCCCGCGCATGCGCGAGACGTCGACGTCGCCAAGGTCCATCGCCTCGACGCCCGCCGCCTGGCTGATCGTAGGCGCGCTCATTATGCCGTACTGGTGAATCTTCATCATCGCGTCGATGATGTCCCCAGGGCCGCATGCGTAGCCGAGCCTGAAGCCCGTCATGGCCCAGCTCTTCGAGAAGCCGTTCAGCAGGACGACGCGGTCGCGGAAGCGCGGGAACGACGTGAAGCTCCTTATCTGCTCGTCTGGCGCGATGTCGTACCTTAGCTCGGAATAGACCTCGTCTGCAAGAAGCACGATGTCGCGGCGCTCGCAGAACTCCAGCACCTCCAGCATCTGCCCTTCCGAAAGCGTCGCGCCAGTCGGGTTGCACGGGAAGTTCACGAGAAGCGCCTTGGTGCGCGAGGTCGCCTTCTTCTCGATGTCCTCCACGCGAAGCGCAAAGCCGTCTTCCGCGCGCGTCGCGACGGGCACGGGCACCGCGTGGGCGAGCGCGATCGTAGGGGCGTAGGAGACGAAGCATGGTTCGTGGTATATGACTTCGTCGCCTGGCGAGCAGAGCGCGCGCACCGCAAGGTCGATGGCCTCGGAAACGCCGACGGTGACGAGCGTCTCGCCGCGCCAGTCGAAGTGCGCGTCGAAGCGGCGCTTCAGGTAGCGGCATATCGCCGCGCGGAGCTCGGGAGTGCCGAGGTTCGACGTGTAGTGGGTGCCGCCGTTTTCAAGGCACGTCGCCGCCGCGCGCGCGATGTGCCACGGCGTATCGAAGTCGGGCTCGCCGACGCCGAGAGATATGACGTCCTTCGACTGCGCGACGATGTCGAAGAACCGGCGTATCCCGCTCTTGGGGAGCCTCGCGACGTGCGGCGCGACTCTGGAACGCGCCTCACCCATTCTTGCGGAAGCATATCCTGTCTATTATGCCGTCGAAGTGCTCGCGCCCGGAGAGGATCTCTATCGCGATGCGCAGGTAGAGGCACTTCACCGGCGCAGTCTCGAGGCGCGGGAACCTCACGGCGTCCTTCTCGGTGGTGACGAGCGCGTCCGCGCCCATGTCGGCCGTGCGATTCAGGGCGTAGAGGACCTCGGAGGAGTCGTAGCGGTGGTGGTCTGCGTAGCGTTCGCACCACACCACCTTCGAGCCGAGGGCGCGCAGCTGGTTCTCGAAGCCCTTGGGGCTGGCGATGCCGGAAAGCGTGCAGCATGTCTTGCCGTCGAGCCACGAAAGCGGGAACTCCTCGCGGCTCCACACGTCCTTCAAGGTGCGCGGCGCGTGGCTGCACTCCACGATCTTCGCCGTCTTGTTCAGCCTGCGCACCTCCTCGCGCACGGCGCTCACGTCGCCGCGGCACTTCGTGAGAAAGACTATGTCTGCCCGCTTGATGTGCCGCGCCGGCTCGCGAAGGACGCCGCGCGGCAGCATGTGGCCGTTCCCGAACGGGTTTGTCGAGTCGACGAGCACGACCTCTATCGTGTGCTTCAGGCGCTGGTACTGGAAGCCGTCGTCGAGGATGAGCGTGTCGCAGCCGAGCCGCTTGATTGCGTAGCGCCCCGCCTTGACGCGGTTGCGGTCGACGACTACGGCGACGCCGGGGAGGTTCGAGGCGAGCATGTACGGCTCGTCGCCGCCTGTCGCGGAATCAAGGAGCACATGCCGGCCGTCGGAGACGACAAGCGGCGGCTCCACGACCTGCGTGAACATGCGCCTGTACCACGGAGCCTCCTTGCGCCTGTAGCCGCGCGAGAGGATGGCGACCTTGCGCCCTTCCGCGGCGAGCGTACGCGCGAAAAGCTCGGTGACCGGCGTCTTGCCGGTGCCGCCGGCCGTGACATTGCCGATCGAGATTACCTGTATGCCGAGCGGGAACCTGCGCAGGATGCCTGTCTTGTAGAGGAAGTATCGTATCGAGACGGCGGCGGCGAAGAACCCGCTCAGGAACCGCAGGAAGCCCAGCAGCAGCCTCACCCCCGCCGAATGGCCGAGATCGGCGCCAGGCTCCTGGATAAGCCTCACGAGACTGTTCTCGAGACGCTCGAACCCGCTCTGCCTCGACTTGCGCATGCGGGGCTACCTGCTGAACGGATTGCTCCGCGTGGGCCCGAGGGCGCGGAGATAGACGAAGAACCCGAAGCGGAAGTCGTCCTTGTCGATGCTACGGTCAACTCGCTCGTATTCCTCCTCGTATGTGAACGAGAACCTGAAGCCGAGGCAGTCGGTGCGCAGGTCGACCCACGTGCCGACTTCGGAAAGCTCTCCCTCGTCGAAGTCCCACACGACAAACGGCGCAAAGGCGAGCGCGTCGCACACCTCGTATTCGAAGCCCACCTCGCCGAACTTCTGCCGCGCATGGTTGAACATGTCCCTACGCATAAGCTCGGCGTCGTACGGCATGACGGAGTAGTCCCAGACTCGGTGGTCGCGCCCGTTGTAGTCGACATGCCAGGAGAATGAATCCGTCACATGGTGGACGAGCGCGACATCGGCGTAGGCGAGCGTCGCGTTTTCGCCGTCCCATTCGCCGCGGGCGGAAAGCGAAGTCTTCTTCGTCGGGTTCCACGAAAGCCGCGCCCCGGGCATGGCGCACGCGCCGTGCTTGCCGTATGTCGGGTCTTCGACGTTGCGCACCTGCCGCTGCCAGTTGGAGGCGCCGTCTGCATAGTGGGTGTCGTTGAGCTGTATCGCCGTGTAGACGTCAAGGTCGAGCACCGTACGCGACTCCCCGTCCGCATCGGTCTTCCGGAAGGCGTTTCGCAGGCCGGGCGTAAGGCCATACCACGAATAGGGCAGGTTCCTGCTGCGCCCTGCGAACTGGTCGAGGTAGTCGCGGCTCGCCTCGACGCGGTCGAAGACATAGGGCCGTGCGCCGGAACGAAGCCCGTAGTACTGCGCCTCCTGCGCGAGCACGTCAAGATACGGCTCGACGACGTGGCGCCAGCCGCCCTCGAAGTCCGCCGCACCGCGCGCGGCGAACGTTACGCCGCCCTCGAAGATGCCGCGCCATGCGCCGTCGCCTGTCGTGCCCGCCCTCTCGTAGCCGGTGGGCGCGTAGTTGCCGCTTTCGCCCCAGTAGGTGCCATGCCAGCCGACGCGCGGCACGACGGAGAGGACGTCCGCGACCTTGAACGGCAGCGTGAGGCGATGGTACGTGTCGAAGCGGAACGTGTTGTACTCCGCCCATGCGCCGGGCGCATAGCGGAACGCGAGATCCGTCGTGGAATCGCCGTAGCGGGCGTTGCGCCTGTCGTAGTAGCCAACCGTCGCCGAGCCCTCATAGTTGACGGCGGTGCCGAAGACGGGCTGCGGCACTGCGAGCACGCCAAACTCGGGCAGCCGCGCTACCCCGCCCATGAAATCCTCGATCGGCCCCGTCACGCTCAGCTGCGTCAGGAAGTGGCGCTCAAGGTGCTCCCACGCCGCCTCGTTGCGGTTGTCGCGGGCGGTAAAGCGGTTGCCGCCCCGGAAGATCGAATCCTGCAGGAAGTCGTGCTCCATGTGCGAATCGCCGAACGCCGCGACGCTCGCCCTCACCGTGTCGCGCTCGCCTATCTCCATCCTGTGCTCGAACATCGCCGCCCAGCGCTCGCGGTCGACCGTGCTGCCCCAGTTGCGGTAGTTCCAGTGGCGCGGCGACGTCCAGCGCTTTTCATAGCGGTCGTAGTCGAGGTCGTCGGCGTAATACGCCTTCACCTTGCCGAGCCCCCAGTCGCCGAGCCGCCAGCTGACGCTCTGCCCGCCCGCGACGCCGTTCTTGAAGCGCGCATCGAGGCGCGTCGCGCCGCCGAGCCCGTATTCGCCTGGCTCCATCGACCCGGCGATGCTGTAGACGTACTTGGCGAAGAGCCCTGCGCCGTTCCTGCGCGAATAGCCGGGCATGAGCCGCCAGCCGTAGTCGGTGTCTATCGGGTAGTACCAGAACGGCAGCCACATCACCGGCCACTCCATCGCGAGAAGCGAGCCGTTTGTGAGCTTCACGTATTCGCCGTTGCGGTAGACGACGTGGCCTCGCGCCGCCCAGTGGCGGTGGCCGGGGGCGTTCGTGCAGGTCGTCACCTCCGTCGGGTAGCCGAACTCGTACAGCCCGTCGGGGGACTTCTCGACCTTGGCCGAGCGAACGGAAAGCGGCGGAAGGCCCGCCGTGACATTGCCTTCCGCGCAAACCGCGCCGGTCTTGCGGTCGGCCTTGATGTTGTCGGCCGATATTCTCAACTCCTCGCCGGCCACCGCCGAAAAGCACGCGACCGCTGCGAAAAACGCTGTAATCCTAACCATGAAATGTAGTATAACACATAAGCACGGCAAAAAGCAAGAGCCTAGCAGACCCTGTCGCCCCAGAGCGCAAAGGAGACATCGGAGCAGTGCGGGCGGGCCTTGTTCAATGCGCGGCGGACAAGGGGCGCCTTGAGGCGGCCCGAGACGTGCCCAAGCTCCCACAAATGGCCGAACACCACCCGCTTTGCATTGACCCTGGAAACCGCCTTCGCCACGTCTATGCCGCAGCCGGGGAAGAAAAGCCAGAGGTCGGGACGGCCCCAGGCGTGGACGAGCTTGGGCTCGGTGCCCTTGCCGCTGTCGCCGGTGTGATAGAGGCGGAAATCGCCGATCTTTATCTCGAACGCCGTCGTGTAGTCGATGAGGTAGTCGTTGTGGTCGATGAGCGAAGTCCTCACTTCCACGTCCTTAAGACGGAACTCCTTCACTCCCCTTATGTAGCCGCCGTTCTTCCTCCACCCGCGAACGCCGTAGTTGTCGAGGAAGTTCGATATGACCGTCTTGCCCGCCATGTTCATTGAACTGTAGAAGTCGTGGCGCCAGTGGTCGGCGTGGTTGTGGGTGATGAGCGCGAAGTCGAGAAGCGGCGCGAACTCGACGGCGCGCCGGTGAACGAGGTCGATTGAAAACATCGCCTCTCGCGTCTTTACTATGTAGCCCATGTTGTAGACGCTCCACACCGCCGGCCTGTCGCCCGTCACCGTCGTTTCCTGCGCCTCGCGCAGCACCTTCTCGAACGCGGCCTCGAGCTTTTCAAGCGAGGCGTATCCGCGCGTCTGGCCGTCCTTCAGGTACTGTACGTAGACATTGGCCTCGGCAAGATCCGTTTCGCCCTGCCAGAGGTCGAGGACTGCATCCTCTTCCGCCGTCACGAGCGACTGCTCCGCCTCCGCAGGCTTGCCCGTAATGCACCCGCCAAGCGCGCTGGCCGCCGCCATGCAAAAGCCGCCCCTGATCACATCCCTTCTTGTCGTAGTGTCCATTGCGTTCATTCCCAGTTGCAGTTTTTCTAGTTGACTGGCGCCTGCTGCATTGACGGCGACAGGGCCACGTCGACGGGGACGACAAGCCCTGGGAGCGCCTTGTCCAGGTCGGCGCTTTTCATCGCGACGAGTATCCCCCTGTGCCCGGCGTTTATGTAGATCTCCCCGATGTCGTATATCGTCTTCTGCACATAGACCGTCATGCGTCTCTTCGTCCCGAACGGCGACGTGCCGCCGACGTGGTAGCCGGAGTGCCTGTCGGCCGTCGCCGCCTCGCACATCGAGACGCTCTTGCATCCGCGCGCCCGCGCGAGGTTCTTCAGCGAAATCTCGCAGTCGCCGTGCATCAGGCAGACAAACGGCTTTTTCGCCTCGTCTTCGAGAATCAGCGTCTTTATCGTGGCGTGGTGGTCAAGCCCGAGCCCGGCCGCCGCCTGCGCGGTTCCGCCGTGCTCGACGTAGTCGTAGCATCTCGCCTCGTAGGCGACCTTCGCCGCGTCAAGCGCCCTGAGCGCGTTCGTCTTCGGTATGGCCGTGGGCTTCATTCGCCTTCCTTCGCGGGGCATTTCAGCCGAAAGCCGTAGAAGACGTCTGCCGTGTCGGGCTTGGCGCAATGGCGCGACGACGCCCTGCAGCCAGACGGGCCGCTGTACCACGAACCGCCGCGGAGGACGCGCCTGCCCTCGCCCTTCCTGCGCTGCACGGCGGGGACGAAGTCGTCGTAAAGGTCAAGGCACCACTCGAAGACGTTTCCGTGCATGTCGTAGAGCCCCCATGCGTTCGGCGCGTAAAGCCCGACGGCGACGTGCCGCCTGCCCTCTCCGCGCCCGTCGTCGACGTTCTCCGAGTGGCGGCCGAGCTGCGAAAGCTCCATCTCGCCTGCAGCGCCCAGTCCCCAGTCGCCCTTGCCCCCGGCGCGGCAGGCATACTCCCATTCCGCATCGGTCGGGAGGTCGAGCCGGAGCCCCGTCTTGCGCCGCAGGACGCCGATGAACGTATCCTTGCCCGGTTCCGCCCCGCCGCCGCGAATCGCATTGAACGAGACGCACTCCACCGGGTTCGTAGGCCCTCGCCATGCAGACGGGTTTGCGCCCGTCACAAGCTCGTACTGCCTTTGCGTGACCTCGAAGACGCCAAGGTAGAACGGTTTCTCGCCGGGAACGCGCCTTAGGACGAGCTTTCTCGTCTTCGCGTCCGTGCCCCAGCCGCCTTCAGGCGCGGAGGCAGCCTTTTCCACCCGGTAGCGTGCGGCCTCCGGGCCGTCTTCGAGATCGATGACTATGCATTCTCCGTCCGCAGGCGCAAGCCCGCACTGCAGAAGCGCGATTGCGCATAGGAACCATGTGCGTTTCATGCTGGCGGCCTCCCTTCGCTACGCCTGCACCGCAGTCGCGGCGACAGTGCTGACGATGTCGTCGACGGAACATCCGCGCGAAAGGTCGTTGCACGGCTTTGCAAGCCCCTGCAGCACCGCAAAGCACTCCACGCCGCCAAGCCGCTGCGTTATCTTGTAGCCGATGTTGCCGGCCTGAAGGTCGGGGAAGACGAACACGTTCGCGCGCCCCGCCACCTTGCTGCCCGGCGCCTTCAGCGCGGCGACGGAGGGGACGACTGCGGCGTCGAACTGGAGTTCGCCGTCAAGGAGCAGGTCGGGCCTGAGGCCGTGGGCGATCTCGACGGCGGAGCGCACCTTCTCCACGAGCTCGTGATTGGCGCTGCCCTTCGTGGAGAACGAGAGCATCGCGACCCGGGGCTCGGCAATGCCGCAGAGCTTCCTCGCGGTTTCCGCTGCGGCAACTGCGATGTGCGCAAGCCCTTCTGCGTCTGGACACGGGTTCACGACGCAGTCGGCATAGACGAAAAGCCCGTCTTCGCCGACGGCGCGGTTCGCGCTCTCCATTATGAAGCTCGAAGAGACGAGCTTCATGCCCGGTGCGGTGCGGATGACCTGGAGCGCGGGTCTCAGCATGTCTCCCGTGGAATGGACGGCACCGGAGACGAGGCCGTCCGCGTCGCCCTCCTTCACCATCATCATGCCGTAGTACATCGGGTCCATGACGAGTTCCGCCGCCTTCTCGCGCGAGAGCCCCTTCGCCTTGCGGATTTCGTAGAGGGCGTCGGCATACGCCTCGAGCTTCGCCTTGTCCCCGGCTACCGACTCCGCCGTCAGGAGCACCGTCTCGGCTATTCCCTCTCCCCGCACGATCTCGGCGGCCTTGACCGTTCGCGGCTCGTCGCCCTCTGGCAGGACGATTCTCCTTTTGGCGGCTTTCGCCTTCTCCTTCAGTATTTCAGTCAGCCTCATTGCGACTTCCTCCCAATGCCGTCACGCCCCGCAGACGAGAGACTCCGTCTCGCGGCAGCCAATGGCGAGATTCATGTTCTGGATCGCAGCCCCCGACGCGCCCTTGCCGAGGTTGTCGAAGAGCGACACGAGCACTATGCGTTCGTCGTTGCCGTACGCGCTTACGGTCATGTCGTCGCGGCCCGACATCGCCATCGAGGAGATCACCCCGCATACGGATGGATCCGGCGAGAAGCCGACAAGCCCTTCGCCCGCGTAGTACTTCCTGTAGCATTCCTTCACGTCCTCCAGCCCGCCGCCCTTCAGCGTCGAGGCGTGGAGCATGACAACCGTCTCCATGCCGGAGTAGTGCGGCACGACGACCGGCGAGAAGACGGGCGCGCGCTCAAGGCCCGAGTAGCGGACCATCTCCGGCAGGTGCTTGTGGGCCTGGCCAAGTGCGTACTGGCAGCCGCCGTTGTCGCGCTCGCCCGCCTCGTATTCCGCTATCATCTTCTTGCCGCCGCCGGAATATCCCGTAAGCGAATACGCCGAAAGCTCGGCGTCGGCGTCAATCAGCCCGTCCTCGACGAGAGGGGCCACGAGCGCGATGAAGCCGGAGGCGTGGCAGCCCGGGTTCGCGATGCGCTTCGAGGAGACGATCCTCTCGCGCATTCCCGCAAGCTCCGCAAAGCCGTACGTCCAGCCCTCTTCCGTGCGGTGCGCGGTGGACGTGTCGATGACGACCGTCTCCGGGTTCTCGACGAGCGAAACCGCCTCGCGCGCCGCCACGTCCGGCAGGCAGAGGAACGCGACGTCGGCCGAGTTGAGCGCGTCCCTTCTCGCCGCCGCGTCCTTGCGCAGCTCGTCCTTGATCTGCACGAGCTCGACGTCGCCTCTCATGGCGAGCCTCTCGCGTATGCGAAGCCCGGTCGTGCCGGCGCTTCCGTCAATGAACACCTTCTTCACTTCCTTCACCTCCTGGTGCAGGCGCGCGCAACCTCGATCTCGATTCGCGCCACGCCGGCCTCCGTTCCGGAAACCACGTCCTCCCTCAGCGCCGCCATGCGATGCCGTGCACGGCGAAGCTCCTGCAGCGTCCAGCGCCGCGCGGACGAGGAAAGCCTGTCGAACTGCCAAGGCGAAAGCGAGGCAGGGCAGCCCTCGCCGCGCGTCTGGGCGTCCTTGACCGTGGCAAGCACCCTGAAGCACCTCTCCACGGCCGAGGTCATCATGACGGCAAAGCCGCTCTCGCCTTCGAATGGCCGCATCGCGTCGACCGCAGCCGCCGCGTCGCGCCTTGCTATCGCGTCGGTCACGCTCCATATCGCGCTTTCCGCGCCTGCACCCGGCGAAGTCACGGCCTGCACGTCGGAGCGCATCACCTTCCTGCGACCCGGCCCGAGATAGAGGTCGAGCTTCTCGACTTCGTTGAGGCAGCTGCGCGCGTCCTGGCCGACGACGGCGACGAAGGCCTCCGCCGCGCCGCTCTCGAACTGAAGGCCCTTCTCCTCCGCGTAGTCGACCGCCCTGACGGTCGCCTCGCGCACAAGGGCGGCCGCGCCGCGCTTTCCGCGCCCCGCGTCGAGCTCGACGACTTGCGCGCCCTTCTTCAGGGCCTTCGCGACGATCGACGCCGGGAGAAGCGATGGAGCGGAGAGGATGAACTTCTGGTTTTCCGGGAGCTCCGTGCGCGCAAGCTTCTCCGCGAAGCGTTCAAGCGACTCCTTCACCTCCTCCGAGCACTGCTTCTTGCCGGCAGAGGGGAGAAAATGCACGTTGCGCCACCACGTCGTCTTCTTCGGGTAGAGGAACGGAGCCTCCATGAGCGAGGAGTCGGCGCGGCCTATGTCGGCAAGCTGCGCCTCGGCGGCTGTCGAAGTGCGCGAGTCGATCGTCTCGAGTCCGGTGTCGTCGCCCATTATGCCGCGCACCGCGCAGTCCACGATGTAGTCGTCGGCGCCTATTACGACATGGACGTTAGCGCCCATCCTTGCCCCTCCTCGAAATGGCGTACGACATCGCAGCGGCTCCAAGCGCGCACATCCCGACCGATATCGCCTGGCCTATCGAAAGCGGCCCCACGGCCGCGCGCGGGTCGCCGCGCAGGTATTCCAGCGCGAACCTGATCGCCCCGTAGCCGGCGAGATACGCGCCAAGCGTCATCCCCGGGAGGCCGCGCGAGCGGCGGTGCACGGCGAGGAGCACTGCGAACAGCGCAAGAAGCGCGGCGCTTTCAAAGAGCTGCGTCGGCAGCACGGGCAGCGATTCCGCCGCGGTGCGGGAGAGCTCGCCCGAATGCACCTGCTCGCACCACGCAGGCGAAAAGCGCGGGAACCTCACGGCGAAGGCACTGTCGCTCGCGCGCCCGTAGCAGCAGCCGAAGAAGAAACACCCTATCCTGCCGAAGGCATGGCCAAGCGGGATGACGGCGGCGAGGTGGTCGCCAAGGGCTATGGGGTTCTCCCTCTTCGCCGCGCACCATGCGACATAGACGACAAGCGCGAGAATGAGCCCGCCGTAGAACATGAGCCCGCCCTGGTCGACCCGGACGACGGACAGCGGCGAGGCCGCGAACTCGGACGACCAGTGCTCGACGACGTAGGCGATGCGGCTCCCGACGACTCCGCTCAGAAGCAGCGCGAAAAGGAGGTTCGAAAGGTCCTTGCGGCCGCAGAGGCGCTCGAAGAGCCACCAGCATACGAGAAAGCCCGTCGCCATGCAGGCGCCGTAGGTGCGGATGTGGAGGAAGCCGATGTCTATCAGGTTCGGGTACATAGCCGGGCGACGAGTTTCCAGAGCCATGCGGCGGCGGCGCCTACCGAGGCGTACGCCGAGACGAACCGCGAAAGAAGCGACGACCAGAGCTGCCCGAACGTCATCGGGGTTGCAAGCACGAGCCAAAGGAGGACAAGCGCGACGTTGGCGAGGAAGATGAACGTCCACGAGAAGAGACGGCCGTATTCCTTGATGTCCGGCTGTCGCTGCATCAGCGTCTGCACCGTGAAAAGCGCGTGGAACGCCCAGGTGAAGCCGACGAGGAACAGCCAGAGCGGCAGGTACGGCAGCGGGCGGAGGAAGGCGTATGTTATGAGCGCCACGACGATCACGACGAACGTGTAGAACGGGAAGAAGTACGGCGCGAGGGTGATGAGCATGTTGCTCTTCGTGAGCCGCACGCTCCCGCCGCTCTCGGTGACGCGCACGTCGGAGGCCTTCGCGCCGAACATGACTCCCCAGATCGCATGCGTGAGCTCGTGGCCGAGGACGTACGTCTTAACAGGGTGGGAAAGCGCCATCCAGCAGAACGCGAAGGCCGCGATGCCGCCAAGAAGCGAAAGCGCCTCGGTGGTAAGCCCACCCGTGGCACCGGCCGCCACGACTATCGCGTCCCACAGCGAAAACGCCGCGGCGCAGCAGGCGGGTACGAGGCATAGCCCGAGCGTCAGTCTGGCGGCCGCTTTCACGTCAGTCTTCGAAGATGAAAACGAGTTCGCCGGGGTAGACCCTGTTGTTCTGGCGCGCTATCGACTCTATGAACTCGTTGTCGCCATGGAAGCGGCGCTGCTTTTCGCGCAGGGCGGAAATTTCCCTGTTCACGCGCTCGATGCTTTCCGCGCATTTTGCTTCCTGGGCCTTCAGGTCCTGGCTGCGGCGGTACGTCGGAACAAGGAAAAAGACCCCCGTGCCCAGTATCGCCAAAGCCATGGCAATCGAGCCGTATCTGAATATCATGTCTTTCAATGGATAACCCATACTGCGTATTATACCATATTCTCACACAGAGTCACAGAGTTTTTAGACAGGATTTACAGGATTAACAGGATTAAGCCACCGCAGGGTTTTCAGCCACAAAGAACAGGAGAAACAGGAGCAAAACTCTGCCTGTCAGCGCATCACGGCGGCGCGCTCGGCCAGGAGGCACGGCGAGTCGTACACCGGCACGTCCACGAACGTCACGCCTTCGGAATGGACAAGCTGGTTCTTCTTCGGAAACGCGTATATGCGCCCCGTGAGCAAGTCAACCCATACTGGATCGGCAAGCGGCGGCGCGGCCATTTCAAACACTCCGGGGGCGGTGTCAAAGGAATCGCCTGGCGCGACATGCTCCTTCTTGAGAAGCCCGCCCTTCGCCCTTTTGCCGGGGTTCGAGACGGCCGCCGAGCGCCAGAACGCGAAGATCGGCAGCCCTTCCCTGTTGCGGTACTCGTAGACTTCAAGCCCGAGGTCGACCGTCGAAAAGCACGGCTTCTTCACGCGGGAAAGCGTGTCGTCGAAAACCGCCGCGACGTTCTGCACGGCATAGTACGCCCGCTTGATCGCAATCACCTCGTGGCTGCCGTTGGCGCGGACAAGCCCCTTGCGGTTCACCTCGTGGCGCACGTGGTTGAAGTCGCAGATGGTGAACACGTTGCCCTCGACGTCGTGCCCGAGGTCGCCCAGCATCCGGCGGATGTCCCACTTCGCCTGCGAGTATTCGCTCCATGACCAGCTGTTGAGCGCAAAGTACGACGTGTATTCGCTCGGGCAGCCGTTCTCGCCCTGTATCAGCACCGCCTTCGGGCTGTACTTGGCGAGGACTTGCCTCTGCCTCTCGACATTCTCGTAGGAGCTTTCGGGCGCGGGGGCGTAGCCGTGGTAGACGATGGCGTCGAAAAGCCCGAGGCCCGCGCCCATCGCCTTGAGGCACTTCTCAAGGAACATCGGGTCGTTACGCGCGAGTGCGAGCCCCGCGAGGCGCGCCTTGCCGGCGGGGACGTTCTTTCGCACCGCCTGCGCCGTGCGCACGTTGAAGGCCGCGATGTCCTCGGGCGTCTTGGGCGAAGCGCCGCCCGGGGTTGACGGGTCGCAGATGTCCGGCTCGTTCCACACGCACCACGTGGCGACCTTGTCGGCATAGCGCTTCGTGATGGCATTGACCCAGCGCTCCCAGCCGGCAGTCCCCTCTTCGCCGAAAGGGAAGCCGCCAGAGAGGTCCCAGCCGCCGCCGCCCTTGTAGATCGGGTTGCCGTAGGAAAGCTCCATGAATATCCTGACGTCGTTCTTGCGGAGGTAGTCGACGATCCTGTCGAGCCAGGAGAAGTCGTAGACGCCCTTCTCGCGCTCGGTCTTCCACCACCCGCCCTGAAGGCGCACGGTCTTTAGGCCAAGGGGAGCAATGAGGTGCTTGTATTCGTCAAAGTCGGCATAGTCGCGGTCAAGCGTCTCGCACCCGAGCATCCAGTTCGACCCGGCGATCTCCGAGACGTTGCGTGGCCTGATGGTGCCTATCCGCTCCATCCGCACGGAAAGCGGCGTCTCGACCCTGTCGTCGGAAGTGTCGGGAACGACCCGCGGCGCTCCGCCGAATGCGGGCGCGGCGAAAAGCGCAAGGAGCGCGGCTGTCATTGCGGGTTTCATCTGTCCCGTATTATACCAAATTTCCGCGGCGGTTTCAGCAATTTAGTTAGGTGGTGCGGTGGTTTGGTGGTGCCTGGCGCCTTCGCGGCTTCGCCGCTGGTGCATGGTGCTTGGTGGAAATGGAATTTTACAATTCCGCTCTCGAACTCGAACTCCAACTCGAACTAATCTCCAACTCCAACTCGAACTAATCTCAAACTCCGACGGCTAACAAAAGGGCTACGCTAACGCTCCGCCTAAACGCTTCGCGCCACAGAGCCGCCCTTTGGGAGAAATTTGGGGTCTGTCCCCAAAGTGTCCGTCACGATGCCGCCCGCTCTTAATTGTCAGCGTATATCCGTGAAGTTATCCTCATTTACATTCCCGCGCGCAGCGCGCCGACACCACGCCCGCGTCGAAGCCGGGCTGGCCGCCGCCCGCGAAGAACGTGTACTCGCCTTCCGCAAGGCTCTGCTTCCCATCCGCGCCGAACTGCATGATCTGCTCCGGCCTTAGCGAGAAGGCCACGGTCTTCTTCTCGCCTGGCCCGAGGGTCACGCGCCTGAAGCCCTCGAGATGGTGGACGCGCCTGTCGCCGCATCCCTCCGGCGAGCGCACGTAGAGCTGCACGACCTCGTCGCCGGCCACCTTGCCGGTGTTCGACACCTCCACCTGGAATCTCACGCCGTCTCCGTCCTTTTCCGCCTTCGCGCCGGAGTAGGCGAACGTAGTGTATGAAAGCCCGTAGCCGAACGGGAAGAGCGGCTTCTTGGCCGCGTAGATGTATGTGCGCCCTGGCAGGCTGTAGTCCTTTATGTCCGACTCCTTCGAGTAGTCCTCCATGAACGTGACGGGAAGGCGGCCTGCGGGGTTGCTGAGGCCAATGAGCGTGCGGGCGATGGCGCGCCCGCCCTGCTCGCCCGGATACCACGCGAGGAGCACGGCGTCGGAAAGCTCGCAGGCCTCCTTGAGCTCCATCGGGCTGCCGCCGTAGACGACGGAGACGATCGGCCTGCGGCGGCACCTGCTCCGCATGGTGCGCAGCATCTCCATCTGCGAGGCCGCGATCCTGCAGCCGGCCTTGTCGTCGAACTCGCCCTCGTCGGCAGGCGTAAGGCCGATGAAGGCGATGAGGACGTCAGTGTAGTCGCGGAAATCGGTGCCGACGGCGACGCCCGGGCCGAGCTCCGCCGCAAGGCCGGCGTGTCCCGTCGTGTATTCGCCTGCGGAACCCTCGTAGTTTCCCGCAAGCGGCGCTGCTTCATCGTAGCGGCCCCGTATCATGACGCCGCGGAGCTTCGCCCTGTCGAGCGGCAGGACGCCGTTGTTCTTGAGAAGCACAATCGACTCCTCGGCCGCCCTGAGCGCCAGCGCCTTGCTCTCGGCCGTCGCGACGTCCTTCGCGCCAAGGCCGTCCCACGGCGTAATTTCGCCGCCGATGTTGCCGAGGAGGAGGCGTGTCGTGAGGATGCGGACGACCGGCGCGCGCAGCTGCTCCTTCGCGACGCGGCCCTCGCGGACCTCGGCGCGCAGGCATTCGTAGGTCTCCTCGCTGCAGACGTCGAGCCCGGCCGCGATTGCGGCAAGGCAGGCCTCCACCTTGTTCGGCTTGTACTTGTGGAACTTCCAGATGTCGTTCACGGCGCCGACGTCGCTCACCACCGTGCCCCTGAAGCCCCACTCTCCGCGAAGGATGTCGGTAAGGAGCGTCTTGTTCGCACAGCACGGGACGCCGTTGACCGCGGAGTACGCGCCCATCACCTGCTCCACCTTCCCGTCCACCACAAGCGTCCTGAACGCGGGGAGGTAGTATTCGTAGAGGTCGCGCCCGTCGAGGTCCACGTTGAACTGGTGGCGAAGCTTCTCGGGGCCTGAGTGGACGGCGTAGTGCTTGGCGCACGCGGCGACCTTGATGAACTTAGGGTCGTCGCCCTGAAGCCCCTTCACAAACGCCGTGCCCATCGCGCCGGCGAGATATGGGTCCTCGCCGAAAGTCTCCTGCCCGCGCCCCCAGCGCGCGTCGCGGAGCATGTTGATGTTCGGGCTCCAGTACGTAAGCCCGGTGTAGATGCCGCGCATGCCCCTTGCGCGGAAGATGTTGTGCTTGGCGCGCGCCTCGGTCGATATGACTTCGGCCACCTTGCGCTCCAGGTCGACGTCGAACGTCGCCGCGCGGCCGATTGACTGCGGGAACATCGTGGCGAGCCCGGCGCGGGCGACACCGTGCAGGCCCTCGTTCCACCAGTGGTAGCGTGGAATCGCCGGCTCCTTGACCCTGGCGCTGTCCATCATCAGCAGGGACACGGCTTCGTTCGGGGAAAGCCGCTCGAAGATCGCCTCTGCCCTGGCCGCGCCCTCCGCGCGGCGCGCGGCATCCGGCA
>JAEEHL010000166.1 GCA_016280825.1 Verrucomicrobiota bacterium
ATCGAGACGGAGTAGAGGAACGGATTGAGACGGTGCGTTCCTTCCTTGAGGATTCCGTCCGTCACGCCCTTCGCGCCCTCTCCGACGAGAAAGCCCGTGCCAGTCGCGGCATCGGCGCCTTCGGTAAGGATGTCGGAGCCCGTAAGACGCGTCACAACGCCGACATGGCCGGGCTTGATCGTGATGTCGTCGTAGAGCTTCACGTCATAGGCAAAGGGATTTATGCGGTGGCGGCCCGTGCCGAGAACGTCGCGGACGATGCCCTTGAAGGAATCGTCGCGGGCGATTATCTCGCCGGCGGGAAGGTCCTTGCCGAACTTCCTCACGAGGATGCCGAACTTCCCCGCGGGGATGTCCATTGCACGGAAGTACTTCCACTCCCATGTCCAGGGATTACGGAAGTAGCGGCCTTCCGGCAGCACATCTGCCTGTATGCCCTTGTACTCGGGCCCGGGCGAGAGGATCGCCTCTGGCGGGAGATCCTTCCCCGTCTTCTTCATGAGGACTGCGATCTGCCCGTTCTCGGGCTCGATGCGCCAGCCCCACCATATCCACGCCGCAAGCGCGGCAAACGCGGCGAGCGCCGCTGTCGCGAGACTCTTCA
The DNA here is from genome assembly GCA_016280825.1 of Verrucomicrobiota bacterium. Lineage (GTDB taxonomy): Bacteria > Verrucomicrobiota > Kiritimatiellia > RFP12 > UBA1067 > UBA1067. The sequence goes on from JAEEHL010000166.1 coordinate 605, forward strand.
TTTTACCTCCTTGCCTGTATCGGCTTTTCTTGCGAACTTGGGATTCGCCCCGGCAATCACGAGCGCGACCTCGCCCTTGACCTTGGCGCCCCTGAACTCGTTGACGAGATCGGAAAGATACCCGCGCGAAACGCGCTCGTGCATCTTCGTAAGCTCGATGCAGACGGCTGCCTCGCGGTCGCCAAGCGCGTCGAGCGCGGCGGAAAGCGTCGCGGCGATCCTGAACGGCGACTCGTAGCAGACGAGGGTGTGCTCCTTGTCGGCATCCTCCGCGAACCAGTTTCGGAGCGCGCCGGGCCCGCGCGGCGGAAAGCCGCGAAACGTGAAGGACGACGTGGAAAGCCCGGACATCAAAAGCGCAACTGCGGCGGCGCTCGCGCCAGGCACGACGTCGTAGGGGACGTTCGCCTTCGCGCAGGCGCGGATCAGGCGATAGCCGGGGTCGGAAATGCCTGGATAGCCGCCGTCAGAGCAGAGCGCTACGTCCTTCCCCTCGGCAACGAGCGCAAGCACCTTCTCCGTCACGCGCTCCTCGTTGCCCTGGCGGTACGAGAACATCTCGACTGGGCGCGGAATGCCGAAATGCGAAAGGAGCTGCCACGTGCGGCGCGTGTCCTCGCAGGCGATGGCAGAGGCGCCCTTAAGCGCGTCAAGCGCGCGCGCCGAGATGTCGCCCAGGTTGCCGATCGGCGTCGCTATGACGTGCAGCATGGCCCTATCCCACGACAAGTTCTTCGTATGGATGTCGAATGTGGCTCTTCGACTCGCGGTCGCCTATCATCATGACGACGGTGAGCGCGCCGAGCCGCCCGATGAACATTGCCGCCATTATGACGAAGCGCCCTTCCTGCGAAAGCGAGGCGGTAGTCGAACCTACCGAAAGGCCCGTCGTCGTCACGGCCGATATCGCCTCGAACGCAAGCGCCTCGACCGATGTGCCCGAGCCTGCCTCCGTGAGGAGCAGCGCACCTGTCACCAGGACGGCGAACATGAGAAGCGCCATCACGATGACTATCGACTCGCGCACGACGTCGTAGGGGATCGTCTTCTTCGAGATAACCGTATCGCCTTCGCCGCGGCACATCGCGACAAGCGTGTAGAGGAGAACCGCGAACGTGGTCACCTTCATGCCCGCCGCCGCGCTGCCCGGCCCGCCGCCGATGAACATCATTATCTCGTACACGAGGCGCGTGAACGGCCGCAGCGACTCCGTCGCCGTGACGCAGAAGCCGCACGTCCTCGGCGTCACCGACTGGTAGAACGCCGCGACGAACTTGTCGCGCATCGAGGGGATGCCCGCAAGAACCCCGTTCCATTCGGCGACGACGAACACGGCGAAGGTTATGGCGAGAAGGACGAAGCTGAACCTGAGGACTACGCGCGTATGGAGCGAGAGCCTGCCCTTTGCGCCAGTATGCCGCCTAAGGAACCTGAACGTGCAGAGATTGTATATGACGAGAAAGCCGATTCCGCCGAGTATCGTCTCCACTGCCATCACGACAATCGCAAGCGGCTGGCCCGTGAACGACGCGAGCGACCCAGGGAAAATCGAAAACCCCGCGTTGCAGAAGCTCATGATCGAGTAGAATATGCACTTGTACGCGCCTCCGAAGCCGAGCATGTGGAGCGCCACAGCGCAGGCCGCCTCGATAACGAGCGTCGAGCCGACAGTCCAGACGACAAGCCCCTTGAGCCCGCGTACGCCCTCGACGCCGTATGCGTTCATGAGCGAGAACTCGCGGCTAAGGGAAAGGCGCCTCCCGATCGCGACCAGGAGGAACGTGCCGCACGTCATGAGCCCGAGACAGCCAAGCTGGACGAGGACGAGTATCGCGACCTGGCCCGCGAAGGAATACTCCGCGGCGATATCCACGACCGTAAGACCCGTCACGCAGACGGCGCTCGTCGCCGTGAAAAGCGCCTCGAGAAAGCGGCCCCACGCGCCGGCGGACTGCGCCCACGGCGAGGACAGGACGACTGCACCCACGGCTATGAGCGTGAGGAAGCCGAGCGCAAAGGCAACGCGCCTGTTCATCGCCTGCGCGATCCCTTCTCCTTGAGCCACACTGCCCAGGTGGAGAGCTCGTAGAGAAGGCACAGCGGCACGGCCATGACTATCTGGCTCATCGGGTCGGGCGGCGTGAGGAACATGGAAAGCGCGAACGAGACGACTATCGCGATGCGGCGCTTCTCCCGGAGCGCGGTCGAGGAGATAAGGCCGAACCACCCAAGGACGAATATTATGACGGGCAGCTGGAAGACGAGGCCGAACGCGATTATCGTCTTGAGGACTATCGATATGTAGCCCTCGATGCGTATTGTCGTAACCGGCAGGCCAACCCACCTGTTGATCGCCTGGAACGCCGAGACAACCATCGGCAGGGTCTTCGCGTATGCGAGCACCGTGCCGGAGATGAAAAAGCCCGTCCCCGCGATAAGTATGGAGAGGATGATGAGCTTCTCCCTGTTCGTGAGCGCCGGGAAGACGAACCTCAGGATCGCATAGACGATGAACGGGAAGGCGAGCGCCGTGCCGCCCCAGATCATTATGGAGAGGATTGTCGAAAAACCGCTCGTGAGGTCGAGCCCCTGCAGCATCTCCTCGCTCTCGGCGGCCGGCGACTTCAGGAAGGAAAGTATGTGCGGCGACAAGACGCCCGCGACGACGGCGCAGATGAGCCAGGCGACGACGGCATAGACAACCATGTCCCTCAGCGCCATGAGGTGCTCGAGGAGCGGGCGCGGAGGGTCGTCCCTGCGGTCAGGATCCTTCAGCAGACCTATCGCCATCTTGGGAAACCTCCTCGAATTCCTTCTGGACGTCGTCTATCGACTTGGACGCCTGCTCCTCGGCCTCGCGCACCGTCCGGTCGAGCTCGGCATCCATCTCCATGAGCTGGCGCTTGAAGCTCTCGGCTGCGCGGCGGAACTTGTTGTACCAGCGGCCTATGTTCCGAGCGGTCTCGGGGAGCCGCTTTGGCCCCACAAAAACAAGCACAACGGCGAGTAGCACAAGCCACTCGCCGGCGCCGATGCCATCGAAAACGACCGCAAGCATCGATGATGGAGGCTACTTCCTGACGGAAGTGTCGAATATCGCGAAATCGTCGCGGCGGTTCTTCGCCCACGAAGACTCGTCGTGACCCTCGGCCGCGGGATTCTCCTCGCCGTAGCTGCGCGCCTGGATGCGCGAGGCGTCGATACCGCTCTGGACGAGGTAGTTGAGCACGATGATCGCGCGGTTCTGGCCGAGCGACATGTTGTACTCGTTCGAGCCGCGCTCGTCGCAGTTGCCCTCGACGACGACGACGCGCTTGGGGTTGTCGACGAGGTGGCGGGCCACCGCATCGACCTTGCCGAGCTCGCCGGGAGGAACGACGGAGGAGTCGAACCCGAAGTACACGGGGGCGAAGTTGACGTCTGTGCAACGGGCGTACATGTCTTCAAAACGCCTCTCGCCAATCGAGGCAAGGTCGCCCGCTTCCTGCGACTCGATGCCGTTTATGTCCTTGCCCTCAAGGTCGGAATTAGAGCCGGACTTCGCGGCCTTGTTGTAGCGGCAACCGCCTGCGAGAACGGCCATCGCGACCGTCGCGAGCGCCAACATGTTCGAGAACTTCATCTTTTGCTCCTTTGTTGATGTGAAATATATTGCGTATAATACCGAATTTCCGCGCGAAAATCAAGTGGTAAATCAAGGCGACAGGGGCTTTGCCTCCACTGTCATCTGGAGTTCGCACCGCCTGCCGGGCAGCACCTTGACCGCGCACTCGCGGCCGATGACCGCCGGCTCGACGCAGACGTATCTCCTGTAGTCCTCGTCGCCCATGTTGTCGTTCGGCCCGCGCGGAACGCCGGAGTTGAAGAGGATGAGCTTCCTGTGGCCCTTTGCGCGAACGACGACGGCGCGGTTCTCCACCTCGTCGGTTATCGTGTATGCGCCCCATCCTGCGTTGTACACGCGGCTCAGGCCCGGACGGAAGCGTATCGCCTCTTCGTTGACTTCGCCTTCCACGTCCGGGCGGCATGGATCGCGCCTGACGCCCTCAAGCCCCCCAAGCACCGTCTTCTCCACGTCAGCCACGCGGAAGTACGGATGGAAGCCCTGCGTGATCTCGAACCACCTGTCCCTCTCCTTGCGCGGGTTCGCGGTGTTCTCGGTGACGAGCGAAAGCGAAAGGCGCGAAGCGAGGACTATCGTGTACGTCAGCCTGAAGTCGTACGGCCAGATGCGCTTGGTCGATTCGTCCGACTCGAGCACCAGGCGAAGGCGCGAGAAGTCGGGATAGTTGCATATCTCCTCCACCTTCCAGTCGCGGTATCTCGCAAGGCCGTGCGGCGCGTCGAGCGGCTCGCCGTTGCCGCCGAACCACGGCCAGCACACCGGCACTCCGCCGTGCATCTTCGGGAACGCCTTGAAGTCGCGGCGCTCCGGGAAGAAGAAGACCTCGGCGCCCCCTGCCGGGACATACGAGACTATCTGAGCCGCGAAGCGCGAGACCTCGACGCGCCCAAAGCCGTTTGAAAGCACAAGCGTCTCGCCCTCTGCAAAGGCGCAGGCCGCCGCAAGCGCGAACGCCACGGCGGCAACGTGTCTTTTCACCATGTCACATCCTTCCCTTCTTTCTGCCGCGCCGGCCGGCCGTCAGGCCAGCCGAAGCGAAACGAGCGTTTCGAAGCGGGCGGTGCGGGGGAACATGTTGAACCACCTGACCGTCTCGACCGCGTACGAGCGCGAAAGAACCTTGAGGTCGCGCGTCATTGTCGCCGGGTCGCAGGAAACGTAGAGAACACGCGCCGCGCCCGATGCCGCGAGCCACTTCGCCACGTTCGCCTCCATCCCTCCGCGAGGAGGGTCGACAATGACGGTCGTGCCGGCGCCCGCGCGCATCCTGCCGAGGCTGCGCCCGACCTGGTTCGCGAAAAAGCGGGCGTTCGGCGCCTTCTGCGCCTCGGCATTGCGCTTTGCGAACTCCACCGCCTGCCGCCCGGACTCGATACCCACGAGCGACGGCGCCCTGCAGCAAAGCCCAAGCACTCCGACGCCGCAATAGAGGTCAAGGACATCAGGCGCCTCCGCCGCGCCCTTCTGGTATTCGGCGACGACGGCCCTGGCAAGCTCTTCGGCGACATCGGGGTTCACCTGGTAGAAGCCCCCGGCGGGAACCTCGAAGTCAAGCCCGCACGTAGTCTCCTTGAGGACCATGTCCGCCGGGGCGTCGCCAAGCCACCACTTGACTCCGCTCTTCTTCGTCCAGCGCACGGTCACGCTTTCCTTGCGCTCGGTCTCCTTCCTCACCTGCATCGGCCCGGTCGTGAGGAGCATCGTGACGGAGCGGCGTATCTCGCCGAGCTTCGCGTTGATCTCCGGCCTCGCAAGCGGGTCTTCCGCGACGTCGACTATCTCGTGCGAGGGCTCGGCGCGGTAGCCGATCTTCCACGCTCCGCCCGCCTTCGCGAAATGGTAGACTACCTTGTTGCGGTAGTTGAACTCCGCAGACGGGGCCGCCGGAACGAACTCCGGCACGTCGATGCGCGCGCGCTCGAGGAATTCCCCAAGCTGCTGCTCCTTCGCCTTCATCTCGCCGTCGTAGGAGAGCTTCGCGTAGACCATGCCCGGCATGACGCGCCCGGCGTCGCATTCGATCCGGTCGGGCGAGCCTTCCACCACTTCCACTAGCCGCGCCTTCACGTAGCTGCGGCGCTCCTCGACGATCTCGGCCTTGACCTGCTCGCCAGTCCACGCGCCCGGGACGAACACGACGCGCCCGTCGCCGAGCCGCCCGAGGCCGTCGCCGCCGTAGACGTTCTTCGCGATGTATACGGTGGTCGTCATTTTGTGAACTTCACGACGAAGCCGCCGCCGGGGGCCATCTGGAAGGCGATCTTGTCGCCGGAGGCGACGCTCTTCGTCTCGTGCACGTACGTAGTGGGCTTCTCGGCGGATTCAGCGCCGTCCCTGAATATCTCGGCGTTCCACGACCCGCCGCCGAGGAACGAGGTGTCAAGCTCGAACGTCGTCGCCTCGGAGCTGCAGATCGCCGCGGCGTACCACGAGCCGTCCTTCGCCTTGCGCGCGCAGCCTGCCACGGAGTCCGGCCCGACCCCGCCGCCAAGCGCCTTCGTGTCGGCCCAGACCACGGGCGTCGCGGCCATGAACTTGAAGCACTCCATGTTGTTCTCGTAGTTCGTCGGCGAATCGCAGAGCATCTGGAGCGGCGCCTCGTAGAGGGCCATCATCGCCATCTGCCTGCAGCGCGTCCCGACGGAGCCCGGGTGGGAGCCGCCCTCGTTGACGTACTTGCCGATGGGGAAGTTGAGCATCGCGCCAGGCGTGTAGTCCATCTGTCCAGCGCTCATCCTGAGGAAGAACGAGCGCACGTCGCTCAGGGGGAAGTCGTACTTGTTCGAGAACCACTTCGCCTGCTCAAGGCCGTGTATGCCCTCGTAGTTGAGGACGTTTGGATACGCCCTGCTCATGCCGGTCGGGCGATGGACGCCGTGGTAGTCGACGACGAGCTTGCGCTTGGCGCATTCGTCGGCGAATTTCCAGAGGAAGCGCTCGACCGCCGCGTCGCCGCGGTCCATGAAGTCGACCTTGAAGCCCTTGACGCCGAGCTTGCCGAAGTAGTCGGCGACCTTCGCCTCGTCGCCGCACACCTGCGCCCACGCCATCCAGAGTATTATCCCGACGCCGCGCTTCGCCGCGTAGTCTACGAGATGCGGCACGTCGACGGACGGGTGGTACTTCCAGATGTTGAGGTCTTCGCTCCATCCCTCGTCGAATATGACGTACTCGACGCCGTTCTTCGAGGCGAAGTCGATGAACCTCTCGTAGGTCTTCGTGTTGATGCCCTTGTTCTCCGGGATGCGCCTGTTGTCGAAGCAGTTCCACCAGTCCCACGCGACCTTGCCGGGCCTAACCCAGGAGAAGTCGCCCTTGGGGTCCTGCGGGCGCGAAAGCGCGAAGACGATGTCGCTCTCGCAGAACCGGCCCGGCTCGTCGGCGAGCATGAAGCACCTCCAGGGGAACGTGCGGATGCCGGCGGTCTTCGTGATGAAGTCCTCGCTCTCCTCGATGGATATCCACCTGCCGCCCCTCTCGAACGTCCTGCGGTTCTTGCCCCAGCCAGTGGCATGAACGGTCTTCTTCGGGTGCTTCGCGAAGACCGACTCGAACTTCGCCTCGGCGACGCCCCCGCCGCGCTTCACGTTCCAGACCGGGTAGTCGTACACGTCGGCGTCGGTCATGAGCACGTACTTGCCGGCCGCCTTGAAGAGCATCGGCATGTAGATCATCTCGCTGCCGCCCCAGTTCTTCGGGCCTTCCTTGTCGGCAGTGCGGACCTCGTCGACCGGCATGGACTTCGCGACAGACTCCTCGTCGCCGAAGTAGCCGGTGTGGTAGAACCAGCACGTGCCCTTGGGGTCGGCCGGCACGACATCGGCCTTTTCTGAGTCGACTGTTATCTCGCGGTTCACGACCTGCGACCTGAACCTGTAGGCGACGCCGTCGTTCCTCGCGGCGATGTCCACGCCCCAGATGCCGCAGTCGACCCTCGTCGTCGAGGTGGCGAGGTCGATGGAGGCCTTCTTGTAGACGGGCGTTTCGAGAACCCCCTTTTCGGAGGTCTTGACGACGCTCGTAAAGCCGCCCTTGCAGGAAAGAGGCACTCCGTCGATCGTCATGCCTATCTCGCTTTTCGCGACGACTACCTTGCCGTCGCGCAGCACCTCGAACGCAAGGGGCTCGGCGTAAAGGCGTATCTCGTTGCGGCCGTCGGGCGAGACGGCGGATACCTTGTCGTTGCGGCAGGTGATGCAGCAGCCTGCGGCAAGCGCCGCGAGCGCGGCAAGGGCGATACTCTTCATTGTCTTAAGTTCCTTTCATCTGCTGAACGCGCCACTGCGGCGCCCCAGAACCCTTTGGTCATTGTATTATATCATATTTAGTCAGGCAGTGCGATAGTTAGGTGGTTTGGTAGTTGGGTGGTTAGGTGATGCGGTAGTCTGCTCGCGCGGAGATGCGGAGACGCGGAGTTTTCCGCTCTCGAACTCCAACTCGAACTAATCTCCCCCTCTCCACGGCAGAAACTCTGTGGTTCTGTGACTATGGGTGGGATAGAACCGATCGCTCAAGATGTAACGAGGGCTTGGGTTACCCCTGCTCGTGGCCGCACATTGACACAGCAAGGCAGGCAGTCACGACCAGGAATGCTAAGACGGCAAGCGAGCAGCAAGCGCGCAGCAAGGGGAAGCTACTCAAACGCATGCTCGACAAGCACCTCGCCCGCATAGCGAAGCCGCAGCGAAAAGAAATCCTCCCTCTCCTCCAGGGCGCGAAGAAAAATCTTGTCCCCTTCCCAAAGCTTCTTCTTGAAAAGCTCGGCCTTCGGCAACCATACGAGATCGCCCTCGTCGCACTCCGCAAGCTCGCCAGCGAACTTGTCGCATGTAAAAAGGTGCATGTACTCAACGCCCCATTCGTCGGACACAAAGGTGACGAGCCCGCGAAAGCGAGGATTGAGCATCGTAAGCCCCGTCTCCTCCTTGACCTCGCGCATCGCGCACTCCACCGGGCTCTCGCCATACTCGAACTTGCCGCCGACGCCGATCCACTTGTCGCCGTTCTCGTCATTCTGCTTCTTGTTGCGGTGAATGACGAGCCAGCAGCCGTCGCGCTCGATGTAGCAGAGCGTCGTGAGCCGTGGCACCTTGCGCCCATCCGACGCGCCATTGCCATCGCACCTATTCGTCTTCACAAGTCCCATGCATTCCTCATGCGAAGATTATACCAAATGCCGCGGCAAAGCTCAACCGCAAACCGCCGCGCATCAACCACGGATTGCACGGAAAGATTGTTTAGCCACAATGAGCAGGAGGACATGGAGAATAATATTCTCGCGCCGAGCCGCAGAGGCACAGAGTTTTTAGCCGTGTAGAACGTGTAGAACATGGAGAAAAAGTTCCGCTCTCGAACTCGAACTCGAAACTCCAACTATAATCTCCAACTCGAACTAAATCTCAAACTCCGAGGGCTAACAAAGGCGCTCCGCTAACGCTTCGCCTGGGGCTTCGCGGGGCAAGAGCCGAACATATGTAGCAGGTCTTATACAAGAGCCCCCCTTACCTCCATTATTAATCAATATGACTTATACTTTATTGTATCGATTACCCTATGAAGTTCCTCCGCTGCATCTTCGATCCGCGATGAACCACTAAGACTTGCGTCGGAAGCGTATCCCGCAGCTTTATCCAGGTCTCTTTTCACACCATCCCCATTAAAATACAATACCGCCAAATAGTATGAAGCTTCCTTGACAAGCTTTTTTGCGGCTCTCTCCAATAATTTAACGCCACGCATAAAACGCCCCAACGATCGATTCTCAAAGGCATAGATCCTACCAAGCGTATACATCTCATACCTTTTCCCTTTGAGAGCCATAGAGCAAATGCCATGTCTTCGAGTTGGAGGATAGTGGGCATATCGAGACGCCTTTCGATGAGGTCTTGTATTTCATCACGTCTACGAATGGCTTGAGCATCTTGAGCTTGGCAACATACTTCCTCTTCAACAACTCTACTATGCGTTCCTTCCTTGGGTTCAAGAAGAGCGAATTGTCGAAGTTCTCGTCAATCCCAAATGGCTCGTAGTTGGACTCGCTCGACTTCTCCACGACATCCTTCGTGGCGTTCTTCATCTGCCTTGCGATTCGCATTATGGAATCGTCGTAGGTGGCTACACATTCCTTGTCCATTGTCTCGTATCCTCCACATTCCAAGGCGTTTTGGCTTTGCCTTACGAGGCAAACGCCATGGGGACAGAGGATATGGTAGGTAGAATGTTGATGTCATGAAGGCCTTGCCATATCATATCCCCACGTTCTAATTATACGAGCTCTCGTCAAGGGAGTAAAGTTCTCGAAGGTGGGCCTGACATGTGGCTCGCATCACCTATGCGACACGAGCCGCCACACCAACGCGAGGTGGGGTTGCTCGATCACGTCCAAATGCGCCCCTCCAAGATCGCCTCGCAGAAGCGTCGTGGCGCGTTTCCTTGCGAGGTGGGCAGATCGATCGTACCACCCCACCACCTCGAGCGCCTCATAGGGGCATCATGGAGCGCATGACGCGATTCTACGCCACTACTTTACGAACCACGATGGTAAATACTCGATGAGGTGAGTGAAACTATGGGGACAAGGGCAAGTATTGGATGTAGGATGCCAAATGGCAGAATCTACTATGTGAATTGTCGCTACGATGGCGACTTGAAGCACGTGGGGGTGCTCCTTGTGGAGCAATACAACGACCTCGACAAGGCGTTGGAACTTCTACTTGGTGGGGACATCGAGTCCTTGCGCGATGACCTTGAAAGCACAGTTCGCGCAAGCCACTTGGACTACGACGAGCTTATAGATTGCGACTTGAAGGAAGCGAGTTGCTTGGGAGACTACTTGCTCAACGCCAATGGCGAATACAAGTATCTATTCGACAAGGGGAGGTGGTATGTCGTAAGTGGGCTATGCGAGTCAGATTGCGCCACGCCATTGAGACGCCCCCTCCCACTCGCCAAGGCAATCGAGATTTGGTTGATGTGAGGAGCGAAACTATGGGAACAAGCCCTCCTATGCATACTTCCACACAAACCCACACGACTTCGGGCGATACCCTTTGCAAACAGCTACAATATTTGCAGCACCAACACCAGTAACTCTTGAGGCTTCCATTATAGTACGATACTCTCCAACCAACTTCCCATCTTCCGTAAATTGCTTTACTCCACCATAGTGCCTTTTGGGAAACCAGGCACACTCTTTAATCCAACCTTTCTGATATAACTTAGCCAACACCCCAGAATTGACCTTCCCCAATTCAGTTGGCGAATTATAGCCCTTTGCAACTTCAAGACAATACGCTTTGGTGAGTCTTTGATTATGTGCCAACCATGGACAAAGTTCCAACCATCCTTCATTATACATCGTGTAGTATAAGCTTGCATCTATTTTTAGCATCTCACTGTATGACGAATACTTTTCTGCCTCTCTCACGCAAAAAGATTTAGTTAGGCTTCCTTTCTTTCTTCTTTTACGATTAAGTTCACACTCTTTCAGCCACCCATGCGAGAGGGCGATTCTATATTGCCTTGTATGATTGCGCCTGAAATCCTCTAAATCATCACATCCCTCGGCTATCCTCAATACTTCTTTCTTAGAAGCCTTGCTTAATGTTCCTACCGAACCCGTGCCCACGCCAACAGCGCCCTTGTTGAGAACCATTAATCCACTGGCACGATATTTCCACACATACTCTGCTTCCCACGCCTGCGACTCTTCCATTGTCAACCCTTTTTTAAGAATCTGCATTCGTGGGATGTCTAATCCATGCTCTTTTGCAAACTTGAATACTGTAGAGTTTTCTTTATGATGCCCTTTATCACGAAATGTAGGATTATTCGTTCGGCCTATGTATACGGCCTTATGTTTTCGAAACCGATACTGATACACATAGTGTTGCTTGCCAAAAGTGCCGCTTTGAGATTTAAGCCAAACAAAGCGAGGCAACAAGCCCCTCCTTTTTGCAATCGCATAAAGGTTTACTTCCTTCGTTCTAAAATCCTTCTTCCACTTAAATTTCTTTGCCACCGCTTCTATGTATTCATCAGTATACACTCTAGGAACTCCAAGTATTGCGAGGAAGGGGAAATGCACACCCTTGCTACACGCATACTTATAGTAGTTACTGAAGCGGCGCATAAATTCACCTACTGTTTTACAAAGCCGAGCACGCTTCTCACACTCAGCCAGCCTTGCCAAAACCAATCCCTTAGGGTAAACTTTTTTTATTTGGGGCTCTTTTGGAAGTTGAATATATTCAGCAAGATGATTCTTCTGCCCATATCTATAGTCGCTAGGGTATCTTCGTTTAAGCTCATCCTTGGTCTTACACATGTTAATATGTGTCAGACATATTTCCAACCTCTTCTTATGGGTTGCCTCTCTTAATGTTTTTAATGCAACATTATTACGAGCGCCGCAAGAAATGCTACAAAACTTTTGTTCTGAATTCCCTACAAACTCTTTTCCACACCCAATGCACCTACGCTTAAACACCCTCTGCTTTGCCCTATACCTTTTTGAAATTGCCGCTCGACTCTTTTGGGGTTTGCCACAATGCCGCATCGGCAATGCGACAATTGCCTTTGTCGCCGGCGCATGGATGCTTATCGCACTCCCCTTTCTATTAGTCTTCTTCAAATAATAAAGCCTCATTGTAACGAATGTGCCCTACCTCCATCAGCGACGCGAACGACCTTCCCTTAGAGCATTTGGCAGTTGTCAGGGGTCGTACGACCTCCCTTCGGCCAAGGCTTGATGTGGCCTGCGTTCATCTCGTAAATATAGACACTATCGTTGCAATTACAGAAGCCCATGCTACTATTATGGCTCGTCGATTTGCAATTTTGAAATTGTAAGATGATTCTGCGTTATCAACAGCAAGCCTAATCTGAATGCCCTTCAATTGATTTGCGATTGGGTCAGTTTCGCAATACGCAATATCCCTTAAGTTGAAATTGGATTCTGCATATGCCTTTTTATCAAACGGTTTTGCATACATCCCCAAAGAGACGATTGATAAGATAATATGAATCATTGTCCCCCTCCCTCTTTTCTTGCTTGCATTGTTTTGGCCACTTCTTCCAAAATCTTCATATCGCGCTGTTTACGCATCCGCTCCCATTCAGTTTCTTTTCTCTTCTCAAATATAATGGCATTTTCTCCTTCCCCCATCTGAACAAATACACTCTCTCCATTCCGAACACGCCGTCGACGATTCCTCTCTTTGCGTATTTCATCGACAGCATACCAAATCACATAAATAACAATAGCACATGCGAACCAATGCCACCACGAAGGCCATCGACTCGGCCTTAGCAACTCACTCTTGGCATGATTTGTCGGATTATAGTAAACTGTTATTGGTTCGCCAATCTCCCACCCTCGACACAACTTTCGTCGCTCATCTGACGTGAACTTCTCATCCAAGGCATGCCTCCACTCGCCAGTATATTGCTTCCCTTGTACCAAATACGAGTACTTAATGAAACAAAAATCTACATCCTTCCATTCTGAGCGTCCCATAGAGGTTCGCATCCTCTTTTCCTTCTCTACACCACAATCAACTACTTGGCCATTTATCACGGAATACCCTTGTATCTCGACAGCATGGATATAATTGTAAACATCATAGGCTGCAATCGAAACAAGAAACACTATGCATGTGAAAATGCAGTATACGATAGGTGCTAACGATTTAGACTTCGTGAGTTTTGTCTCGCGAGCGTTCTGATAGTCTGCATATGTATACATCACCGTTTCACTCATTCGCTATGTCTCCTTAACTCATTCAATCCAATGCCTTACGAACTCACACCATCGCATGAACATGGCGTCCGCACAACCAACTCACTTGATTGGGTCGAATCGTCCTCATCAAAATCGTAATCGTGTCCCCATCAGCGACGCGCACGACCTTGCCTTGGAGCGTTTGCGCGTCCAAGGCTAGGCACGAGACGAGAAGCGAGGCTATGATGCTAAGTCGCATACAGTGTAGTATAACATATTATTGTTTCTTACGGAATAGCAAAAGAGAAGCCCCCCACCTTGGGGGGCTTCTCTCTTTCAAGCCACTATGTGGGCTTGTCCCTCTTTTCGTCCTCTTGTTCAAGCATCCACCCAAAGATGTACAGAGGCGATCTCACCCTCTCTCAAACATACACAGAGGGCAAAAATGCGTTGTGAAAGATGGGGTATTTTAGCCCCAAACATACACCTAAAATACACACATTATAAGAAAACCCCTATAAAATAAGGGGATGCACGATATGGTAATCCACGTAACGCATCTCACATACTCGGCCTCTCGTTTGAAAATTGGCGATTTTCTACAAAGCCAAACACGCAAGATTGCGTACGCACTGCGGGCGTCGGATGCGTTTCCGCAGCTCCCCGATCATGACACCAATGTGCGCGCCATCCTGGGGTTTTGCCTGTTGCGCCGCTTGCGCGGCACTTCAGGCCGAAGGCTCAATTTGCAAAAACACCTGCCTTTGCAAAACCAAGCCAATGCCAAAGAGCAATTATCCCGCGCCGCGATCTACGCCTCGCAGGATGAAAGTATTATATCTAATTTCCCGCTATAAAATCAAGTGTAAAATCATAATTATGTTTGATAGCACCCAAGCGCGGCGAAAGTGCATTGAGTACGCTGCCTCCCCGCATGGGGGGTCGCGGCTCCCCGCATGGAGGGTTCGTCCTCCCTGCATGAAGGTTTTCACTTCCCCGCATGGAGGGTTCGTCCTCCCCGCATGGGCTATCTCGCTCCCCGCATGATAGGTGATGAGAGATGAGTGATGAGTGACGAGTGACGAGGAACGAGGATGAAGAAGAACGTCAATGGGAGATCGTTACATGGCGAATGGGAAACGAGTCAAACTGAGGAAGCGCGGAAGAGGGCTGCGCGTCGAGCATAGCCGCCGCGGAAGCGGGGCTCGCGTTTATAGCGAGCCAAGCCGAGCGAAGCGAGTGCCGAGAGCGACACGGCGAGTCGCGGTTCGGCGGCTACCTTGCGGCAAGGCCGAGGCGGCCTTGCTACATCGACCTGCC
>JAEEHL010000167.1 GCA_016280825.1 Verrucomicrobiota bacterium
TGACGATGCGTTTTCCGACGGCGGCATGTACACGCTGAAAGGCCAGTGGAACACGGCACTCGCCATGATTCTCCAGATGGGCGGACAGGCGGCGCTTGCCGCTCCGGGCGCTGGGCTTGAGCACATCAAGAACAACCGCGAGCTTGCGAATGTCCTTGAAGGTGCCGGCATGACAAAGGAGCAGGTCGCCGGGCTGTCGCTTTCACAGCGCGAGGCGTTCCGGCGCTTCCACGACCACTTCGCAGACAACCCCGACAAGCTGAAGGAGGCGCTCGTAAGGTTCGACAAGCATCTCGGCAAGGTCGCCGACGAGCTTGTGAAGCAGACGACGATGAAGCTCCAGAAGAGCGTGGAGGACTACGGAGAGACGCCGCGCGCGTTCGAGGTGCAGACTGAGCCCGGCCCCGACGGAAAGCCGCAGGCGAAGTTCACAAAGAACTTGCGCATCGACATCACGACCGGCAAGCAGGAAATCGTAAACGAGATGTTCGACGAGAAGTCCGGCGTCACGATGATCGAGACGGAGGACGGAAGGTACGAGGTGCGGGACGAGATTCACCCCGAGCGCACCTTCTCTTCGGACGACTTCGGCGAGGCGAAGCGCTGTGCAGACCTCTACGCGCTCACGAACCAGAAGCAGTCGCTCGACAACAAGGTCAAGGCGCAGTACGCGCGGCAGCTTGCCGAAACGAAGTACAAGCGCCCGGCGGAGGTCGTCGAACACATCGGCGACGTGTTCAGGATCGTCAACTCGGCCATTCAGCAGAACGGCGAATTCCACGGAGTGAAGGACGCCGCGCAGATATTCGACACATCGTCCGATTCGCCCAAGCTGAAATTCGGGAACGATTCGCGCGGCTTCACATGCCCCGACGGGACGATTGTCGTGATCCTTGACAACGTTGAAAGTCCGGAGGACATGAACCGCGTCTTCGCGCACGAAACGGGTCACGCGTCCGGCAAGGGCGATCCCGCGGCGCGGCAGGAGATGCTGGCGCGAGTTTCGCCCGATACGGAATACGGGCGCGAGCTCAAGCGGATGAGCGAAATCAACGAGACGCTCCCGGAGGGCGAGAGGTACAGCGAAGAGAAGCTGCGCGAGGAGGCGTTCTCAAAGTGGCTTGAAAAGCGCGGACACAACCCGAGCCTTGGCCAGAAGGTCACGCATGCGCTTTTCGGCAAGGTCGGGAAGCTGAACGACGCGGATCTCGAGGTCATTGCGAGCCGCATCGAAAAGGAGAGCGCCGCCGCAGGCGGAGGCGTCGAGTTCATTCCGGCAGACGTCGGCACGGACCGCATGCCAGTTAAGGAAACTACAACGCAAGGAGGACAGCAAGATGAAGCCAGAGCCAATGAAGAACAAGCGCAGCCGGCGGATGACGGCGGACTCGCAGTTCGGCCCGCGCCAAAAGAAGAAGCGCAGCGCCCTGTGGAAGGCGCAGAGGCGGGAGGCGAAGCGCCGCGAGCAGATGTGGCAGTAGAACGTCCGGCGGAGCGGAAGATAGCCTCCGCCGACGAAGTGGCGGCGATGTCGAAGACTCCGCTGAACGAAGCGGAGAAAAGCGCGCTCGCCGACGCGATGAACATGGATGGCGTCGAGGCGGTGGACAAGGTTCCCGAGACTCACGACTTCCTTTCCATTCTGGCCCAGGACGCGCCCGTCGTCCGGCTGAACCCGAAGAAGGTTGACAGGTCGGACGCAATCCTTCCGAACATGAAGAAGGACGCGAACCGAGAAAGCGGCATAACCAAGCCCCTTGCGGGGGACTGGCATCCGACGATGGGCGGCATCGGTGCGGTGTGGCTGACGAAGGACGGGAAGCTCGCCGTCATCACGGGGCGTCACCGCAGCGAGATGGCGGACCGGCTCGGAAAGTCCATGCTCTACTACGTCTTCCGCGAGGCCGACGGCTTCACGAAGGACGACGCAACGATATTTGACGCCGTGGCGAACATCCACGACGAGAAAGGAACAATCAATGACTACATCGGATTCCTCGAACACGCAACGCCAACGAGGGAAGAAGCCGAGCAAGCCGGCATCCTCCAGGGCAAAGGGCTCGTTGCATGGAGCATTTACGCGGATGCTACCGAAGCTGTCCGCAGCGCAACGGATCTGGAAGGAACGGGCGAAGCGGGGCTGATAACACCCGCTCAGGCGACGACAATCGCAGAGGCGGCACCGAAAGGGGCGAATGAGCGCAACGGATTCATCCAGTCGGCTCTTCTTAGGGCCGCCAAGGGCGGAATGAAGGGCAAGGCGTTCACTGGGTACTGCCGCGAAATGACGCGCCAGATGCAGGAGGGGAACGTCAACAAGAACTTTCTCGACGGCGAGCAGATGGATCTGTTCCAGGACGAGTCGTTTCTTGCGATGGAGGCTCTGACGAAGCGGCGCAACGAGTATCGCCAGCGCAAGGCCAACGGCTATTCCGGCGTCGCGTCCAGCATCCGCTCGGCATTGAACCGTGAGGGCAAGCTCGAACTGACGGACGAATACGCCAAGGACCTCGGAATCACGGACAAGACAGACCGCAAGCAGCTTGAAAAGGCGTATGACCTCGCGGTTGAACGTGCGGAATACTGGGATCCGGCCGGAACGCGCATCCTTGAAAAGACGGACGTTGCGGCGATGGACGCGGAAATCAACGCCAAGGCCGACGCCGAGGCCGAGAAGCGCGCGGCGGCAAAGGCGAAGGTCGAGGCGATCAAGGCCAAGCGCGAGGGCAAGGTCGTTCCGTCCGCTGGTAACGTCGCGACGTCGCCCGCGCAGACGAGCGAGAAACAGCCTGTGAGCGCTCCGGTGGCAACCGAGACGACGACACCTCCTGAACCCGCGAAGCCCGCAGAAGCCAAAAAACCGACTACTGCGGCGAAGCCGCTGACGGGAGCTCGCGGCGCGGCGGCGGAGGTGCTTCCGAAAGGCATAAACAAACGGCAGCTTAACAAGTTTGTCGAAAGCGAGTTCATCCCGCTTGCGGATGTCGAATCGGCAAAACTGGAGGATGACGGTCGCCTTGTGATCCACGGCAAGCCAAAGGGCAGGCTGCGCAAGGAGCAGATAATTTATCCTGACGGTTCGTCCAAGGGCGGCAACATCGACGCAACCGCGAAGCAGAAGCCAGCAGAGACGAAGAAAGCTGCGCCTTCCGCGAAGCGGACGGTGAAGATGAAGAGCGCGGAGGCCGAGAAGAAGGCCGAGGAGCAGGAAGACGCCCTCGCTGCGCTGTTCGACGACAGGCGTTTCGAGGAACAGCCAGATCGACACGAAAAGCGCCAGTTTGACGTGCTTTTGCCGAACGGCAACATCGAGAGCGTCGGCGGCTATACGCGCAAGCAGGCGTCCGCGTATGTCCGCAAGGATACGGAGAGATTTCCCGATGGAGGACAGGTTTTCGAGCGCGGCGGCGCGGAAAATGCTATAATAGCGTCGTTAAGGGAAAGAGGTTATGGAAGCTACATACAAGCGAGCGGAAGATATCCTGACGCCACAAGAGTATCAGGAAGCGCTTTTTCTCGGGCAGTTAAAGCGGGGATCACGCACGCAAGAACAAAGCCATCGGCTTATGCAGCTCTTAAGCAAGCTGATCAACCAGGGATGGTCGTTCGACTCGGAACCCGAATATCAGATTTCACCGCAGGAAAGGCAGAAAGAGCGAGAGAGCGCGGATGGCGCTACTTCTCCGACGGAACAGTCGTAATCCCGATCTTCGACGGGACGCCAAACAAGGCTGGTGAGGCGTTTCTTGACATTCTCCGCATCAACACGGCATTCGGCGGCTATGAAGTAGTCGGCTACGCCGAGGACGACAAGGGGAATCTCTACGCCGTTGCAAACGGCCCGAAAGTCATTGCTCGTGCTGAACCGTTATTTGAGAACCGCAGGAAGTTCCTGTCCGATCATGGTTTTGAAGACTCCACAGACAAAAGGTTTGCCGGCGTGTGGAGAAAGAATGATTTGTACGTAGACGAAGATAAGCTACGTATTGCTCGCACGACAGATGGTGGTTATGTTGCGCTTCATGCTGACATCGCGGGGCCGCTTGAAGCCGGCGTTGACTTCGACGACCGGCGGTTTGACTCCGACGTGTTTCAGAAACGCGTCGGCGCCGTGGCGAAGCTCGTTGAAACGTACCGCGAGAACGGCGTCGCCGAGTTCAAGACGCTCGCCACGCGTATGGCTGAGCGGTTCCCGGAGAAGTTCGACGCGATGCGTCCGTACCTCCGCGGCGTATGGAACGCGGTCGCAGAGCAGACGGGGCTCGAGGAAGTTTCGCGTAGCGACGCCGAAAAGATTTATGGTATAATATCGGCACAGGCCGAGGAAGGTGGCGACAATGGCAATGTACGACAGTCTGGGAAGCCTGATGCGCCAGGCGCTGACGGCATACAGGGAGTGCGACCCGCAGCTCCTTCTCCAGCATCTGGAGGCGAAGGACGCGGGGACGTGGCTTCTGGAGAAGTGCAGGGGGGCGCAGGTGGGGCTGTACTCGACGACGGAAAACGAGACGCAGCGAATGAACCTGTGGCCGGAAACGAAGTACGAGACGCTGTTCCCGAACTACGTGAAGCACGGGACGGCGGAGACGCTAAAGAAGATAAAGTTTCATCTTCAGGCGCAGGGGAACATAATCGAGGACGCACTTCGGGTGGCGAATCTCGGGGACGACTGGAATCCGCAGAACCCGACGCCGTACGCGGCGGAGTAGAGGCAAATTCGTCCGAGGCCGCTCATAAGGCGAGTCCCGACAAGCCGTCGAACTACGTCATCACCGACGAGGACGAGGCGTGGCTCAACAACTCAACCCCCGGCGAGAAGATCGCAAACAACATCGAGGTCATCAAGATTCTGAACGACCTCGAAGGCGAGGGGCGCGTGCCGACGCCGGAAGAGAAGACCAAGCTGGCGCGATACGTCGGCTTTGGAGGTTTTCCGCAGGCGCTCGACACCAAGTACAAGGACGCATACGAGAAGTACGGCGGCGTTCCTTCCGGCGAGCTCCCAGCGCAGACGCAGGCGGCGCTCAAGAAACTGCGTTTCGGGCTCAAGGGCTTCGACAACTACGTCCAGCTCCGCGAGCTTCTTACGCCTGACGAGTTCAAGGCGATCCACCGCGCGACGATAGACGCGTTCTACACGACGATAGACGTCTGCCGCGCAATCCATGCTGCGCTCAAGGCGTCCGGTTTCAACGGCGGGCGCATGCTCGAGACGTCTGCGGGCGTCGGCAACATGATCGGCACTGGCAATTACGAGCAGGGCGCGAACTGGACGGCCGTCGAACTCGACAAGACAACCGGCAAGATTCTCGGCCATCTCTATCCGCTTGCCAACGTGAAGGTGCAGGGATTCGAGGAAACGCCGATCCCGCGAGGCTTCATGGACGCGGCGGTTTCGAATGTTCCGTTCGGGCAGATTCATCTGCACGACCCCGAGTACAACAAGCAGAACTTCCCGATACACGACTACTTCATCGCGCGAGGCGTTGACCGTCTGCGCGTCGGGGGCGTGGCGGCATTCATTACGTCCACGGGAACGCTCGACAAGCTCGACAAGTCGCTCATACGCTATCTTGAGCAAAACGGCGGCAAGATCGTCGGCGCCGTGAGGCTTCCGAACAGCTACCAGTCGAAGAACGCCGGGACGGACGTTGCGTCGGACATCATCTTTATACAGAAGGTTAAGGGTACTGCGGACAATTCCGTGTTCGCGAAGAACGGCGATATGTTTGGCATCAGGATAAACGGCTACTTCGCCGAGCATCCAGAGATGATATTCGCAACGGTCAAGCGCGGCGTCAACAAGATGTACGGCGGACAGCCCGCCCTCCAGTTCGTCGCTACGAAGGACCTTTCCGAGCTTCCTGCGCTCGTCAAGAAGGCCGCCGAAGGATTGAAGTACGTAGCTGCAAACGAAGTGGCGCAGGCTGACCCGATTTCGCTTGACGCGGACAAGTCGGGGCTGCGCCGCGGCAATATCGGCATAGTCGATGGAAGGATCGTGAAGCGCGAGGGCGACATGCTCGTTCCCGTTGACACGGCGAAGATAAAATGGCCGAAGAAGTTTAGCGACAAGGGCTATTCGCTGGACGGAGCCGTCAGGCAGTTCATCGCGCTTCGCGACGCATACCAGGCGTACATAGAGGCGCAGAAGAACGGAACGGAAGACGACGTTCGGATGAAGCGCTTCTCGCTGAACGCGGCCTACGACGTTATGATCGCGCGCTACAAGTCGTTCAATAACGAAAAGGCAATGCGCGAACTGTTCGACCTCGACGACGCAGACGGAATAGTCCTACAGCAGCTTGAGGCGTACGATCTCGTCGAGGATGGCGTCGGCGCGAATGGAAAGCCGAAGATGAAGAAGGCGAACTTCCGCAAGTCGGACGCGCTCAGGAAGCGGACGATATTCGGCGCGACAAGGGCGACGAAGGCGGACACGCCGATGGACGGCTTGAGGATTTCTCTCAACGAGTGCGGACGGGTCAATATTCCGCGTGTCGCTGAACTTACCGGGCTGTCTGCGGACGAGGTGCAGAAGCAGCTTGTCGAAAGCGGACATGTATTCCAGAATCCGTCAACGGGCGAATTCGAGACGCGCGACGAGTATCTTTCGGGTTCCGTTAGGCGCAAGCTGCGAGAGGCGAGGGCCGCGGCGGAAGTTGACCCGATGTTCAACAAGAATGTCGAGGAGCTTGAGAAGGTCCAGCCAGAGGACAAGCCCGCGACGAAGATCAAGTACCAGATGGGCCAGCGGTTCATTCCGAACGACCTATATCGAGACTTTCTTGCGGAGGTCGTGTTCGGCTGCAACCCGAAGCGCGTCACGGTCGGCTACGACGAAAAGGCGGACAGCTGGCGCGTGACTGGCGACGTCGTGAACGCGGAATATGCCCGTCGCTCGCCTATTTCGCTTGACGAGCTCCTGAAGCGCATTTTCAACGGCTCGCCGCTTACGATCAAGGACAGGATAGACGATGGCGGCGGGAAGTACCACTATGTCCTGAATCCCGAAAAGACGCAGCAGGCAGAGACGCTGCGCGATGACATCACGGCGGCCATGTCGAAGTGGCTTGTCGCGACGCCCGAGCGTGCCGAGCGTGTCATGCGCTCCTACAACGACATGATGAACGACGACGTTCCCCGCAAGTGGGACCCGGACCTCATCACCCTCGACGGAATCAGCGACACTTGGAGGGAACGCGCGAATACGCCGGGCTACGAGCACCAGAAGCGCACGATCGCTCGCGGCGTCCTTGGCGGCAATCTCTGCATCGCGCACTGCGTCGGTGCCGGCAAGAGCTTCGAGATGTTCTCGATCTGCATGCAGCTCCGCCGTCTCGGACTTGCGAGGAAGCCGATGCTTACCGTGCCGAACCACATGGTCGAGTCTGGGCAGGTCTACAAGGAGTTCATGGAGGCGTATCCCGGCGCGAGGGTGCTTGTCGCGACTTCGCGCGACCTCGCGACGGCCAACAGGCGCAAGTTCCTGGCAAAGGCCGCAAACGGCGACTGGGACTGTATCGTTGTGCCGCATTCGTCGTTTTCGCTCATCGGCATGGATCCAAAGGTCCAGGCGGAGTACATCGAGCGGGAGATTCAGGATCTTCGCGAGATGATGGAGGCGGAGGCGCGAGAGGGCGGCAAGAAGGGCAATGCGGTCAAGCGCATCGAGAAGAAGATCGCCAGCAAGACGGAGAAGATGAAAAAGCTTCTCGACGCGTCGAAGAAGGATTCGACCGTTCCGTTCGAGAACATCGGCGTGGACTATCTCCTCGTTGACGAAGCCCACAACTTCAAGGGCCTCGACATCACGACGAGGATGCAGAACGTTTCCGGCGTGACAGGCAGCGTCTCGCAGAGGGCGCAGGACATGGAAATGAAGTGCCGCTACCTGTCCAAGCTCCACGGCGGCGACAAGGGCGTCATCTTCGCGTCCGGGACGATAATCTCCAATTCGATAAGCGAGATGTACACGACGATGCGCTTCCTCTCACCGATCAAGATGCAGGACATGGGCGTAAGGCGTTTTGACGACTGGGCGCGCGCGTTTGGCATTGTCGAGACGAAACCGATGCCGAGGGCGTCTGGGAAGGGCTACCAGGAGAAGACGCGTTTCGCGAAGTTCCAGAACCTCGTGGAAATGAAGAAGTTCTTCCATTCGTTTGCCGACGTGGTTCTCGACGAGGACTTGAACATTCCGCGTCCGTTCATGCTCGGCGGAAAGCCGATTGTGCACAAGATCGCCGCCGATCCGACACAGGTTGCGAAGGTGGAGGAGCTCGACAAGCGCCTCGACTCGTTCAAGGGCAAGTACGATCCGAGGATCGACAATCCGCTCAAGGTCGTGACGGAGGGGCGGCTTGTCGCAATAGACCCCTCGCTTCTCGGTTTGAAGAGCGAGCATAGGCGGCTTGAGGCGGCGGCAGACGAAATCTACCGCATCTGGCAGAAGTCGTCCGGGAAGACGGCGAAGGACGGCAAGACGACCCTCGATGGAACGCAGCTTGTCTTCTGCGATTCGGGTGTGCCGAAGCCAAAGAAGTTTTCCAGAGTCGTACAGACTGCCGACGGTGGCTTTGCGACGAAGAGCGGTAACTACTGGAGGCTGTACATCTCCGCTGTGGACGCAAAGGGCTTCCGGCACGGCAGGGCCACGAGAAGTGACGGCGCGGAGATTTCGTTCAAGCCGTTCATCGACCACTCTCAGGGCGGCGTGGAGAACATCGCGGACGTCTACGCGGCGTTCGACGAAATGGCGCAGGCGGCGGCGGACTACGGCAAGAGCAAGGAAAAGGGCCTTGGGCTTAAGGAATACCAGGAGGCTGTGACTGGAAAGAAGCAAGATGCCGACACGAAGCGCATGGCACACGCGACGGAGCCGGAGGGGACGCCATTCGACATCAACCGCTGGCTCGACGAGAACGCCATCAACCTCGGCTACGACATAAGGTTCGAGAACCCGTTTGCTGGCGAGCGCTCCGAGACGTCAGAGGATATCGACGAGGACGAAGACACTGGAGCCGAGGAGGAAATCTCCGAGGATGAGGACGAGAATGCCGACCAGGACGAGAAGGTGAACGGCGACGTTGCCGTTGAGAACATGCTCCGCGGAAGATTCAACATCTACGCGCACCTCAAGCAGCTTCTCGTGAGGCGCGGCATTCCAGAAAGCGACATTGCCTTTATCCACGACGCCGAGAATGCAGACGCAAAGAGGGCGCCGTTTGGCGACTTCAACGGCGTGAACACGGGCTTCCGAGGCGGCAAGCGCATACTCATCGGCAATACACCGAAGATGGGCGAGGGCGCGAACGTCCAGAAGCGCCTTGTCGCAATCCACCATCTCGACGTGCCGTGGAAGCCGGCGTGGCTCATCCAGCGCGACGGGCGCGGCATCCGCGCGGGTAACCTGAACGCGGAAATCGGCATCCATCGCTACGTCACGGAGGGAACGTTCGATGTCTATTCCTACGACAAGGTTTCCACAAAGCAGCAGTTCATCAACCAGGCGATGAACCACGACCTCACGCTCGACGAGGTGGAGGACGTGGACGACGCCGTGCTTTCCGCGGAGGAGGCAAAAGCCGCTGCCGCTGGCCCGCTCGGGAAGTTCATGCTCGAACGCGTCAAGTTGACGGAAGCCTTGCGGAAGGCCGACCTGACTCTCAGCAACCAACGTTCCGACATGCGCAACGCGCAGCTTGGTCTTGAGAGCGACAAGTCTCGTCTCGACAGGTCGATACAGCTTGTTGATGAAGCCAAGAAGAGGATTTCCGAATTCAACAACGCAAAGGGCGACAAACCTTTTGGACTTGAAGTTTCCGAAAAGGACGATCCCAAGTTCGGCCAGACGATTACGGACAGCGACGAGCTGGCGCATTATCTCGCGGACCGCGTTAACTTCTTTGTCCGCAAGGGCGCGGAGGATGGAATCATCGGCCGTCTCTACGGCTTCCCGGTCTGGTGGCACGAGTTCCGGGGAAGCTCTGGCATGGAGCCTTTTGGAACGATTGAGATACCTGCGCTGAAGCAAGGCGACGGGAGAGTTGGACCGGGCGTATCGAACGTTCCGATCGTGAACCGCGTCGCCGTCATAACAAAGGGAACCGTGGCCTTGTTGAAGTCGGCCATCACGAAGGCTACCGGCGAGGGCGTTGTTGCGGAACTTGAGCA
>JAEEHL010000168.1 GCA_016280825.1 Verrucomicrobiota bacterium
ACGAACGGGCGTTCCGCCACGAATACCTCGGCGAGATTACGGGAACGGGCGCGGAGGTGTTCACCCGCGTACACTGCCGAACGATAACGCAGGAGGAACTTGACGGCATCCAGACGCACAGGCACGGACTGGACTTCGGTTTCGAGAACGACCCCTGTGCGCTCATGTCCGTCGCCTACGACGCGAAGCACAAGACGCTGTACATCTACGGCGAATGGGTGAAGCACGGGCAGTTCGAGGAGGCGATATACGAGGAGATAAAGCGGCGCGGACTCCTCAACAAGATTGTGAACGCGGACTCGGCGGAGCGCAAGGCGATAGAACGCCTGAACACGCTCGGCGCGAGGAAGGTCACGAAGTGCTGGAAGGCTCCCAACTACGTGGAGGACGGACTGCACTGGCTACGCTCGCTCCGCGCAATAATCATCGACCCCGCGAAATGCCCCGTAGCCGTGAAGGAGTGGACGCGCTACGAGTTCAAGCGGACGCGGAGCGGCGACCTGACGAATCAGTATGTGGACGCGAACAATCACACGATTGACGCGGTGCGCTATGCGCTGGAGAGCGAGATACGCTACGGCGACTCTCTGCACAAATGGGGAATGTAGCGGCAATACAGGACAGGAGGAAAACATGATAAGACGGAAAATCAGGCAGTTGGCGGTGAGGGCGGCGAGGTGGCTATTGAAGCCGCTCCTGCGCAGGGGGATGGCGGTCATGCGCCCGACGGAGGACAGCCGAAGGGCATTGGCGTCGCTCGTCGCGTCGCTCCCGTGCGCGAAGCCGATGACGATGGTGGAAATCGGGTCGTACAGGGGCGAGTCGGCGCAAGAGTTCCTGAACACGGGGCGCATCGCCCGAATATACTGCGTAGACCCGTGGCGAATGTTCTACGACGCGGACGACGGCACTTCGTACACGGACATGGCGCAGGTGGAGCGCGACTTCGACTGGCGGCACGGGGGCGACAGCCGCGTCGTGAAGGTCAAGGGGACGGTAGACACCTTCATCAAGAGACATCCCGACGCGCAGGTGGACTTCGCCTACGTGGACGGATGCCACACATACGAGGCCGTCTCGCACGACCTGAAGCAGTTGATGGCGCACAGCAGGCCAGCCGTGGCGATAGGCGGACACGACTACAACCTCGACGGCGTGGTAAGGGCTGTCGGCGAAGTTCTCGGCAAGCCCGACGCCGTCTTTCCCGACAACTCGTGGGTCAAGTTCCTCTTGCGCGGCGGCGCAAATATGATATAATACGCGGCAAGGAGGACGACGGATGGGAACGATTATCAGCACTCGGAAGCATCCCTTCTACACGAAGCGGATGCCGCAACTCGACCTGAACAGACTCGCCAACGCGGGAGGGCGCGACTACATCGACGCCCGCCTGTGGCGTGCCCCGAACGAGACGGACGCGCAGTGGTTCGGCGACAAGGAGGAGGGCATTGTTGGGCGCAAGGAGCGGTCTTGCCTCGTCAACGACGCACAGCGCATAGTATCGAAAATACGGCAGTACATTTTCAAGAAGGCGCCCGAGCGCAAGGGCGCGGACGAGGAGTGGACGGCGCAGGCGGGCGGCGAGGGAGTTTCCGTCAACGACTTCATGGGCAGGGTGTGCGACGCGCTGACGACGGGTCAGTGGTGTTGGATTCAGGTTGACACGACCTCTCCGAAGTACGACCAGTTCGGCAACCCCCTTCCGCAGACGCTCGAAAACAAGCCGACCGTATTCTGGCGGCTATGGGAAAGTTGCTCCGTCCCCGATTGGTGCATAGAGGCGGACGGGACGCTCCGCTGGATAGTGGTGCGGACGCTCGTGTTCAACAATACCGACCCGATGCAGGAGCCGCTTTTATGCCGACTTTCGACTTTGTTCTACCTGAACCCCGCCGACGGCAAGGTGTACAAGACGGAGGAGGCTGACAAGCCCGTGCCGTTCCCGCTTGCCACGCACGAGGAGGTGAAGGGTCTCGACAGCATACCCTTTATCCTCGTGGGGAACCCGTCGTCCGAAGGATGGTGGTTCGACGACGTGGAGAACATACAGGCGCAGGTGATGAACTACGACTCCATGCACAACGAGACGCTGACGGACGCGGTGTACCCGCAGTTGGTCGTCCCGATGGGCTTGTTGAACACGCTCGAAACGAACGTGTCGCTCGACAAGGTGGGGGCGAAGCAACTTATCATCCTCCAGCGCGAACTAATCAAGGGGCGCAAAAACCCGTTCTACGAGCAGGCGGAGGAGAAGGGCGTCACGCGCTACATCCAGCCCGCGAGCGGCGACCTCGAACTCGTCACGAAGGAGCAGGAGCGCAAGCGCAAGTTGCTTTTCGATATGTGCGGTCTTGCCCTGTTCAACCGCGAGAGCCGACAGGTTCAGACGGCGGAAAGCAAGTCGTTCGACCAGTTGGACACGAACGCGACGCTGGGGAACCGCGCCCTGTTGCTCCAGAGGGCGGAGCGGCTTGCGGTGATGCTGTCCGAGTATTTTGACCCGTCGTTCAAAAAGTATGACCCCGTGTACAACACGAAGTTCGACGTGGTGGACGTGGAAAAACTCGCCGACGCGATTACGCAAATGTCGCAGTTGCCGCACATCACGCCGAAGATGCGCCGCCTGTGCCTGAAGGCGGCGATGCGCATACTCCTCGAAACGGGCGGCGTGGACGAGGACACGTACAACGGCATCATGGCGGAGATAGACGCGATACCCGACGACAAACTCCAGCCGCAGGTGACGCTCCCGTTTGACGACGACGACGGCACAGGCGACAACGACGCGACGGGCGAGGGCGGAGACGACGACCTGTCCGATAAGACCGACGACGAACTGCGCGAAATGGCAGAGTCCGACGACACGGAGGAGGCACGGCGGGCGAAGGCTGAAATCAGGCGGCGCGGCGAGGGGCAAAAAACGCCATTGACACGCGACGCCGCCGTGTGATATAATACCGACATCTTCGAGGAACACTCCCCCTCGCAAATGCGGAGCGACAACCTGCGCGAAAGCGCACCGACACGGCGGAAACCGCGAAGGGTAAACAAGACATGAACATCAAGGAACTACTCGCAAAGTTGCTGAAGGGCGAAACTCTCACCGCCGAGGAAAAGGCGTTTGTTGAGCAGTACGACCCGCAGAAGGAAATCGACACGGCATCTGCCGCCGCCCGCCGCAAGGCGGAGAAGGAGGCGAAGGAGGCTCTGTCGAAACTGGAAGCGCAGAACGCCACTGTCAAGGAACTTTCCGAGAAACTGGAAGCGGCGGAGAAGGCGGCAAACGACGCGAAGGGCGGAAGCACGGCGGAAATCGCCAAGATGCAGAAGCAGATAGCGAGGTTGGAGGCTGTCAACGCGGCTAACGAGCAGAAGTTGAAGGCGAACGCCCGCATGGACGCAATCCGTGCGGCTGTGAAGGCGGCTGGCATATCCGCCGCGCAGGGCATCAGCCCCGACGCGCTGGAACGCCTGATTGACCTGTCGGTTGGCGACACGGACGTGTCCGACGCCGACGCCATGAAAGCGGTACTCGACCAGTTCAAGGCGGACAACCCGTCGATGATTGCCGCCGCCGTGAAGGGCGGTAGCGGCGTCAAGGGCGACCCGAACACCTCGAAGTTCACTGGAATTGCGAACCCGTGGAAGGCGGACAGTTTCAATCTCACCAAGCAGATTGAGATAATGAACGCCGAACCGAACACCGCGAAGACGATGATGGCGGAGGCTGGGGTGGCTCCCGCCGAGTCGTAAAACGCTCCAAACGAAAGAGGAACACAAAATGGCATTCACCAATCTTTCAAACATCGTGTCGAATACCGCGTTCACGCAGTATTTCGCCAAGGCTGTCCTCGACCGCTCCAAACTGTTCAAGTCGGGCATCGCGGTCGCCGACCCGTTTATCCAGCAGAAGTGCAACGAGGCTGGATTTGGCGGGAATTTCGTCAACCTCCCGTTCTTCAACGCGATTACGACTGGCTCGAATCGCGGAGAACAGCGTCTCGACGAGTCCGACCTCCAGCCGCAGAACATCACGGCTGGGCAGGACATCGCTCCCATCATCCGCCGTGGCAAGGCGTTCGGCTCGAACGACATCGCGGCTGACGTGGCTGGTGCTGACCCCATCAAGGTCATCGCCGACCAGTTGGCGGACTACTGGAACGTCCGCAACGAGGCGCGTCTCATGGCCGTCCTGAAGGGCGTTTTCGCTCGCAACGTGGCGCACGACTCCAGCGACCTCGTTCTCGACATTTCGAGCGAGGAAGGCGACGCCGCGCTTCTCACGAAGGACACGCTCCTGCTCGCCGCGCAGTTGCTGGGCGACCGCAAGACGGAACTCACCGCCATCGCCATGAACAGCATGGTGGAGACGTACCTCGCGGCTCTCGACACGAACGCGGGTCTGTATCGCGCCTCCGACGCGGCGGCGACGCTCCCGAAGTACAACGGGCGCGACATCATCGTGGACGATAACTGCCTCTACGACAGTGCCACGAAGAAGGTGGAGGTCTACCTGTTCGGGCGCGGCGCGGTTGCGTACTGCGACTGCCCCGTCAAGGTTCCGTTCGAGGTCGGGCGCAACGCGCTCACCGCTGGCGGTCAGGACTTCCTCGTGTCCCGCATCGGCAACATCTGCCACGTGCGCGGCTACAAGTGGGCGGTCACCGACGCGAACCCCGACAACGTCAAGACTGGCACGGCTGGAAATACCGGCTACATCGCTGGTCTGGAGGACGCGGGCAACTGGGACAGGGTGTACGACAAGAAGGACATCCGCGTCGTCAAACTCGTCGCCAAACTCGCCTGATGGCGTAGCGGCTAAAACCGAAGACAGGGGGGCGGGGATTGTCCCCGCTCCCCTTCTTGCTAAAACGAAAGGGGCAAAACGATGAAACGCTTTCTTCTGGCTCTGGCTGTCGCCCTCGTTGGCACAGCCCTGTTCGCGGACTTCGCGGACATAAACTCCGAACTCCAGCGCAGGGCGATACTTGCGGAGTGCGCTCGCGCTCCGAAGGTCGGCGCGATGGCGAAGGCGCACTGCGTCGGTCTTGCCGACGTTGCAGGCGTGACAAACAGGGTGTACACGGGCGGGGCAATAACATTCGACCCCGTCGTGAAACTCGCTGGCACGACTCTCACGAAGTCCACGCACTACACGCAGACCTTCACGAACAACACGAACGTCGGCAAGGCGTCGGTGAAAGTCGCGGCGACTGGCGCGGGGGGCTACTTCGGCAGTGTCACGAAGTCGTTTGTGATTACGCCGTACCCGCTGTCCGTGTCGATGGTGAGCAACATCGCCAATCAGGTCTACACGGGCAGTCCCGTCACGCCGATGCCGTCCGTCGTGTTCAACGGCTCGTTGCTCTCCACCAACACGGACTACTCCGTCAGTTGGGAGGACAACGTGGCGACGAACACCCACGCGAAGTGCGTCATCACGGGCAAGGGGAACTTCGGCGGCGTCGCCGTCAAGGAGTTCACGATTCAGGAGCAGTAGCCATGCAGACGACAGTTCTTATCCAGAAGGCAATCAGGCGACAGTCCGCGAAGAAGCGGCTTCCGTCGCCGATTGCGCAGTTCAAGACCTTCCTGAACAGGGGCGCGAAGCCTTCGCCTGAAAGCAAGGCGGAGCCTCCGCCCCCGCCTCCGCCCGAAGAGGAGGGGAAGGGCGAAACGCTCCCTCCGCCTGAAAACGAGGGCGGCGAGGGCATCGACTGGGAAGGCGGCGAGCCTTCAGGCAAAGCGCAGGGCGAAACGGCTGGCGAGCCATCGGGCGAACCCGCCGACGCTGGTGCGTCGCAGGACGCTCCCGACGCCCCCGCTGGCGAGGCGTCGCAGGACGCTCCAGAACCGACGCAGGGCGCGTCCGAGGACGGGGCGGGTGAAACCCTACCCCCAGAGCCTGAAACGCCGCAGGGCGTAGCAAAGGACGCTCCTGCGAAGAGTGGCAAGGCAAAGGGCGCGAAGAGGCGCGGAAAGTGAGGTAGGTCATGGCTACGAAGGCTGAACTTCAGGCAGTAGCGGCTTCTGCGAAGAAGGCGCGTACCGACGGCATGGCGGCTTCACTTGCGAAGGTCGCCGAGAACACCGAAAAGGAGGAGGCTGGAAATGAGGCTTGACCTGATACACGCCGTCAACACGGGCAAGATGAAGCCCGAGGAGGCGGAGGCGCAGGATAAGGGCGCGAAAGCACCGAAACCCGCCGCCAAGGCGCCTGAAGCCGCCGCGCCCAAAGGGAAGTGACGGGAGGCTCGCCGTGATAAACGTAGCGAACGCGAACGCCTACTTTGCGGGGCGGACTATCGGGAAGTTCTGGGCGGAATACTCTGGCGAGCAGAAGGAGGCGGCGATTGCGCAGGCTCGCCGCGACCTCGCCCGTGCGGTAGGACGCCCGATGCGCGACGACGAGCCGCCCTACGCGGAGGGCGACAAGAAGCGCGACGAGTACGCGGTCTACGAGCAGGCGGCGTACACGCTCCTCCGCGATGTGAATCCCGAAGGCACGGGGGAGGCGTTGCCGTCGCTAAACGGCGACGAGACAAGGCAAAAGAACTCGACCCTTGCAGTCGGGGGGAGCAAGTGGAGCATAGAGGCTCTGTCGTGGCTGTGCGACAAACTCTCGCTCGTCACGCGGCTCTCGTGACGCACGGAGGGACGGACGATGCCGCCCGAACTACGGAAGTTATTGGCAACCGCCGACGCCCTCGCCGCAAAAGCGAAGGGCGCGGTTCTTTCCGCGACCCGCGATATTCGCAAGGAGATACTGTTCCTTGCTGGGGAGTTGAACGTCGCGGGGAGCGCGGAGGCGCGTGAGTCAATCTTCGCGCAGGTGACGAAGCGGTTTGCGAAACTCGGCAAACGCCTCTCCGCCCTGTTCACGTACATGGACGAGACGGCGGTCAGGCGCGGCGGGCGGGCGGCTTCCGAAAGCACTGGTCTGGAGGTGAAGATTAGCCCCGCACACGCGAAGGCGGTTATCGCCGCAGTCACGAAAGGCGGCTCGGCGCGGCTTGCGGCTACGATGACGCGCTCAATGAACGACAACATCGTTTCCGCGCTCCGCAACGCGACTGTCTCGGCTTTCCGCGAGCAGGCGGTGGACGGGCTTACCAACGACGAAATGGCGAAGGTGCTTCTACAGAAGTGGCAAGCCGCCGCCAAAGACCCCGCAAACGTCCAGTTCGTTGACAGGAGCGGGCGCGTATGGGACACCGAAACGTACATCAACATGAACGTCCGCACCAACGCGATGAACGTCTACAACGACGTTCTTGTGGAAAGCATAGGCAAGGCAACGGGTTCCGACCTCGTGATGGTGTCGAGCGATGGCGACGCGGACTGCCGCCTGTGCTTCCCGTGGGAGGGGCGCATACTTTCAATCACGGGCAAGACAAGGGAGTTTCCGACATACGAGGAGGCGAAGGCGGCGGGGCTATTCCACCCGAACTGCGTACACACGCTGGAACCCGTGGACGAGGAACTGGACGCGGACGAAGTGGAATTACAGCGGAACTTCCCGCCGCCCGCCGACATGACGCCGAGCGCGATGGACGAGCAGAGGTATGAAATCGACATAAACCGCAAAATGATGAACGAGGGGCTTTCGCTGAAGGAGGCGAAGGTCGCCGTAGACCGCGACAATCTGGCGAACGCCATGCGCGAGGGGCTTGCGAGCGGCAAGGCGGACGAGGTTGTGGCGAAACTCACGGACGAGCAGGTGAACGCGCTGTGCCCCAACGGAAACCCGCCGAGGTTCGCGCCAGCGAAGGACAATGCGGGCGGCGAGGAGTGGAACAGGGGGAGCAACGGCGGCGTCCTCTACATCGACAGGAAGGAACTCACCGCCGAAAGGCTCGTGAAGGTGTCGGGCGTCGAGGAGGGCAAGCCCGTCAGGAAACCCGACATAAAGGTCGTGCGGTCATGAAGGGCGGGGCGTCGGTAAACTTCAACCTCGAACGAATCGGGGACAATACGCGGAAGCACCTGCTGGTCGCGCTTGAGCGCATAGGTCTACACGCGATGAGGGAGTCGAAGCGGAACGCGCCGCGCTCCCCGACGATGCGGCAGACCTCGGCGACGCTTATACGCAAGCGCAGGACGAAGCGCAAGTCCACCGCAGGGGGGCTGGAGAAGTCGATTGCGCATGAGGTGCGGAGGGCGGGGCTGGACGTAGAGGCGCGTGTATTCGTGCCGCGCAACTCCGCCGCAGGCGCATACGCGGCGTACATACACGACTTGAAGGGCGTCCGCTGGTTCAAGCGGGGCATCGGCACTGTGCGCAAGGGCGCGAGGGCGGACGAGAAATTCGTCGAAAGGGCGATAAAGGACAATTCCGCCGCATACGGGCGGGCGATACAGGGCGCGGTCGAATCCGCGCTGAAGGAGGGCGAATGATAAGCGACAGGTTCGAGAAAGCAATGACGAAGGCGGAGCGCGACTGCTTCGACAAGGCTTGCGAAATACTCGGCGTCCGCGAGGGTGTGTCGGCGTTCCTTTCGGTAAACGGCGGTGCGACCGACTGCATAGTGTTCGACATCGGCTATCCAGAGTCGGGCGAGGTGATGGGCTTCCCCTCGGAGTGCTTTCACTGGCGCGGTCAGATGGACTTGTACAGCCGCTCCAGACGGCTGTTGCAGGTGTGGCTGATGCGGCTCGTGGCGGCTATGCCGATAGGGACTGTGCAGGCGACGGAGGAGCGTATGCCCGAAGGGTCGAACGTCCAGTGCTTCCGCATCATGCCGATTACCAACGGAATAACGCCGATAGTGACGACCTCCCTGAAGTACGGGGCGGGCGACAAGGGAATTGAGGTCTTTACAAGTACAGTGAATTTTGATATAGTATTCTCTGCTGGAAGCCGAGAAGGTTGAACAGCGCAACACGCAACAACAGGAAAGGAGCGGAAAACATGGCAACGACATTCTTTGGCCCCACCTCGCCCTTCGGGACGCTTACGGGATGGGAGGTTCAGGACGACAATCCGACGACCACGCAGACGAGGGCGCAGGCACTCGGCTCCGACGGCGACGAGATTGCGAAGCGACTCCACGACGCGAAGACCACCGTGACCGCGAACTACACGCTGAAGAACGCGACGGGATGCAAAATCCCGAAGTTCGGTGAAATCCTCGGCGGCTACCATGTTGACAGCGTGACAATCACCTTCGGCAACACGGCTTTCGTCACAATGTCGCTCACGGGTCACAAGCACGGGGCGAGCGCACATCCCGCTTGCCGCACGTACACTGGCTCGCTTGCGCAGATTGCGTCCAACTTCGGTTGCCCGTCGTCCGTCGTCGGCATGACCCTCCCTGCGAACGCGGGCGTCAGGTCGATGACCTACAACCTACAGGGCAACCATCAGGACGAACTCGGCTCGGCTGGCGACTTCCTCGCGGCTGACAACTACGACGGCTACGAGACAGTGGACTGCGAACTCTGCGACAGCGGCACAATCTCTGCGGCGGCGGGCTGGGACTTGACGAGCGTCAGCAACGGCTTTTCAAACACGGCGGCGACCACGGCGAGCGCGACTGTCGAGAAGCATATTGCGCATAGCACCTGACGCAGTCGCGTTGCAGGTTTGGCGGGGGTGTGCTACCCACACTTCCCCGCCGACTGCTTCGCGGTCGAACGTGAGGCGGAGGGCAGGGCGTGAACTATCTGCTGTACGAAAAGGAGTTTGCCGAACTGAAGGCGCGTGGGGTGTCGCTCGACGACCTTACCGCCGCCGAGGTCGTGGAACTCGTGAAGGCGGTCGAACGGATGGGGCATCCGTTCCGCGAAAGCAACCTTGAGGCGGCGGGCTACCCGACAGTCCTCTCGGACGGCACTGTGCTACACAATCTGACAATCGGCGCGACTGTGTGGCTCGACGAATACGCCTCCTCGTGGTGGTCGTCGGGGAGCAAGGCGTACTTCTGGGCGATGGTCTACGCGCTCGTCAACGGGCGCAGTCGCGAAGCCTTCTGCGGCGAAATGCTGGAGCGCACGGGCGCGAGGCGGCGCATCGTGGAAATGGCAATCCGCATACACGCGACGGAGGATGAACTGCTTGAGGGCATAGCGCAGGCGGTTCACAGGACGGGCGACGAGAAGCGGGGCAACGAAGCCGCGCCGACGGACACGGACTGGGGCGAACTCTTGCGGACGCTCGAACTCGCCACGGGAATCCCCGCCGAGGAATGGGTGTGGGGGCGTTCCTCCGATTGGTGCGTGAGGGAGTTTAGCAAGCACTGCCGCTATATGGACATGGCGAAGGGCGTTGCGTCGCCGAGGATGAAGGGCGACCTCGCCAGGGCGGCTAACGCGCTCGCCCGCATCCGCTCGTCCATCATGAGGCGGCTCGGCAAGGAGGTGTCATGAACAGGGTAGTGGAATACATCATCCGCGCAAAGGACACGACGGCGACCGCACTGCGCACCGCTATGGCGAACGTCAAGCACTTCGCGGCGGGCGTGGGCGAGAGCATTGGCAGGGTATTCTCGAAGATGGCGGAGGCGGGCGGGAAGATACGCTCCTTCGCCGCAGGCATCGGGCGGAACCTCGTCAACATTCAGGCGGGCTTCAATATGCTCGCTGGCGCGGCTCGCAAGGCGTGGAGCCTGTTGCAGAAGTCGTTTCAGTTCGAGAAGATGACGTGGCAGTTCAAGACGCTCATCGGGAACCTCGACGACGCACGGACGCACATGGAAATGTTGCAGAGGCTCGGCGACACCCCGCCGTTCTCGATGGAGGAGTTCGCGGCGGCAAGTCGGGAAATGATGAAGTTCTCCGACGGGGTGCTGGGGTTCAAGGACTCGCTCGAACTCGTCGGAGACGCGGCGGCGGCTCTTGGTACGCCCGTCGAAAACCTCGCCACGCTCGTCGGCAGGGCGTATGCGCTCATACGCGACGGACAGCCGATTGCGAGGGCGGGCATGATGCTCCGCAACGTCGGCGCGGTCACTCCAGAGGTCGTGGCGCGGCTTCAGGAAATGGAGAAGAACGGCGCGTCCAATATTGAAATGTGGAGCGAACTCGAAGCGTCGCTCGGCAGGTTTAAGGGCGCGATGAAGGACACGGAGCAGACCGCCGACGGGCTTATGGGCGCGATAGAGTCGCAGTGGGACGACGCGGTGCGCACGTTCGGCGAGGCGTTCCTTAACACCGCGAAGGGCGGTATGCAGACGCTTCTCGAAACGATGAAGCAACTCAACGAGGACGGCTCGATTGAGGAATGGGCTGACAAGACTGCCGACGCGCTGAAGGAAGTTGGCGGCGCGATGAAGGCGACAGGCGCGTTCTTCGGGACGATATGGAAGGGCATAAAGGCGACAGTCGGAACGGCGATGGCGTTTGGCGCGGGCGCGGACGAGGCGTTCCGCGATGACAAGGGCTTCATGGAACAGGTGAAGTGGGGCGCGGCTGTCGCTGGCAAATACTGGAACAGCATCTGGAACGACGAGGACGAGGACGAGGACGAGCGCATGATGCGTTCGGAGCGCAAGCGCGAGGTGGCGGCGCAGAAGGCTCGCAGGAAGGCGAAGAAGGAGGCTGAAGCCGAGGAAATGGCTATGCGCAAGCGAGAGCAACTTGTGGCCGACATGGCGGCGAAGGAGGAGGAGAAGCAGGCGGCACTCGCAGAAAAGCAGTATCGGGAGGAACTTGAGGAGTACTACAAGATGCTCGACGAGGAGGAGCAGGCTCGTCGGCAGATGATGGAGCAGTTGGAGCGCGAGGAGATAGAGGCGGAGCGGCGCAGGCATCAGGTCGCGCTGAAGAACGCGCAGGAGGAGGCGCAGGCGAGCGAGCAGGCGCAGTACGACGCGCAGTCTCGGCTCGCGGCGGCGCAGGCGGCGGTGTCGAAGGCGTGGGGCTGGTACAAGGACAGGGCTTCCATGCAGGCGGAAATCGACGCGTACAACGAGCAGAAGGCGGCGGAAGTCCAGTTCGAGAAGGACTTTGAGCGGCTGAAGGACAGGCACCGCGACTGGCGCGACATAGAGTTCGGCAAGTTGTCGGCTGACGAGGAGGCTGTGCGTCAGGTCGCGCTTGCGAAGGAGGAGGCGCGGGCGGCGCAGGTCGCGCTCGACGAGATAGTGGAGAACACGGCTTACCTGAAGTCAATAGCCGAATCGCTTACGGCGGAGGAGGGGGCTTAAACATGGCAAACGACGCTACATTTCAGACAAGCGAGCGCAAGTTCGCCTCGTGCCTCGGAACTGTGGAGTTCGACCTTGGCGGGTCGTCGAATCCCACTCACTACCGACGGGCGATAATCGCGCACTTCACCGAGACGACTACCATCACGCGTGGGATGACTACGTGCGCCGCCGATGCCGACTATTTAGACCTCCGCACCTACGACTTCACGTACGGAGGCTCGACGAGCGGCTACACGCACGTCTACTTCGACTACGAGTACGAGAAAATCGTGAGCGAGTGCCACAGGGTGAGCGAGGCTGGCTTCTTCGAGAAGACGACAGTCCGCACGTTATGCACGAACATAACGACAGTATGACGAGGGGTGCGGTATGTTTCATCTGAACGAGGATTTCAAGAAGTGCGTGTCGCCAGCGAAGTGGCGAAACAAGGTGTCGGCGTTCCTGAACAACCTGTGCGGCGACGGGAACATTGAGATAGCAAAGCCCGACGAACCCAACAGCGGCGACCCGCCCATCGTCAGGATTAAGTGGGGCAACTTCCTTCGCGCCCTTGCGAAGAAGGGCATCGCGCTCCTTCAGGAGTATCTGTACGACACGACCGCATCCGACGCGACCGCGCAGGCGCAGGCGTTAGCCGCTTTCGCGCCGAAGTCCGACAAGTACGTTGACGAGGAGGTGACTGCCACCAACACGGCGCGTGTGATAGCGGACAACAAGATTGCGCTCATGGGTACGGCGGACAGGGCGGCGCGGGAAGACCATCGGCATCCGCTGGAGACGGCGCAGGGGACGGCGGCGTTTCGCCCGACGAGCGGCACGAATACCTCGACCATGCCCGACGACCACACTTCGCAGAACTTCCCCACTGGGGCGCAGTTCGCCCTGAAGACCGACGAGTGGGAGCCAAACGACACGGACGGATTTTCGCTTCTCGCAATCTCCCGCATCGAGGTCGATGCAGGCGAGGGCGTACACGCCATGTTCTTCCGCGAGGTGAAATACTCGAAGAACGGGAACCCGATAAAGGTCGGCGCGGAGGTGGGCGCGGTTCTAATACTGGCGTAAAAATGATATAATACCCGAAACGGGAGAAGGCGAAAATGAACAACCAGACGATAACACTCAACCTGTCGGAACTCCACCGACCGCGCCCGACGCTGCACACGCGCTTCGGCGGGTCGTTCTCGCTGAAGATACTCAACGTCCCGCGGGGCGTTGACGGGCTGTACGTGCGCGTGTTCACGCCGTCGGACGGCTACTTCGACTGCCCCGCAAACATCGACGGGAACGGCGACTGGGAGTGCTACATGATAGGCACGACGTTTCCAGAGGTGGGCGAGTCCCGCTACGAGGTGCGCGGCACGGACGAGCGGGGGAACTTTACCGCGCTCGGCACGGGCAAGGTCGTCGTTGAGCCGTTTTCGGCGGGAAGTTCCCCGATTGAGCAGGGGAGCGAGGTGTCTGTCGCCACGTTGCCCGACGAGAACGGGGCGTTGCATCAGGTTGTCGCGGTGAACCTCGGAACGAGCGAGAAACCCGACTGGAGTTGGCAGGTCAAGACAGTGGACGGGGAGGACTGACACATGAAAAGGATTTTGGTTATTGCGGCAGTAGCGGCATCGCTCAACGCGCTTGCGGGCGTGGGCGCGACGACGAACTGGGTTGCGAAGTACGTTCGGGAGTACGTGGGAAACGCAATCTCGAACTCTCTTGCCGAGGTCATGGCGAACACTACCACCACGACCACGAACAGGACGACCACCATTGTAGCAGGCACGGAGGAATATTCGCTTGTCGCAACGGTCGAGATTGCGGACATCGCCGCTCTGAAGGCGGGCGAGGTTAGTTCCGCCGCGACCGAAGAATGGGGCGTGACCTCGAACACGAAATGGGTGATGACGGGTACAAACGTGTTCTCGAACGCGAGCGGCTACCCGATAACTGTCACCCCGACGAACTTCCTGTACAGGGGAGTCATGTCAGTAGCCGTCGGAGGCGACTATCAGGCGTTCCCGCTCGGCGGCGGGTTTGGCTTCAGGCTCGAACCCGTCACTGTCACCGAATCAGAGGCAAGAATGATTATTGGGGAGTAAGGCAATGAAAAAAGCGGCATCTATCATGTACTTTCTTGCGGCTGTCGCGTTTAACGCGGTCGCAGACGAGACATCCTCGACGGCGTGGTGGTACACGCCCGACGAAGGCTTCAAGCAGACCACGACGGTCGCCCTTACCACCGCAGGCGGCACGGACATCGGGACGTTCACCTTCAGCGCAGACGATGCCGAGTCGTCCATATACTCCACGCTGAAGGGTGCAATAGACATGTCGCACGAGCCGCAGTCGGCGAAGAACGCCTACGTCCTTGCGGTCAAGTCCCTCGCGCAGTCCATACGGGCTACTGCGGTGAACGCACGACAGGACGAGAAGATAAAGACGCTCGGCGACACGCTCGAAACCTTCCTTTTCGCGGACACAACGCAGTTTAAGGATGGCAACGACATTGTAGGCGTGTACAAGCGCGACGCGAACTCGCAGGAAACAGTGAACAGCGTTAAAATCGCGCGAAGGTATATTGGCTCTGGAACTCCAGTGGACAGCGGGGGGAAGGGCGCGGTCGTCGTACAAAACATACAGAAGGGCTTTTTCAACGCCAATAACCTCACCCTTCAGGCTGACGGCGAGGGCAAGTCCTACGCCCTGTACGGCTATACAAATCTGTCTGACAACAATACGGACGGGCTTGACGGAGCGGATTTCTGGGCTCTTTCCGAGGCGAACTACTTCATTCCATGTTCAGGAGGAAAGTCGGGAACCCTCGGCTGGGCGAAGTGGAACGGATGGAATAGCGAGTGCTTTTCCGCAGGCGCCGACGTGACGGGAGGTAGCAACGACAAGCCGCTTCGACTTCGCGGGTGGACTACCGCCGACAACTGCGACGTGGACTTGCAGTTGTTGCTTACCAACAGGACCGAAACCGTGAACAGGCAGAAGCACAGGTTCCTGACGCGCCACGATGACGGCGGCGGCAAGTATTCAATCCACTGGTTGCCCTTCAGCGACGCGACCATCGGCGGCGGGGGCGGCGCGGTATTGGTTGACGACAGGTCGGTGACGACGAACCGCGACAGCGGGGCGATTCTCCTCAAGGGGTTCGAGGAGGCGAAGGACGCGCCCGTGAAACTCGCAGGCGCGTCCAACGGGCAGACCGACTTGCAGTGGCTTCTTCCCCTGTCGCTTTTCAACAGCGGCGTGTTCTCCGCGGACAGTTCGGGCAAGGTGATACTCAACGCAGGCGGCTCCTTCGAGAACAACGAGAGCAAGATACTCACCATCACGCAGACGGGCGCAGGCGGCTCCGTCTCGTCGCAGAGCGTGGTATCGCACACCCTCGCAGACCTCGTTGACAGCCGTATGCTCGCGGACATTACGCAGGAAGGCGGCGGCAGACTCGTAGGCATAAAGGGCTGGGCTGACGCGACGCCAGCGAGGGAACATACCCTTGCCGAGACCCTTGAGTCGGGTACGGGCGGCGAACCTTCCTCGTCCCCTTCCGTGATTGTGCGCGAGAGCGACGGCGCAATCTCGTATGCGGCGATAGGTACGCTCGCCCAAGTCGGCTTCGACGACAAGACGATAACCACCAACACCGCGCACGGGGCGGCAGTTGCGGAAGTTGCGTCCATCTACGGCTTCAGCACGGCGAACGGGAACAGTGGCGCGGGAGGTTGCGCAAACGACCTCGTAGACCTGCTCACCAACAAGACGAACGACGCGGCGGACAACCGAGCAAGGCACACAATCCTGACCCGCTACAACGACGCCGCGAACGGCTACGAACTGCACTGGATGCCCTTCGGAGGCACGACAGTCGGCGACGGGACGGCGGTTGACGACGTTAGCGTGGAGTACAAGGCATACGACCAAGAGACCGAGAAGACTGTCAGGCTTAAGGGCTTCAAGGCGGCGAACGACGCGGCGGCTGTCGACAGCAAGCAACTGAAACTCGCCTGCGCTGACGGGGGCGCGTCGCTCGGATGGATGCTTCCCATCGGGATGTTCAACACAGGCTCGTTCGGCACGGACTCCAACGGCAAGATTGTCCTCAACTCCTCGGTTGAGCAGAGCGGCAGGACGGAACTCATGACGATTACGCAGACGGGCGACAGCGGCGGAATATCGTCGCAGACCATAGCAGGTAAGCCGCTCACGTCGCTTGTTGACGGGCGGACGCTCGACGACGTGCAGATTTCGGAGAGCGTCAGGAAACTCGGCATCAAGGGCT
The DNA here is from genome assembly GCA_016280825.1 of Verrucomicrobiota bacterium. Taxonomy (GTDB): domain Bacteria; phylum Verrucomicrobiota; class Kiritimatiellia; order RFP12; family UBA1067; genus UBA1067. The sequence goes on from JAEEHL010000168.1 coordinate 16,432, forward strand.
GGGCGAACGCGTCGCCCGCAAGGGAACACACCCTCGCGGAAACGCTCGAAGCGGGGGCTGGTAGCGTACTTCCCTCGTCACCCGCCGTAATGGTGCGCGAAAGCGACGGGACGCTCTCGTATGCGGCTATAGGCGCGTTGACTGCGGCGGCGGAGGCAGACGACAAGACCATCACGACGAACGTTGACAACGGGGCGGCGATTGCTGGCTCGCTCTCCATCTTCGGCTGGAGCGCGGCGACGAACGGGCATTTCCTCGCAAAGACCGCGACGGGCGTGGAATGGAAGCAGGGACTGCTGACGGCGGACGAGAAGTCTGTCGCCATAACCAACGACACAATCGCGCTGAAGGGATTTGCGGACGCGAAGCCTGCCTCGCACGACCCGCCGAACATGGCTTGCAGGACGGACGCTGACGGCGTGGAGTCGCTGGAGTGGAAGCCGCTCACCGACTTCTTCGCCGACACGGTGTTCCATGTGTCCTCGAACGGCAAGATACTCCTGAACGGAACTACCGAGGCTGGCAAGGTGAAGGTTCTTACCATCACTGGCGCGGGCGAGTCAGACCCCGACGACCAGAACGTTTCCTCGTATGCCTTCGACGGGCGAAGCGTTGAGCCGAGCGCGGCGCACGGAATACAGTTGCACGGCTTCGCGGAGGGAACTCCCGCATACGCAGGCGACAACACCTTCGCGGACGCGCTGACGAACGCGAACACGACGATTGCAGGTATGTCAGTTCCCGTGCGCGTTCCCGACGGCGTAAACGGCTTCACGGTCAAGTACGTGCCTATGGGGAAGGTGACGGGCATACCCTCCGCGTCGGTTGACGGCAAGACGATAGAACTGAACGAGACAGACCCCGATAACCCGTTCATGCAGTTGAAGGGCGCGGCAGGCGAGGGCGTTTCGCACAGGGACGGCGAGACGTTCGCGGTGGACGGCAGTGGAAACGGCTACTTCGCGTTCATCGGCACGGACTACGACGACGAGGAGGTGTACACGCCTTCGCTCGAAACGACAGCCGACGGGTCGGGCAACCGCTACTTCTCGCTCCACGGCTGGAACGCGGAAGGGCGCGACCCCGACGCGGCATACGTCCTCGCGCAGAGGGACGGGGCGTTGACCTATAACCGCGGCGACGGGAGCGGCGGGATAGAGGTCAGCGATAGCGACCGCCTCCAGTTGAAGGGAATCGAGAACGCGAGGGCGGGTGCGCTCTGCTACGCTACCACGACAAACGGAGTCGTAAGCGGGGTCGGCTGGATGGCAGGCGTGGAGGGCAGAATCCCCCTGCTCCACACGAACGCGCCTCCGACGACGCTTGAAGTCGGCAGGTCGCTCGACAAGGACAACGAAAACGCGGTCGCCACCCTCAACGTCGCTGGATTTACCACGGGCGGCAACTGCTCCGTGTCGCTGTCGAAGTTGCTCACAGACCCCGACGAGGCTTCCAACAGGACGAGCCATCAGATAATGACGCGGTTCAGCAACGGCAGTGCGCCGTCAGTGCACTGGATGAGCATAGGCGACGTGATAGAGGCGGAGGGAGTCGGCAAGTTCGACGACGCGTCCATCGGCACAAACACTGTCGGGGAACTCCAGATACACGGCTTCGCGACGGCGGCAGAAAACGCCGTGCCCTTCAAGAACTCGAACGGCGCGGTCGAGTGGGCTGTCTCGTCGTCCGCTACCAACATGTTCCTCGCTGGCGCGGGAATACGGCTTACCGACAACGGGGCAGGAGTGGTGACAATCTCCTCGGAGCCGCTTTACGGCGATACGGATGGCACTGTCACCCTCTCCGTTGTCACGGCGGTACGCTACGACGAGACATCGCACAAGTTCCAGAAGAAGACGCGGACGCTGACCTTCAAGGGAGTCGCTGGAACCGAGAGTGAATGGACAGATGTATTTGACGCCGTTTCACACGCGAGCGAACACGGATTGGAGTAATGGCAATGCGCAGGATAGCGATAGTCATGATATTCGCGGCTTCCCTTGCCGCCTTTGGAATCAATGTTCAATTCGGAGTAAGCGGACGCTCCGAGGAGATAGCGTACTGGATTCCGAGATACGACAGAACAGACCCATCAAATGACTGGTTCGGGATAACGCGCCCGATATGCGCCACGGACAGATATGTCAAGGTGTATGGCGACTACACTGGAAATGTGGTAGTTCCGCAAGTGGAACTATTTGCCCGATTGAGGGGGTACTACCTCGACGACGGGCAATGGGTCGAGGATTATCAGCCGTACGGCGAGGTGATACGCTGGCGTAATCCGAATAATCCTTACGAGGTCACACTTGGGCATAACGCCTCGGCAGGAGGATTTTACGACGCCGTCGTGACAATCAACGGAGAGGCTATGCCGTTCGGCAGTACAGTCAGCAGTTATAATCACGCTGGCGTAGACCACGGGGTGTTAACCGTTCGCGGCGACCCTACTTCGCTTGTGATTAACGATACATCCGTCTCGCGGACGATAAACGGGGTCGTAATACCGAGCGGCGAGGGAAAGCGGCTTCCTTTTCCGTTCTACCTGAAGACAACAGAAATACCGAATGTCAGTTTTTGGGACGCATGGGACAATACGCCGATAACACAGGGCAGGGCGTATTCTAATGGCTCATACCTTCTTGGCTATACTGGCGACATCCGAATCAAAGACGGCTCCTCTCCGACGAACACCCCCCTTGAAAGACTTGTCTATTCATCGCAGACAGATACTCTTGGAAAGTTGCTGTACGCAAATAACGGCGACCTGATTTATTCCGAATACAAGATTCTTTCAACTAATCTTACATTCAACACGTGGTGGGATTTTGATGTAAACGACTGGGGCGGCTCGCCGAAGGCGATGATAAACGGCGAGGTGGTCTGCTCCTCGCACTCGACAGGTCACCTGATTGGGTATTATGTCTCAATGGAGGATATGAGAATTTCGCTGAATAGATATGCAAGGGGGTCGTTTACCATGACGCAAATCCCGACAGAAGGCTATACAGGCGGAGCCTGTGTCTATAAGTGCTGGGACGGGAGTATGCCAAATACACAACAGGGCTATGCCGACACCCCTGCGGGGCACAAGGCTGAATATTCGGGCGGAACTGTCGGGGCGCGTTTCGAGGTTGTTCTTGACCTGCTCAATAGGACATGGACTGTCACGGCGCATCCACTATGACGCGAGCCGTTGACAGGCGGCTCCGTTTGTGATACACTACGCGGCAGAGAGGGCAACGGCGGCTTCGGTCGCAGAAAGGGCTTCGGTCTTATGATAAAGATATATAAGGGCGACGACACGGGCGGGACGCTCGGCAAGAGGGTGGAGGTGGAAATCTCCACCCGATACGACCTCACGGGATGCACGGTCGTTTTCAACTATCAGGGCGCGGAACGTAGGTGGACTGGCGTGAGCGACGGCGACCGCATAGAGGTCTACTTCTCTCACAAGGAAACGTCCCGCATGAGCGTCGGCACGTTCAAGGCGGTCATTTTCGCGGTGGACGCGTCGGGCAAGGTGCGCACAATCACCAACTCGCTCCCCATTCGCGTAAGCACGAACCTCGCGGAGTGCTACGGCGACAACCTCGCCACCGTCATAATCGGAGAGAGCGTCCCGTGGGGCAGGATAATCAATACGCCTACCACCCTCGCTGGCTACGGAATCACCGACAAGGTGGTGAAGACAGTCAACGGAAATGCGCCTGACGAAAACGGGAATATAGAGGTCGAGGAAGGCGGAGACGAGGGGCTTGCGCCTGAATTTGTCGCCAATCAATTCTACTTCTACGGGGAACTCGTGAAGCACGAAGGCATCCTCTACGAGTGCAACGCGCTCAACGGCTATTCGGGCGAGTGGAACGGTGAGTACTTCAGCACGACAACGGCTTCGGCGGCGTTGCAGGACATTCGGCAGATGGCGGCGCAGAAGAGGTTTGTCGCAAGGTTCTACGAGGGGTCGGGCGGCGAACTTTTCAAGGTGAACGACATCCGCTGGCGTGACTTCGGGCAGTACGGGACGCTCCAGCGATGCACGAACGGCGGCGACGCGGAGACGGCTGAATGGGAGGACACTACCATCGGCGACGTGCTTGCGCTCATAGCCGAGACCTCTGGCTCTTGGACGCGCAAGTACGTCGTGGTGTCTGGCGCGGAGTCCGACGAGGAAATGCCGACCCTCATGGACTTCGACGAAGGGCGAATCGTGTACGACGGCGGGGACGACGAGCAGATGCCGACCGCGCAGGAACTCCTCGGCGGCGACATGGTGGCGGAACTCTACATGGCTGGCGAGAACCGTCAGGGGATTGAGATATATCACGACGGCATAATCATCGTGAAGCCCTACGGCGGCGAAATGCAGGTGTACGAGTGGAGCGTCGTCATCAGCGAAATCATGCCCGTGCAGACTGTGCTTGCGAAGATTTACGCGGCGGTGCAGGGCGACAGCGAGAAGCCCATTCTAATCGTGGAACTATCGTGAGGTACAACCAATGGCATACGGCAGAATAGACGACAACGGGCGGCTCATCCGCTATGGCTCGAAGGTGAAAATCAACGGCGTATGGGTTGACATCGAGAGCGCGGACGCGGCGGAGTGGCGGACGGAGAACGGCGTCAAGGAGTTAGTCGACGACGGCGGCGCGTCGTGCGTGTGCGACGAGTGCGAAGTGCCAGTTGCTACAGGCTGGGACGACTATGGCGCGACCTTCCACCGCGCCTACACCGCGACGGCTGTTGCCGTCGCGGGGGCGAGGGACATTGCGAGGGCGTGCAAGGGCGCGGACGTGGCGTCGATGACGGAAGACCAGAAGGACGCTCTGTTGCAGAAACTCGTAGCCGCGCTTTCGCTTGCGCTCGTTCTCGTATTTCCCGTATTCGCAACGGTTCAGACGACGGTTCATACGGCGCGTCGCGGCGACCTAACGAGCAACAGCACGGTGGTGACGAATGTAGAGGTGGCTATTACGGAGAGCGACCCCGTATGGGGCGCGGAGAAATCGGACTACGCGACCGCCGCCACTCTTGTCGAGGCGACAAACGAAGTGCTAAACGCGGCTATGTCCTATGCCGACACGCGGGCTACGGAGGAGGGCGTTCTTGGAATGAACACCGCAATCGAGGTTTCCACCAACTACACGGACTGGGCTATATCTAACCTCAAGTCATCCTACTCGTGGAACAGACCCGACGCGTGGGCGATTGACGGTTCCATAGACAGGGCGGAACTCGTTGACTCCTCTACCACGGAGGAATACACGACCGACGAGGCGGGGCGCATCTGCTCGAACATCACCTATTCCACGACGTACCAGATGGCGGCGCAGTGTACGCCGCGTATGCTGGACGAGTCGTCCATGAACTTCCCCGCGATACAGACTTGGGAGGTGTTGCCGCCTGCTGGCGGGACGATAGACGAGAACGGGCATTTCACCGCGACGACGAGCGGTCTTTTCCGCGTGTGCGCTACCGACGAGTTCGGCACGAAGAAGTACGCCGACGTTGCGCTCTCGGCGGAGCGCACGGAAATCGTCTCCAACCTGACGGCATACGCCGCAGACAACGCGGCTGTCGCGCCTCTCCGCGCCGCCTGCCATGCGAGCGTCCTCGCCGTCCTGAACGCGGCGACCGACTGCACGACGAACAGCATAGCAGGCGTTCCGCCCTTCACGACGTGGCACACCTTCAAGCCGAAATTCGTCGCACAGGCGGACTGGACGCGTGACCCGACGCGAGACCCTGGCGACTGGCGTTGCTGGGCTGTCTCGGCGCACGTCATGGCGAGCGCAAACCACCACTGGCCGAAACGCTACAACGAGCAGACCTTCTTCGACGGCACGAACACGGCGACGGTCGTGAAGTCGGTATGGTACGACTTGAAGGACTGGGCGTTGAAAAACGGCTTCACGGCGGCGGAGGCGGCGGACGTGGACGACCTCGCGCTCATCGGGTGTTCGGGCGGCGAAATCCCCTACGCCTGCCGTCCGTACTTCATCCCGCCCGAAAAGTTCGAGCGGCTTCTTGCGAACGACGCCCGTATGCTCTGCGGCTGGCACATATCGCAACACTCCGAATGGGCGATGCCGATGGTGTTCTCCTACGGGGTGCGCTTTGTGGGCTTCTCTCGCTTCACGGGCTTCTCTCCGCGAGGCGAAACGCGGCTCGACATAAAGGCGCGGCTCGCCGCGATGGACTTCACGCGCTACCAGCCGCACGGCGGCGACAGCGGCCTGCCGATATTCCTGACGGACGGGACGCGGGAAATAGCCGTGGCGCACTTCACCTCGGCTAGAGGCTGTCGCGCAGACTACATCGCGGGGTACAAAATTATCAAGGCTTTCGTGGAGCAGGTCTACCACGAGACGCTGAAGGAGGTGGAATGACAATGACGGGTATGCTTATCCTCGCGGCTCTTTTCATGCCGCAGACTTCGCAGTTGACGCTCCAGAACGAGCCGTTGATGAAGGGCGAAGCCGCCTACATCGAGAGCAACGACGAAGGCTACGCGAACGTCGTAGTTGGCGGCGACAACGGCAAGACGCTCCGCGTGGCTGACGACGCCACAGTCCACGGCTACGAATACGAGTATGTTGACCGCACGAAGGCGACAATCATCGCAGGCGACGGAATCACCTACAACGGCTCGAACGACAGGTACACGGCGAACAGCGCGACGGGAACGTACTCGCTCGTCATTATGATACCGCCCGACTACACGATTGACGCGCTGGAGTACACGGAGTACGCGGCGTATAATGATATGGTGGATATATCCAACGGGCATATCTCGCACATCATCAACGGCAATACGGCGACCATCACAATGGAGCGCGAGGAGACGCGGGGCGATATGTTCGTGCAGAACATCAGGATTCGCCGCGTCTTGGCTGGAAACGCCGAGAAGGTGAACGACCTGACGAAACTGGAGTTCACCCTGCTGGACGACGAGGGCGGCTACGAGTGGCGGTCGCTCCGTACTTGGGTGAAGCACCTGTACGACTATAACCGAGGCGAAGATTGGGCGGCGTTCAAGGCGAAATCCCGCGTCAACACGGACGGCAAGGGGCTTCAGATTTCGGCAAACAACCGCTTCGCAATCGAGACCGCCGAGACGCAGACAGTGTTCCGCGCCGCCGCGCACGACGCAATCGTGGTGAAGGCGACAGGCACGGGCGAGGGCTACGAGGGCGCGTTCAACCCGACTGGCATAAGACCGTTCGACGGCGGGGTGTACATCCCGTTCTCCTTCGACATTACGGGCTTCGACCCCTCTGCCCTTGTGATACGCGGCGCAACGAACGTCGCGGACTGCGCGACGAACAACTGGACTTCCATGCCCTTTACCTATGCGACGAACATCGTGACCGTCACCTGCTCCCCCGCGTACAGGTTCTTTCAGGCGGTCTACAACGGCACGATAATCGACACGGCGGAAGTCGCCGTGAACGTCCCTCTGAAGGTAAACTCCGCGCTCTACCTGAAGGGCGAGGACAACATCATCTACCAGATAACGGTCTCGGGCGGCGTAATCTCGGCAACGGCGGTGAACTGATGCGGATTGAAATCAGGCTTGTGGACGCGGGGGCTGACGGAAAGTACGTCGGCTTAAAGGGCTTGCGCTGTCCGTCCGTGCGCGTGTTCCGCGAGGCAGGCGACAAGGTGCGGCTGAACAACCTCGCGCCGCAGATTGAAAGGGCGTTCCGCGCCGCCACAAGCGAAATTATCAGACAGGCAAGAGGGGAGGAGTGGAATGTGCAAGAAGTTGACCGACGAGTGCTGTGTGCTGGCCGAACAGCAGAAAGAACTCAAAGCGAAGGTTGAGGGCATGGACGTACGCCTCACGAAGGTCGAGGAGGACGTTGGCAAGGTGCGCTCCGAGACGCAGGAGGGCTTCAAGTCAAGCGCGGTCGCCATGCGCGAGATAAGCGCGTCCGTGGCGAACCTCGCGCACGACTTCGGGCAACGCTTCAACAACATCGAAACGACGGTCGTTGCGGAGAAGGTGAAGTGGGGCGAGACGCTTCGCTGGGTGGTAAAACTCTCCGTGAAGGTTCTGCTTGCTGGGGCGGCTGTGGCGATGGGCGTCACGGCATGGAACAATTTTATTAAATAAACACAAACAAAAAACAAAAGGGATAAAACAAAATGAGCAGGCTAAAACTGTTGATTAAACTCGTATTCGGCATCGGGAACGCGGTGTCGTATGCGCTCGAAGTGCTGAATAGGGCGATTGCGGCAATCGACCCCGCCAAGAAGGAGAAGATACAACACGCGCTGAACGTCGCGGAGCAGGTGCTTTCCGTACTCCAGACGCTGAAGTTCCTCTGCCCTACAAAGTGGCAGACGGCCTACGCGAAATCCGTCCTCGCCGTGCAGAAGGTGGTATTCGCGCTTGCAGACCTCGTTATCACCGAGGAGGAACTGAAGAACATCGCGTCGGACTTCGACGCGGCGGTTATCGCGTGGAACGGCGACGACGACGAAACGTGCGTATGAGCGGAATTGAGAAAGTCAGCGCGGGAATGTGCGCGCTCGTCGCGCTTGCGTCGATGCTCGCAATCGCCTACGCGATTTTCGGGTAAAACAAACACAAGGAGAAAAACTATGGGAAAGACATACAAGGGCAAGGCGAAGGTTAGGGCTAAAATCGACAAGGCGAAGCGCAAGATTGCGCGGAAGGTCAAGGGGAAGGACATCGCGGCTGTCGCGCTGTTCCTCTGCCTGTCCTGCCTTGTATGCGGCTGTCTGGAGACGCAACCCGCGAGCAGGGCGACGACGGCCAACTACCGCTTCGAGTTCGAGTTCGACGACTCGGCGCGAAACAACACCGTCAACATTACGCTGGGCGACGGCGCGTTGGCGAGCGCGGACTCCAGCGGCTCGACGGAGACGCAGACCGCTACGCCGTCCATGAGCATACCCGTCCGCGTGGACGCGAGGTACAACGACCCCGTTAAGTCGGGCGGCGACGCAATCACCGCCGCGATAAAGGGCTTGACCCCTGCGGCGCAGGCGTTGCTCGAAAAGGCGACACGCGAGAAGTACACGGGGTCGCTCAACCTCGAAAAGGAGGACGGGACGACTATGCAGGTCGATTGCATTGACGGCAAGTGTACATCCTGTATCGACTGCGTTCCGACTGGCACTTGACAGCGCGACGCGCATTTGATAGAATACGCGCCAGACCTCCATCGCAGAGGTTCCTTTCTACCCCGCTTGATTTCCCGTCGGCGGGGTGATTTATTTTCCCCGCAGATTACCCGCGCAGGGCTTCCGTGGGCGCGTCCGCGCCGTCCGCCCGTGCAAACGCCTACGCCACAAGGGGAACGCGCCCTGCGAGCGAATTTGCGCGTTATGCGCGACGCCCCGCTTCTTCAGGCGAAAACGGGCGTTGCCCCCCCCCTATACCCCCCTCTATAAAATACAATAAAATATAATATAATATATTAGTCTACGCCGTAGTACGGCGAAGACTACGCCGTAGTATGCGACGGACTACGCCGTAGTATAGGAGGCGGCTGTCGCGGCGGCGAAAATCCAGCGCAGGGAACGCCGCATCGTTTTTGCCCTTGTTTTTATGGGGTGAAAACGAGGCGACTCGCGTTTTGCCCTTGTTTTTAGGGGATGAAAACGACATTGGAAATTTTCAAATTTTCACTTTACAAATATGCGAAAATTTGGTATAATTCATAACCGTCAAGAGGGGAATAGGCCAAGTGGCCGACCCCCGACCCTTGGCAAGACGGGAAAAATGACGGAGGTTGAGATGGTTCAAATCCAGTTCAGTGTCAGCGAGAGGTTGCTGGCGCACAGGGCGAAAGTCAGGGCGCAGGCGGCGGCTCGCTTGGCAGACCGCGACGCGTGGCTGAAGCGGATGGAAGCCCTCAATCACGGCAAACTCAAAACATACCCCGCTATTAACGAACGCGGGTAAAAAAGAAAGGAAACAAAGCGATGAAGGCAATGCAGAAAAACGACAGGTGCTACTCGACACTGAACGGCGGGAATAATCCGTTCAACTTCGACGGCGCACCGCGCACGGAACTCTCGGTGGAAATGGCTCGCTCCGCCGTGGACTTCGAGATACAGAAGAAGCCGTGCTTTGACGCGGGCGGGCGGCTTGTTAACGGGCTGTTCCACCTAACGAAGGACGACGACAACTCAATCGTCCCGTCGGCTGGCGTCGGGATAAAGTTCAAGCCCATACAGCACCGCGACGTGTTCGACAAGGTAATGGAGGAGATTATTCCGCAGTTCCCCGACATGACGCTGGAGACGGCGGGTACGCTGTACGGCGGCGGCATCGGCCTGTTCACCTTCCGCGTGGGCGACCTGTTCCATGTCAAGGGCGACAAGTCGCCGAACGAAATGCGCCTGTTCATCAGCAACCCCTGCACGGGTTCGGGTTCGCTCGTCATGGGCTTCACGACCGTCCGCCTGTTCTGCCAGAATCAGATTGCGGCGGCTCGTCGCGGGGCGGCGAAGGACGGATACCGCATTCAGCACTCGAAGAACGGCGAAATGTACATGGGCGACGCCGTGAGGGAAATCGGGATTCAGGTCGCGGCGGCGAAGGAAATCAAGTTGCGCTCCGAGAGGCTTGCGTCCCTCGGCGTTGGCAAGGCGGCTTTGGAGAAGTGCCTTGACCTTATCTACCCGTTCGGGAAGTTGGAGGAGGGTTCCGCTGGTCACACGCGGATGCTGAAACTCCGCGAGGAGGTTGTCAATCAGTTCGAGAGCGGGGCTACGGCGCAGACGATGGAGGGCAAGACTGGCTGGACGCTGTTTAACTCGTTCACCTATCCCGTCTTCAACCCCGAACGGCTGAACGAAAAGACCGACCTCGCCAACATCCAGTACGACTCGATGATGTGGAGCAAGGCGGAGAAGGTTCGCCGTATGCTCACGGCGGTAGAGTCCGTAGTGGCGGCGTAATGCGCAGGGGGGCGGGGCAACCCCCGCCCTCCTTTCCAAGGCAATCCAAGAGAGAACTGGAGGCTGATATGGAAGACAGGCAGGACGAGGTCATTGAGAAGATAAAGAAGGCCATGAGGCTCGCTCGCAAGGCGGGAACGGACGGCGAACGGGCGGCGGCGGAAGCGGCGGCGAAACGCCTTGCCGACGCACACGGCATTTCGCTTGAGTCCGTGGAGTACACGGAACACGACGCGAAGGCTGTCCGCGTGGACGGCGGGGAGGCGAAGTGGACGCGGACGGGCAAGGAGTGCCACTACGCTGGAATAATACTCCGCAAGCACTTCGGCGTCATCGTAATCCAGCACTTCAGGCGTGGCAACCGCAAAATGAAACTGGACTTCATCGGTAGCCGCCTGAACATCGCCATCGCGGAGTATGTCTACGAGATTCTGTGGCGCGAGAGCCTTCGGGCGTGGTGCGAGGCGCATAAGGCTGTCGTCAAGGAGTACGACGCAATCATGGAGGCGAACGGCGTAGAGCATCGGCGCGACTGGGCTGGGCGGCGTCAGCGACCCGTCCTGCTGAAGAAGGACTCCTTCATGTGCGGCTGGTTCGCCCGTATCGACGAGAAGTTGACTGCGCACCCGCTCCGAAACGACATGGCGCAACTGGAGGCGGAGAAGAAGGCGGCTGAAGACCTGCTGAAGCGTCAGCAGGGCGTGACGAACAGGAACATCCGCCGCGACAGTTCCGACGCGGAGAGCGCGGCGAAGGGCTACGCCGAGGCCGACAAGGTAAATCTCTCCCGCCCGTGCGAGGGCAGGGGGCGTTCCCCGCTTCAGGTGGGCGGCGGCGCAAGCCCGTTCGCGCTTGCGGACAGGAGGGCGTCGTGAGCGAGGCAGTCAAGCCAGAAGCGGCAGGAGGGATTATGAACAAAACAATCAGACCCGACCTCTGTATCAAGCCCGACCTCGTGCTGAATATGAAGTACGAGTGGCTGGCGAAGGTCTGGAACGGCGAGAAGACCGTGGAATACCGCGAGCGGAAGCCGTACTGGGACAGGCGCATCGGCGGCTGGGTGGGACAGCGGGGGAAATTCGTGCTGATGGTCTGGGGCTATCGGCGCGACACCCCCGCCGTCCTTCTTCAGGTCGATAGAACTGACATAGGCAAATGCCCCTACAAGGGGTGGACTGGAGAATACTACCGCCTCCACTTCGCCGTCGTGGGGCGTTATCAGAAGTATGGAGATTTGCTTGCGCCGATGGACGGCTCGGTGCGCATGGAAGAAAGGAGCAACAAACGATGAACACAAAGATGAAAGTGGTCGTAGACGGGAACTTCCTGAACTACGGCGGCACAATCCTGAACAGGGCGGAGGTCGCGGAGGCCGACACGCTGAACGGGATGGTGATTATGAGGAGCGGACATCAGTATTTTCTGGAGCCGAACGCGCTGTGCGCTTGGTTCTCCGATACGATGGACTACTCGAAGCCGCCCGTCGGAAAGGGCGGCAAGCCCGATGAACGGGCGATACGCGAGGTCGTGGAGTGCGCGGCTCGCGTGATAATGCCGCCGTCCGACAGCACGGACGGGGCGTGGCTGGAATGGGCGCGTAGCCTTCAGGCGAAGGCTCGCCGTGCGCTTGGAATGGAGGTGCGCGAATGAAAAAGCAAGATGCAATGAGCCGCGCAGAGGCGGCGTATATTCTTCTGCAAATGGCAGGGGGAGAGATATCGGTCAAGCAGTGTGAAGCATTGCAAACGGCGGTGCGCAACCTTGTGAAGCGGCATTTTGACTGCAAGAAGAATAAGGCAAGATGGAAGGATAAGGCAATAAATAAGATGCACTTAGACGGGGCGGCAAACAAGGAGGACGGCAAATGAAACTGCCATACGACGCAATACAGTGGGATAGGGCGAAATACTGGGATAAGGCATGGAATCCATGGCTTGGCTGTCACCCGTGTTCACCCGCTTGCGAGCATTGCTACGCGGCGGCGCAGACGGCTCGGTTTAACGGCTCGTTCGAGCCGCACCAGACGACGAAGCGGAATCCGCCGCGAAGGGGAGTTGTCTTCTGCGGCAATATGACCGACCTCTTCGGCGAATGGCTGGAGCCTGTCGATTCGATGGGGTTCTTCAGCCGCCTGTGGCACTTCACGCGGGACGGCTCGCCGTTCCCGAACGAGGCGACGTACCTCTTCCTGACGAAGCGCGTTTCGCGCATGGCTGACGCCCTGCGGAACTACACGGAAATCCGCAACGCGCTGTTCGGCTTCACGGCGGAGAACCAGACGTGGTACGACCGCCGCCTGAAGGACATGGAGGAGATTGCGCTCCGCCGCCGCTGGTGGATTTCGTGCGAGCCGTTGCTCGGCTCAATCGACCTCCAACTCGACTTGCTCTCCGTCCCGAAGCCCGAATGGGTCGTCGTGGGGTGCGAGAGCGGGACGGAGCGACGCCCGTGTCCGCTGTGCTTTGTGGAGGGCATAGTGGAGCAGTGCGTGAACAACGGCGTCAAGGTATTTGTGAAGCAACTCGACATCGGCGGCGTCTGCGAACGGGACATAGCGAAGTTCCCGCCGAGCCTGCGCATCAGGCAGACGCCGTGGGCGGACAGGGTTCTTCCGCTCGACTTGCCGAAGGGAGGTGCGCTATGACGGCACGGGTGAAGACGCTCTGCGTCGAAAACGCCACAGGCTACCCCGCGTTCTCGTACCTCGTCGAGATAGAGGGGGTCGGGCGCGGCTTGTTTGCCGCCGCGTCTGCGGAGGAGGCGCAGGAACTGGCGACGCGCATCAACGAATACCCGCTCGCGCTCGCCGCCATAGGCAGGGCGCAGGAGGTGTCCGCTCGCCTGAAGAAGCGACTGCGCAGGTTGCGGCAGGAGCAGAAGAAGGGAGGCGCGGCATGAGCGCGGCGACACTTTTCGGCGTGGCTGTCGGGCAACTCTTCGCGGCGATTGCCGCCGTGGAGAGCGAGGGCGGACGGACGAGCGACAATGTGTACCAACTCCAGCGGGTCTACCTCGACGACGCGGGGCGCATCGGCGGATGCCACTACCCCGACGCCGTGGCTACCGACCGCACGGCGAGCGAGCGGGTCATGCTCGCGTATTGGAGGCACTACGGCGAGAGGTATCGCCGCCTGACGGGGAACGAGCCGACGGCGGAGGTGCTGGCGCGTATTCACAACGGAGGGCCAGACGGGTGGAAGAAGTCTTCCACAGACGGCTACTGGCGAAAGGTAAAGTCGGCTATGGAAAGGAGCAAGAGGAAATGAAACTTTTCCTATTGGTAATATCCTCCCTAATTATCGCGTCCATTGTCACGATTGCGACCGTAGAAACCGAACAGGGCGCGGAGGAATCGGCGCATAAATCGTTCTGGGACACCAGCGAAGTGAGGGTCGTGACCGTCAAGGGACACGAGTACATCATCGTGAACGGGAGCAACAGGGGCGGCATCGTTCATAGCGAGAGTTGCCCGTGCAAGAACGGAGGTGCGAGGTGAACATTGAAGCGGCGAAGGCCGTTCTGGACGAAATGGAGGGCGTCAGCGGCGATATGTACGACGGGTCGCTCACCATGCATGAAGACACCTTTCACGACTACGCGAGGCGCTGGAGGAGGAGGAGCCTCGGCGGGACGCTGAAACGAGAACCCCTGAGGAGGCGTTGCGCGAGGTGCGCGACAGGCTGTCGTACTTCTGCGCACGGCTGGACGGCAAGTACGACCCGCCGTGGGCAAAGGAACTCGTCGGCATAATCGACGACGCGCTGTCGCAGGACGCGCCTACGCCAGTCAACATGGCGGAGTGCCGCAGTGCATTGAAGGCGATAGCGGACAGCGCAAGGACTGGTAGCGTCAGCACCCTGCCGTCTGCGGCTCTCGTTCTGAAGACCTGCGAAAAGGCTCTCGCCGCTCCCGCTCGCAACTGCGACCTCTACGCGGACAAGGTGAAGGCGAGAACGGCTTTTCTCTCGGAAAAGTGCGAAGACCCCTGCGGCAACTGCACGGTATTCAGCGGCAGTGACGCTCTGTGTCATCCGTGCGGCATAGACTGGCTGTTCGCAATCTCCAAGAAGGGAGCGACCGATGGCAAGTAAACAGCGAGAGGCGTTGGTCGCCGTCAAGAAACTGTTTGACGGGCGCATCATGTTTCAGCCAGCCATAAGAGCCTGTCACAAGCAGGTGAACGAAGCCCTTGCCGAACCCCGCCTAAATTGCGAAGTCGGGACGGTTGAAGAACAGTTGGAAAGGCACAACAAATACTGCAATTCGCAACCGACGTGCAAGAAGTGTTTGCGGGAGGACGCGGCGTCCACCTGCGTTTTCTGCTATGCAAAATGGTCGCAAAGACCTTACGAAGAAAGCGAGGCTACCGATGGCGGCAAATAACATGAAGGCGATATGCGACGCGCTAAAGAAGATTGTCGAATTGACTACCCCGTGCGAAGGCGTGACTTCAATCGAACTTCAAGTCCAAGCCGAAGCCATTACCGCCCTCTCAATCCCACCACGCGAGTGCGATATGTTCGCGGACGAGAAACAGGCGGACGCGCTTCACGCGGCGTTTATCGAACACTGCAACAGGTGCGACTGCCCTATGGGGTGCGACCACCGCAAGAACCCGCGTTTCCTTCTCGACGGAAACTGCGCTTCAATCCTGAAGTGCTTTGCGCGTTTCGCGCTGTCGAAGGCGACGCCAAAGAAAGGCGGTGCGAAGTGAATGTCGCATGGTTTTCGTGCGGCGTATCGTCCGCCGTTTCCTGTTGGCTCGTTCGTGGCGAACTGGACGAAATCCATTACCAGCACATAAACGACCAGCACCCTGATTCCCTGCGATTCCTTCACGACGTGGAAGTATTGCTCGGTAAGCCGATTGAGATACATCGCTCTCCATACGGCTCGGTCGATGCGGTATGTCGTGCGTTTGGCTTCCTTAAGGGGGCATACGGCGCACGATGTACGGAAGTATTAAAGAAGCGCGAGCGCAAGAAGTGGGAGCATGAACATCAGGGGCGGCATACATACTTTTGGGGACTGGATTGCAACGAGAGACGCCGCGTTGACGGCATACTCCGCGCCATGCCAGACTACGACCACCGCTTTCCGCTGATTGAGCGTAGCATGACAAAGCAGGACGCGCACGAACTCGCCGCACGACTGGGGCTGAAACGACCTGCCATGTATGATATGGGGTACGAGAACAATAATTGCATCGGCTGTCTAAAGGGCGGCATCGGCTACTGGAACAAAATCCGCAAGGACTTTCCAGAGGTGTTTGCGGCAAGGGCGAAACTCGAACGGGACTTGGGTCGCTTTATTCTAAAAGACGCAGACGGCAATCCGTTATGGCTCGATGAACTTGCGGAATATAGAGGGCGAACCCCGAAGGCAATTCCGAATATGGAGTGCGGGATTATGTGTGAAATAGCAGTCAACGAAGGCGGTGCGTCGTGAGGAACTACTCTCTGGCGACGCTAAAGAAGCAACTTGAACGCGCCCGTCGCAAGTACAGCGACGAGGTGACGCGCCCTTCGGTCTTCGACAACTGGGGCGTTTCCATGCGGCGCGCGAAATTGGCGTCCACGACCAAACTCGACCGACTGC
Source organism: Verrucomicrobiota bacterium (assembly GCA_016280825.1). Classification (GTDB taxonomy): domain Bacteria; phylum Verrucomicrobiota; class Kiritimatiellia; order RFP12; family UBA1067; genus UBA1067. The sequence goes on from JAEEHL010000168.1 coordinate 32,971, forward strand.
GGGAGAGGGTTGGGGAACTGGAACGGCAAATCAAGGAACGGGAGGCTACGGGCGATGGGCGGTAGAAAGCGATTCTTCCATCAACTGCGCTACGGGCAGTCGAAGTGCTTTAAGTGCGGACACAAATTCCGCAAGAACGAAAATAAATACTATATGTACCCGCCACTGCTCGGAGGCGAGCAGGTCTGCGCGGAGTGCAAGGCAAAGGAAAGGGGCGAGAAGTGAACATCAACAAACAAGAGGCTATGGAACTGATGAAGCGCATAGCGAAAGAGGAGGGTCTTGGGCTGACCTTCCTGAAGGCTGACGAGGGACGCGGTGGATATAACTACGGCGGCTCCTGCGGCGACCGCATAATGCTCGCCCCGTTTGTGAAGTGCGGGGCGCACGAGAAGATAGACGGGTACAGCGTAGAGCGGGCTTGCGACAACCCCGTTGAATGTATGCTCATTTCGTTCTTCCACGAACTTTCGCACTGCAAGATAGCCAACGGGCTGGACGCAGGGAGGAGCGTAATGCAGAACGAGATATGGGTTTCCATGACAGGCATATTGCACGCCGAAGCGAAGTACAATCTGGATTTTTCTGATACAGCGGTGAAATGGCTCATCAACGAGAACTTCACATGCGAAAAGGAAGAAGGTGCGAAATGAGGATTGACACGGAGACGTTCTACGTCGTCGCCAACATTGGCGGCGGCTATTCGCGCCCGACGTTCGTAAAGGACATCGGGACAGGCTACACGGACGCATGGGGGAGCGCGGCGGATGCCGAGCAGTTCGAGAGCCGCAAGGAAGCGGCGGCGTTCATCCGCAAGCACTATCCCGACAGCGGGCAATACCAGCCGATGCGCGTCCGCGTTGATGTGCGGCTGTACAACTGAAGGGAGCGACGGAATGGAGAAGCGCAATTACATGGTGGTGAAGCGCGAGTTCGTCGCGCTCGCGGAGAAGTTCAATACCGCTCCGATGTACATAGCGGACTTACTGGGGTTCAGCCCGTACCTGTGCGGGCAATTGCTGGCGAAGCGCGGCGAGTACAGGGAGGGCGAGAGCCTTGAGGACACGATTATGCGGCTGTACGGGAAGGATATGGTCGAGGAGTGCAGGAGTCTCATCGGCGTATGCCCCCTTGAGCCGCTGAAGGATAACGGGGAGGATAAACGATGACGATGATTGTATGGACGGCGCAGAATAGGAACGGCGAATTGCTTGCCGAGGGCAATCCGAATCCGCACCTGTCGTATTCGTTCTGCTATCCCTACGACCCCGAATACCTGCGGACGACGCGGTGGCTCTTTTGTCGCACGAAGCGGGAAATCGAAGAACACATCCGCAAGTGGCACGACGAATACCGCCGCGCCCTTGCCGCTTACCCCCGCAGTCTTGGGCGCAGGCATTGGCACTGCCGACCCGTGCGCATGGTGGTATCGTGGAAGCCCGCGAGCGGACGGGAATTAGCAGATTTCGCAAGTTGACAAACGGGCGAAAATTTGCTATAATTCAAATCAAAGACGGCGGGGAAGGTCGCGTGTGCGTCCGCCGCGTCGCCAGAATACGAACGAAAGGGTCAACGAATGAAGAATGGGTCACTACAGAATAGGTCACTACAATGGCGCGTCGCCGACAGGCGGGGCGAGAAGTGCGAGGGCGCGTATGAGACGCCCGTAGAGGCGAAGGTGCAGATTGAGCGTATGTACCGCAACGCCGTCAAGACCATGAACGACGCGAAGTGCAGGGTGCAGGAAGGACGCGCCCACTTCACGGACGAAACGGCTCTCGCCGCCGTGGAGCGTTTCACGGACGCCGAATACCGCGTCGTCGAGGAGCCGCTGAACGGCGGGATATACCGCCTGAACGCGGACATCAGTTGCGACATGGCGTTCCTCCACGAAGTCCTCTGGAAGTTGCGCGTTCTCGGCGAGGTGCAAATCTGCTGGACTTGCACGGGTCACACCCGCGCCGATATGCAGGGCGCGGCTACGGCGGCGTTCCTCCAGCAGAACGGCTACGAGTGCGAGGTCAATTCCTGCGGCGACGTGACCGTCCGCACAGCGAAGGGGGTGGCGCGATGAAGCGGCGCATCGGAGCGGAGGACGTGCGCGAGGCGGTCTTCGGACTGCTGTTCGTCGCGGCTATGGCGTTGCTCGCGTGGGCGTGGTGCAAGGTCACGCCCGACCAGTTGAGCGGCGAGGCGGACTGGAGCGCGAAGGCTTGTGAAGACGCGGGGGTGGCATACGCCCCCGCGTACAGCGGAAAGGCGGTGCGGTAATGGCGTATGTCATTAAGAGCCGCGTCAACGGGAAGGACTACTACGTCGGCAACGTGGGCGGCGCAATCCTCGCCTACGGACTCGTGCCGCCTACCGACAAGCGCGTCCTGCGCTTCGGCAACCTGTCTGTCTGCAACTTGGCTCTGGAGGAGTGCCGCAAGCGGTACAGCGGCAGCAAGTACGCGATGGTGGAGGACGACACGGGGGCGGCTGTAAAGCCGCCGCCAGCGTACAGCGTCTGGGACAGGCGGCTGAAGCGCGAGGAACCGCTCTTCGGGTGCGACACCCGCGAGCAAATGTACGCATGGATAATCGACGGCTTGCGCGGTACGCAGGGGTCGGAGCGCGACCACTACGTCTCGTGCCTCCTTCAACTGGAGGACGGCAAGCGGCAACTCTACTACGATTTGGACGCCTGAAGGTCGGGTGTCCGCAACAAGAAAGGAAAATGCGATGAGAATAAAGAAGGTCAAAATCCCACGGGTCATCGACCTTGGGTGCAACTATTGTGCGAAGGCGGTAGTTGATGGGAGCGCGAAGGCGGTAGTGGACGCGAAGGGGAACGCCCTGTTTATTTCCTTCGAGACGCCCATTGCCTATGCGGAGGCTGGACATGGAACTCGACGCGAATTGTATAGATTGATGCCGTCTCTCGGCTCGCCTATGGTCGTCCGACACTGGGCGGCGTTCGTAAGATGGGAGGGGCATCCCGAACTCGCCGACAGCAAGTCGTTCAATAAACTGCCGCTCGCGCAGATAGTCGCATAAAGGGGGTTGCCATGATTTGCATATCACATAACGGCAAGGTGCGCGAGGTCTTCTACAGTGGCGACTACAGGCAACTGTACAGGGAGGGCAACTACACGACGTTCGACGTCGTGCGCCTCCGCTACGGACTTGCCATGTACGTGGACGACGAGGGCTTGTGCAAGACGGGCTGGGAGAACCGCGTGAACTGGAAGGCGATATACCTCCGCCTGAACGAGTGGATAAGCCGCCAGAAGGACATCGCGTGGGACGCGCTGAACGCCTGTCCGCCGTTCATCGTGGGGGACGTGTGCATACTCGCCACGAACGACGAGGGCGAGGCCGTGGAGCCTGACGCGTTCCAGCGCAAGTTCATCTACGACTCGCTCGGAGAGGGGGTGGCGTGATGCCGAACGGTCTCTACAGGCAGGGAATCCCCATGTGGCACAGCCGTTTCGTCGATGCGAGGAACCACCTCTCCGAAGCGGTCGGGCTGATGGAGCAAGCCTACTTCGAGGACAGTCACAATCCGAAATTCGACGCGCTCTACAAGCGCATGAGGGCGGTGCTGAAGTCCGTGGACGCGCAGGCGATGCGCAACTGCAGGCGCGGCAGGAAGGAGAAGTGGCTGAAATGAGCGAACCCGCATTTGACTTCCGCGTCCGCCCTGCGGCGGAGTTCATAGACCGCTTCGGCAACGAGGGCGACGTGTGGACTGCGACGCTGTACGACAGCCGCGAGGAGTGGCTGGCTGGGCGCGTGGGACACCTCGGCGCGTCCGCCGCGTACATGGTACTCGACACCGAAATGCGCAAGCGGCTCTTCGACGAAATGACGGGAAGCAGGCCGCACGAAGACCTGTCGGGGAACGAACTGGTACAGCGCGGCGTCGCGGCTGAACCGCTCGTCCGCTCGCTGATTGCCGTGGAGAATCCAGACTGGGACATCTACGACGGCGGCAACCTTCTGTTTGTGAGCAAGCGCAAGCCGTTCGCCTCCGCGACGCTGGACTGCATAGCCGTCCACCGCAAGACGGGCGAACTCTGCGACATCGAACTGAAGGAAGCCCCGTGGAGCAACAAGTGGAAGGGCGAGTATGCGCCCGACGGCTACTTCGCGCAGGTGATGCATCAGTCTTTCGTGACGGGCATCAACCACTGCGTCATCCACCCGCGTATCTACCTCCGCAGGGACGACGGCTTCACCACCTCGTTCGAGCGGTCGTATGAATACTGGATGGACGACCCCGCAATCGCCCCGCAGGTCGCAGACCTGATGGAGCGCGAGGAGAAGTTCATGGACGAGGTGCGGAACGGGCGGTACAAGCCCGTACTGTCGCTCCCGTCCGTGTTTTAGGGCGAGGAGAAAAAATGGCAATTCGCGACTTTCCAAACTGCCGAAAAAATGGTATAATTCACACATCCCGCATAAGGGAAAAACAAGAAAGGAAAAATGCGATGAACGCAAGCAAGAAACCCGCCGCCGCGAAGCCGAAGAAGTATCGGCTGTCCCGTGCGGCACTCATGCAGAGGCGCGACGCCAACAGGAAGTCCGCCGCTGTCCGCAAGACCTCCTACAAGTGGCGCACCGCCGCCATCACGGAGGACAACTACGAATGGGCGGTCACGCGCTACGGCTCGGTTAACGAAGCCGTCCGCGCACTGCGCCGCTTGTCGGCGAAGGAGGGGGAGGTAGTATGTTCGAGTTGAAGATACTGACAGACCTCTCCGCGATGCCGAAGCGCGTGGAGACGAACATCGACGAGGTGGAGCCTATCATTAAGTCCGCCATCGCCCGCGTGGACGGGCTTATCGTCACCGACAAGAAGGAGGACATACTCGCCGCCGACGCCGACGCCGCGAAACTGACGAAGATGGCGAAGGCCATCCAGCGTTTCCGCATCGACCACATCGCGCTCTGGAAGGAGCCGATGGAGGCGTTCGAGACGAAGTGCAAGGACGCGGAGAAGCGGCTCAACGAAGCCGCCGACACGCTCCGCACGAAGACCTCGGAAGTCAAGGATATGTGGAGGGCGAAGAAGCGCGAACTGTGCGCTGGCGTCTGGAAGGCGAAACTCGCCGAGGCGTTCGCGGGGCAGGACGACGTTATCGCCTGCGAGGGTGCAAAGGCGTTCTTCGACCTGTGGACGAACCCGAAGACGAAGGGTACGTGGGTCAACTTGTCGGTGGACATCCGCGCCGTGGAGGAGGCGATGGACGCCGAAATCGTGCGCATGAAGGCTATGCTCGGCACTGTCGCCGCCAACTACGGGAACGCGGACGACGAGGTGAAGATGAAGGCTCGCAAGTCCTGCCTCGCCTCGTTCGACATGAACGCGGTCGTGGCGGAGGTGAACGCATGGGTGAAGGAGCGCGAGGAAATGGAACGTGCGAAAGCCGCCCTTGCCGCGAAGCGCGAGGCACAGGCGGCGGAGGCGGCGAAAAAGGCGGCAAATCCCGCCCCTGCCGCGCCCGCGCCCGTCACCCCGCCGCCTCCCCCGCCCCCTGCGGCGGACGCCCCTGCTGGCGAAACTGACGCCTCTGCGACGGAGCGCGTGGAGACATACAACCTCGCCGTCACGGGAACGCGCAAGGCACTCATCGCCCTGCGGCAGTACGGCATCGGACTCGGAATTACATTCAAGAACATCGACAAGTGAAGGAAGGAAAAAAATGAGCGAAAAGGAAAATCCGAACGCCGCCCCCGCGAACGGGGTGGCTACAACCGAAGCGGCGAAGCCCGCCGCGAAGCCCGCGCAGGCGGCGAAGGGCGCGATGGACGTTGCGAAGAAGGGCAAGGAACGCCCCGAAGTCGCAATCCTGAAGCGGTTTAACGACAAGAACGCGGCGGACAGCCTGTACAATGTCATCCTCCAGATGACTGGCGGCGACAAGTTGTTCGTTGACAAGTTTGTCATGTGTTGCAAGGCACAGGTAGACCGCCACTGGAAGCGGAACGAGAAGGGCGAGTGGACTAATCCGTTCCTCGTCATCCCCGTCAACTCGCAGTTGGACGCGCTCTACAAGTGCGCGTCGCGGAAGATACTCCCCGACGGCTACAACTGCAACCTCATTCCGTACATCGGGCGCGACGAGAAGCGCGTGGACGTGTCGATTGACTTCAAGGGTCTTATCGACATCGCAATCCGCGAGGGCATCATCCTCGACTGCGACGCGAAGGAGGTCTGCGACAACGACGACTTCGAGTGGTCGATGGGCGAAATCACGCGGTGGAACATCGACTTCCGCCGTCCTCGCGGTGCGATATACGGCTACTGCGCGTGGGCGAGGTTGCCGAACGGCGAGAAAAAGTGGTCGTTTATGACAAACGAGGAAATCGCCGCCGTGCGCTCCTGCGCGAAGACGCAGAAGATATGGGACAAATGGGAAGGCGAAATGTCGAAGAAGACAGTTATCCGCCGCCTGTTCAAGACCCTGCGCAACACGCCGAAACTCGTTGACCTGATGGAACTCGACAACGAGGCTTACGACATGGAGCAGGACGAGAACGGCGTGTTCCAGCACCAGCCGTCCCGCCGCCGCGCCGCGCCTGTGCGCCAGTTGACGCGTCAGCCGACCGCCGCCCTTCCCGCCCCTGCGGAGGAGGTGCAGGACGAGCCTGAACCCGAACCCATACCAGCCGTCGCGGAGGCGGCGGAAGTTTCGCAGGCGCAGAGCGCGTACGTGTTCTGATAGAAGGGAACGATGGCTACAATGGCTACATCAAGGAAAATCGACTCCGCCTTCTTCGACCAGAAGTGGGTGGACGACCTTGTAGCCGCTGGCAAGTCGCACTATGTGCTGTTGTTCCTCTACCTCGTTGTCACGCGAACGAACCCCGTCGGGCTGTTCGAGGTGAACCCGAGGCTGTGGAACTTCAAGTTGAATCCGCCGACCCCCTTCACGGGCGACGACGTGTTTTCCGTCTACGGGAAGCGCGTCCGCCGCGTGGAGGGGCATCCCGACAAGGGCATCATCGTCGGATTCCTCGACTACCAGCGGAACTACGGCAAGTCCTCGCGCCAGTGGGAATGGGTCGAGAAAGACCTGAAGGCGGTCGGGCTGACATACGACGACCTCCTGCGCTTTGCCGACGAGAGCGACGAGGCGCAGATGGAGTTCAACATCGGCCTGCCGCCGAAGCCCCTGAAGCACCGCGACAGGGCGGACGCGGAGCCGCCGCAGAGGAACGTCATCCCGCCGAAGGTGGAATGGGTGCGCGACTATTGTTCCACGAGGAACAACGGCATAGACGCGCAGGCGTTCTTCGACTTCTACGAGCAGAAGGGGTGGAAGGTCGGCAAGAACAGGATGGAGGACTGGCAAGCCGCCGTCCGCACATGGGAGGCTCGCCGCAAGGCGGAGGGCGTTCCGAAGGCGAAGGAGGCGGCGACGCCCGTGCGCAACGTCACGGGAGTAAGGAGGAAGTTCTGATGGAACTGGACTTCGACTCCATACTGCGCGACCTTCCCGCCTGTCGGCGCAAGGCTCCGCCGCCAGTCACGAGGGACGCCCTCGTTGCGAAGGCGGCGGCTATGGCGCGGCGCGGCTACGTCCACACGGAGGAGTCGCTGAAGGCACTCGCCGCGTACCTTCAGGGGTACGGCGTCCTGCTGTCGGGCGGAATGGGGCTTGGCAAGACCTTCTTCTTCGAGACGGTCAACCCCGAACCCCTGCCCGTCCTCTCTTTCAACCAGTGCTTCCTCTGGAAGTACGAGGAACTGGCGGAGTGGCTGGACGACAGGTGCGGAAGCGAAATAGTTCTTGACGACATCGGGTGGGAGAGCGGACGGGCGAGCAACTACGGGACGCGCTTCGACGCGCTTCAGGTTGCGCTCGACTTCCGCCTGTCGCACGGATGCCATGCGCGGACGCACATTACGACGAACTGCACGAGCGACGAACTGGTCGAGAAGTACGACCCGCACGTCGTTGACCGAATCTACGAGTGCTGTCGGTGTTTCGTTCTCCCGAACGCGGAGAGCAGGCGCGAGGCGCAAGTGGACTACACGTACCTCCGCAACGCGGAGTTCAGGCGGCAAAACGGAACAGGAGAACCATAGTCATGAGTCAGTTGTCAGACATAGCGGACAGGCTGGAGCGGAACGGGGCTACCGTGAGCGCACCCGCCATGCTACGGACGCTGGACGGGCATTACACGCTACGGCGCATCGGCACGAGGCAGGAGAAGAAGCAGGTTCTTGACGCGGACGGAAAGCCCGTGAAGAACTGCTACTTCCCGCACCTCGCCATCACCGCGACGTGCTACGCGAGGACGTGGAAACTGCTGGAGAAGGCGAAGGCCGTATTCGGCTACCCCGCGTCGAAGCGCACGAGCAACGTGGGCGAGGTGTGGGAGGATAAACTTCTCCTCGCCTGCGAGCATATCGTGCGCTGGCTGGAACACGAAATCGACGACGCGGAAATGCAGAGGCAAATCCAGCGTCTCGTCAACCCGCTCCCGAAGGCGGAGTATCTTCGGAACATAAACAAGAAACCAAAGGAAGGACAGGAAAATGAGTGACAGCAAGTGCGTATTCGTCGGGCGCGTCGTGACCGTCGAGAAAACGGAGACGCTGGGGAAAGACCCCGCGAAGCCGTTCTACAAGCGCGTAATCGTCGTGGACGACGCGGAGGACGGGGCAAAGTACCCGAACCCCGTGCCGTTCGAGGCGACGGGCGACAAGTGCCAGTACCTCGACAGGTACAAGAAGGGCGACGAGGTGGAAATCGAGTTCTACCCGAACGGACGGGCGTGGGAAGACCCGCGCACGAAGAAGACCCGCTACTTCTCCAGCAACCGCATCGGCTTTATTAAGCCCGTCGGCGACGGCGGAGTTGACGACGGGACGGACGACGGCGCGGAAGCCGCCGCTGGCGAGGACGCGAACGATTTGCCGTTCTGACGGAAGGAGGCGACTGCTATGCGACCGAGGAATCCAGTGCGGCGCAAGACCGCCCCCGCGTTCGAGCGAGACTTTGCCCTGAAGTTCGGAGGGAGGCGCGTCCTGAAGACGGCGTTCCACTTCTTCGACTGGGCGGCGAAGGGCGAGCGCACGGAGCGCGAAAGACTGCTCGCGGCGTTCACCGCGTACTGCCGCAGGGCTGGCGTGAGCGCGTCGTGGCGCAACGCGGCGGAGTGGTACGAGAGGGGCTTCATCGTGGGCGCATAGTTGCGGCGCGGCGGCTCTCTGGTCGTGCGCAAGCCGCCTTCCAGAGAGCGCGTCGCCCGTGCGCAAGCAGGGAACGCAGGATGATAGATTGCCACATACTGAAGTTGCTCGTCAGGACGGCTCCGTCGTACCACCTCGTTTCGGAGGCGAACGCGAAGGCGTCCACGGTCTGCATCTGCGCACGTTGCGCGAAGTACCACAGAAAGTTGGGCGAGTGCTGTCGGCTGGGCGCGGCTCTTGCCGCGCATGACTACCCGCTCGGCTATGCCGCCGTGAGCCGCCTCGGAACGTGCGACAGGGCGATAGACGTACAGATGACGTTGCCGCTGGACGCCCCGCCGACGACGGAGGGGGAGGTGTTTCCGTGAACGGCGGCGGATTCCAGAAAATCACCCGAAGCGGAAAGGCGAAACGTGCGTCGCGTATGCGCACGGGCGGCGGCATCAAGGCGTTGATTACGATAGGCGACCTCCAGAGCGTCGTCGCCGCCGCGAAGAAGTGGCAGGCGAAGTGCGTGGAGGACGGCGTGGACGCGAGCAAACTCCTCCATCACATAGCGAACGCCGAAGCCGTGCTGACGAAGTACAGGACGCGCAACAGGCTTGCGTTCGAGGAGCGCAGGCGACAAGAGCGCGAGGAGGCGGAGGAGGCGGAGGGAACTGGCGAGCCATTGCCGCCGCCCCCGCCCGTCACGCCGAGGGAGGAGCCGAGATTTGGAAGTGCCGTGTGGAACGCCCTGAACGCGCTCGGCTTCGGGAATAAGCCGAAGGGAGCGCAGGCGGGGGAAGGCGGAGCGAAAGGCGAAAGGGGGTCGGCGCGACCTACGCGCTGGTAAAATGGGAAACGCGAAGAAGAAGACCTGCGGCAACTGCCGCACAGTACAGCCGCACTCGGAAGCGCACGTCGTGTGCGCGAACGCGGAGAGCAAGAGTCGCGGATGCCTGAAGTCCGTAAACTCCGCTGGGTGCAAGAAATGGAGCGCGTCTCGTCGGGAATGAAGTAGTACCATTTCCCTGCGGCGCGGTGTCGCAGGGGATTCACACAAAAGGAGGAATAGTCCAAATGAAAAAGGACACAGCAAAGAAGGTCGCCGTAAAGACGGCGAAGGTCGAAAAGAAGGCGGCGAAGCCCGCCAAGGCGACGAAGTGGAAGAAGGCGACGACCGCGAAGGCGGCGAAGCCTGCGAAGAAGTCCTGCAAGGGCTAAAGGCGAGGACGCTCCATGACCCTGCCGCCGTGTGCAAGACGCAAGACCGACCCGCGCACTGGAATCTCCATGTGCTACGCGATAGGCTGTTGCGAGGTAGGGGATATGCCCTGCGAGTGCGAGGACTGTCTTACGGCGCACGGCGGCAGGTGTCCGAGCCGCGTCCGAATGAAACGGGAAAGGGGAAAAGGCAATGGGAAAGAAAGTCACGAAGGAAGCCGCCGCAACAGGCGGCAAGTGCGCTGACGCGCCGAAGATTGACCTGAAGGCGGAGTGGAAAAAACTCACCGAGGAGAACAGGTGGCTACGCACGGAGGTCAATAGGCTCGAAGGCGAACTGCGGCAGGTCAGAGCCGAACGCGAAGACTGGCGCAAGAACGCTCTGGACGGGAACGCACGGCTTGAGGGCATACTTAAGCGCATCCGTAGGTATGTGGACGCGCAAATGGAGGAGGACAGGATTTCCAAGTTGAATTTGGAGGCATATAACGCGAAGACCGTCGCCTTCAACGACCTCCTGAAGTGCGACGGAATCCCGAAGGGAGGCATGGCGTGATTGTCACGCGGGTCTGTAGGCAGTGCGGGCGCGATATGGCGATGGAGGTGCGTTCCGAGACCTCCCATCGCCGATACTGCGACGACTGCCGCCGCAAGAGGGCGGTTCAGGCGACCTTGCGTAGCAGGAAGCGGGTCAACGACCCGAACAACTGCCGCGTCGAGGTTCGCACTATCAGGCTATACTACTCGCGCACGGGTGCGCTTCTGCGGATGGAGGTGGTAAGGTGAGCAGGTACGGAATCAACGACCGCATCAGGTTCGATATGGCTGTGGAGGAGGCTCGCGCCGAAGCCGAGGGAAGGCGGAAGGGCGGCTTTCCGTCCGTAGTGGCGGAATCCGTGCGGCTGTCAGGCGGAAGCCCGTCGTGGATGGTGCGCTCTCCCAAGAGGCGGAAAATCATGCGGGGGAGACAATGACGCACGGCGACGAACGTCCGAACGCCGCTTCTTCGGCGTCGTCCTATATCGGCGACGCGCTGGAATACACGCTCTGCGGCATCGACTACGGCAAGGTCGAGGAGGAGGAGCGGGAGTTCCGCGCCCGACGGCGAGACGAGCGGAAGGAAAGGGCGTTTGAATGGCTACGGAACGCGAAGGCGATATTCATCGAGCAATCGCGGCTCCCGCTCGCCGGCGCGTCCGCTGGCAGTTGAAGTGGCTCGTGCTGGAGGACTAACGCCGTGCGCTGTACTCTGAACATCGACCCTTCAACACTGTCGTCGGCGCAGTTGAAGATTATGTCATTCCGCTTCAAGCGCATTATCACGAATCCGAAGGTGCGCAAGGCGATGCTCCGCGTGGAAGCCGCTTTCAAGCCGTATGCGCGGCTGGCGCGTGCCGTTCAGGAGTCCGCGCCGTTCGGAGCGGTCGCGCTCGGCGTGAAGTATTACTTCCCGTTCCCGAAGTCGGGGACGAAGAAGGAGAAGGCGGCTCGTCGCGGCGGTCAGCCGTGCGTGTCCGCCCTGTACGGCGACCTCGACAATCGGAACAAGGCGTTTCAGGACGCGCTCGTGAAGGCGGGCGCGTTCCCCGACGACAGGTACGTGTCCACCCTGCTCCTCCGCAAGCGGTACACGCTCTCCACCCCGCGAATCGAGGTGGCTGTCGTAGCAGACAAGGGGGGCTACGACAACGAGCCGTTCACACTCCACGAACGCCCCGAAGACGCGACGCCCGACAGTCTGGGCGCGTAAAAACGCCCGTTTTGCCCTTGAAAATAGGGGCTAAAAAAATTTCAAGATTTTTTTCGCCCATAAAATAAGGGCGAAACGCGACTAACATCAAAAACACCCTTATTTTTCAAGGGGTTTTTCGTATCTTTACAAACATACGGAAAATGTGCTATAATATTGGCGTTCCTGCGGGACAGGTGAAAGCGCGGTGCTTCCCCGCCTGTGGGACGGGTCAAAACAAGAAAGGGTCAAAAACAATGATTAACGAAATTGACAAGGAGGTTGCGAAGTTTGCCGCCCTCTACGTCATCGACAACGCCGAGACGCTGGGTATCAGGGTGAAGGACGTTCCTCATGGGCCGCACCTCCGTCCCGCTCCGTACTTCGCAGGAATCATTCACTAATCATCAACCCCAACAGAAAGGAACCCTACAATGAACACGATAAACGAAAACGAAGTCCGCCTCGCCAACCTGAAGGCCTCCGCCGATAAACGCCGTGCGGAGTTTTGCGACATCCGCGCCGAGGTGACGCGCCAGATAGCGAAAATCATCGAGGACGCCGTCGCCGCAAGCGGCGTCAGCGGCTACACGCTCCGCAAAGGCGAGAACGGGGAACTCCGCGACACGGAGTACATGACGCTGGACGGTGAAATCGACGGCGAGCGTCTGCACGACATCGACCTCTACTACCGCAACGACTCGTGGCGCGACGAGGACGGCGGCGAGCGCGTCTTCTCGGTGAATACCTGTTGTTTCGGCCGTGTGAAGGCTGGCGACAAGAGCGGCGTTGCCTACTACCTCCTCATGGGCTACCTCGTCACTCACCTTCAGGAGATTCAGGACGCGCTGAACGCCATCCCCGACTGGGAGGCCTACAATCGCTCCCGCCGCATCTACCACATCAGCCGCAACGATGCGGAGGCGTTCGAGCGCAAGATGGACGCGGAGGCAAAGATGGCGAAGGAAGCCGCCGTGCTGGAGCGGCTTATGGAGGGCGCGGAAATTGCCGTCCACTACACGACGGACTTCGACCTCGTGCGCGGCGTCCACGTCCTGACGGGCATTAAGATCATGACCGTCGAGAAGGTCACGAACAAACTCGTGTTCTTCAAAGACCGCAGGGGGCAGAACAAGAAGGCGGACGTCGTCGCCAACCTTGTACGCGGCATCGACAATTGCGGCTGGTCGTTTGCGGCGGACGTTGACATGGCCTTTCCCCGCGACTGCAAGGACGGCGCGAACTTCTAACGACCCGCAAAGGAAAGGAGCAAACGACATGATTATCGAACGCAAACCCAATGTCCGTTCAGGAAGCCTACGCAATCGCCCGTCAGTTGATTGCGCAGGCCAAGGCGAACGCGCTGTCCGCCTACAACAAGGCGTTCTCGGACTTCCAGCGCAAGCACGGGTTCTTCACCCACCGCGAGGAGCGCGACTACGAGCATCACGGCGACGGCTGGCGTCACATGAAGACCTACACGGCTCCCGACGGCGCGAACTTCTACGAGGTCGTCCAGTACCCCGCGCAGGAATACGGCCTCCGAGTGGAATACTGGAGCGACGACGCCGTTTCGACAATCGCATACCTCTGAACCCGAACGAAAGAAGGAGCGGACATGAAAAGGCAAAGCGACTTCCAGCAGTATAAGGGCGTTATCGAAGACCTCGGCTACGGGTCGAGAATGGGCGAGGAAATCCCCGCCACCACCACCTACCGCGAAGCCGTCGTGGAACTGACGTACTACATCGGGATGGCGAACGAGCGGGGCGAACCCTTCAATGTGGAGGTGTTCGGCGACGGGTACGACGCGCCCGTTCCGTCCGTTCGCAGGGCGTACTTCAGGGCAAAGCGGCTCTTGAAGAAGTTCTCCGCCGTCCCCAATCCCAACAGCCGCCTAAACAACTAAACAACCCAAACGAAAGGAACCCTACAATGCTCACGAAAACCGAAATTGAAACCTGTTGCGCGAACCTGATGCAACGCTTCAACGCGCTGGAGGAGACGCGGCGGAACGTCGCAAAGGCGTTCGACACCGCCATCGGACGCCGCCTGTCCGCCCTTGTGGAGAACGGGCTGGGTCGCTACAACATCCCCGACGACCGCAATTCAGCCAGCGCCCGTTTCTTCTCCAGCAACGCGCTGAAGTCCTCTGGGTGCCGTTGCTACTTCATCTGGGACAACGACCGCAAGACGCTCGTAATGGGATTCTGCCCCGCGAACGAGTACAACCTGTCGGGCGGAATCCGCTACCTCCAGATATACGCCCAGCGTCGTGAAGAGAGGAAGGGCGCGGACGAGGTGCGCGCAACGTTTCAGGTTGACGGGCTGTGCAATACGCACTACCTCACCGCGTCGTTGCGCGACAACAGCCTCTGCGACGCCCCATACCTCATGTTCTCGGAGGAGACGCGCAAGAACTGCAACGGCAATACCCGCAACCCCCTAGAAGACTACATCCGCAACCCGAAGGACGTTCAGGCTCTCGTGGACGCGAATAACGCCCTGAAGGAGTACGAGCGGCGGCTCCATCGCATCGCCCACCTCATGGAAGCGGCTTCGGAGATACTGTCGGCTCTGGAGTCCCGCTTTGACTGCACGGAGAAGGAGCGCGACGAGCGCGTCCGCTTCATCTTTGGGCTGTCGGGCGAGTGCGCGACCCCGCTCGCTACAGTGTACCGCGTCAAGTTGTCGCCAGAACCCTACGCCGCGCCTACGGACGGCAGTGCAGAATAGACAGGACGGAAGGAGGCTGATATGACCCTTGCAGAAGTAGCCCAAGAACTCGGCTGTTCCATCGCCCAAGCCAGACCAGCCCACCGTCGCCTTATGGCGGCGTTGAAGCGGGAGGGCGAGGCGTTTCTGGCCGATGAGCGCAGGCGCATGGAGGAGCGCGAGAAGCGCAAGTCACGACCCCCTCGCCGCCGCCTCCCCCAATGGTGCAGGCCGTTCTGGGAGCGCCGCGACGGAGCGCAACACATCGTTTACTGTTCCGCCAAGCGCAGGCACGACAAGGAGCCGACGACCGCCTTCTGGCTCTGGTTCAACGGACAGCCTGTCGCCAAGTCCGATACTCTCGACGGGGCGAAGAGCCTTACCGCTCTTCGGGCGATGCTTTACGACACCTATGTCTGGGACGCTTCCCAGTGGGAGGACGAGTTGCGGAACAATCCCCAGATAGCCGAGGTGCGCAAGGCCTGCGGCGTTTAGATTTTGCGAATCGGGCGATACGACCCGCCTTGCGACTTGACCCCGCAAGGTTTAACAGCCCGACTTCGCGCGGCGGAAGGACTTTGACCCCTTCCGCCGCTTTTTGTTTTCCCTGCCACTACGCCGCCCGTATCGACTACGCCTAGACTACGGGCTACTTTCCAGCGGACTACGGCGTAGTATGCCGCCTACTACATCGTAGTCTAGGGATTAGTATGTTATAAACTACGGCGTAGGCTAAATTATATTATATTATTCATGTATTATTATAATTTTAGGGGGGTACTATATACGCGCATACGCGCACGTGCGCGAGAGGGTTAAAAACCCCGCTTCTCCAAATACCCCTCAAATCCGCGATTTAAGCGCGACCCCGCCCAAACCAAATAAAACCCCCACCCCCACCCCCGAAAACGCCGTGGCGACCCGAATTTCGCCGTATATTGACGCGCTGGCGACCTGTGCCACGCCGAAAACCCCGTTTTGACCAGTTAAGACCCCCAAATTGCGCCCCTACGCCCCCTGCAAGCCGCCGCCCGTTTCGCCCTATACCCACCCCGCCGCCGACCCCCTTGACACATTCCGCATCATTGTGATACAATTCGCGTCAGGCAAACGGAAGTTAGACCAACACGCGAGGACTGGATAGCAAGAA
>JAEEHL010000169.1 GCA_016280825.1 Verrucomicrobiota bacterium
TGCTTTCGTGTAGGTGGAGTCCGTCTCCTTCATGGAGGTGCACCCGATGAACGTGCCGCCGTTTATGGCCGTAGTCGCCTTTGCGCCAGTGTTGCTGCCGCTGCCCTCCGTGACCTTGGCGAAGAAAAGGCATCCGTTGCCAGTCATATTGCTGATGGTCATCTTTTCGTCGCAGTTAGAGTAGCGCTGGTGGGCGAACGCGCCTATCTTGCACCCGTTGAACACGCCGCCGCTGATCGTACCCTGGTTGACGCGGCCCCAAGTCGCCAGGAGGCAGTAGTTGAACGTCCCTCCGCTGACGGTAAGATACCCCTTGGCGGTGCTGATGCCGCTGAAGACGCTTATGGGAACGGTGTCAAACTCACCGCCCTGGATTTCTATTTTCGGCAAGGCATCGTAGGTCTTCCCGTCGCCGGAGTCACCTCGCATGTAGCCGCCTGCGAAACTGCCCCCTGTGATCTTCAGCGTCGCCGTCATCGCCCCTTTGAGAGAGCTCGAATCCCTGACGAGCGCGGAGAGCTTGCAGTCCGCAAAATTGCCGCCTGAGATTTCAAGCGTCGCAGTTCCGTAGTTGTTGCCGCTGTTGCTGGTGTTGTGCGGCTCGATTGCGCAGTTCTCGAAGTCGCCGCGCGTGATGTACACCGTTGGCTTTGCGGTTTTGTACGCCACCTGGGAATATATCTTGCAGTCAACGAATCGCAGCGTGGAGCTGTCCTCCGGGTCGCCGATAGTCAAGGCGCTAGTCGTGCCGTTCATTGCCCTCATTTCGCAGTTCGTGAAGACACCGGAATATATGTTGAATACGTCTGGACGGGCGTCATACGGGCGAACGCAGCACAGAAGGTCGTTGAACACGCCACCGTTGATCTCTACGGTCGTGAAGTCCGAGTAGGCATACGAGCGCGAGAGGATTGTGCCGCCCTTGAAGTCGCCGCCATTCACCGTCACCTTGCTGGAGTAGTTTATCGCGAAGAGCTCGCAGCCCTGGAACACGCCGCCATTCACCGTCACCGTCGAAGTCGTCGCGGCGGTCGAGCCGGTGCTGACAGCGGAGAAGGTGAGGTTCGTGAATTTGCCGCCGTCGATGACAAGCTTGAAGCCGTCCGTAATGCGGAAGTTCTCGCCCGCGCTGGTGTTGATGGACGTTGTGTTCTTTATGGCGACCGTGGACGAGAGCGTGTACGCGCCGCCACGCAGGGTAACCGTCTTGTTGCCCGAGGCCGTGAACGCGCTCGTAAGCTCGACGTCGGAAAGAAGCTCGATGATGTCGCCGCTCGTCGCTGCGGAGAACGCCGCAGGTAGCGTTTCGTAGTCCGAGCCGCCTACTATCCTCGCCACCGGGTCCGCATTAAGGGCGCTAGCGGCGAAAATCATCGAAATGGAGCACAGGCATGCCCACTTGTCAAGTCTATTCTTCATGTCAACTCCCAACTTCTGGATTTAAAAGTATTCTATCATATTCTCTTCAATTTTGTCAAGCAAGCCCGTGTTGCACATCGACAACGGAAATGGTATAATACACCGCATGAAAGACAATAGCAGAGCAGCAGGGGGCGGTATACACATCTTCACCTCGGAGTCGGTGTCGGAGGGGCATCCCGACAAGGTGGCAGACCAGATTTCCGACGCGATTCTCGACGCATGCCTTGCGACGGACGAAGAGGCGCACGTCGCCTGCGAGACGATGTGCGGGCACAACGTCGTGGTCAACATGGGCGAGATCACGTGCAGGAACTTTAGGGCCATAGACACCGAGGGGATTGCTCGCGACGTCGCGCGGCGCATAGGCTACGACCGCAAGGCCGAGGGCTTCTCTTGGGACACGTTCAAGTACCTTTCGTTCCTCCACGGCCAGTCCGCCGACATCGCCCAAGGCGTGAACAGGGCTTCGCGCCGCAAACAGGGCGCGGGCGACCAGGGGATGATGTTCGGCTACGCAACCGACGAGACCCCTGACTTCATGCCGGCGCCAATCGTCTATTCGCATGCGCTTCTCAGGCATTTTGCCGCGCTCAGGAAAGGCGGCGACTGCGCGTGGCTCCGCCCTGACTCGAAAAGCCAGCTCTCGGTAGTCTACGAAAACGGGCGGCCCTCGTTCATCGACACTGTTGTCGTGTCGCACCAGACGACTGCGCGCGGGGCGGCTAACACGCCGCAGATCCGCGCGATAGCGCGCAAGTTCCTCGAAGAGAAGACGGGGCTTGTCACGAAGAAGACGAAGTTCCTCGTGAACCCCACGGGCAAGTTCGTGATCGGAGGCCCGTCAGGCGATTCCGGGCTTACCGGCCGCAAGATCATCGTCGACACGTACGGCGGCATGGCCTCGCACGGCGGCGGCGCGTTCTCGGGCAAGGACCCCTCGAAGGTCGACAGGTCGGCGGCGTACTACTCGCGCTACGCGGCTAAGAACATCGTGGCCGCCGGCGTCGCCTCAAGATGCCAGGTCCAGGTGGCATACGCAATAGGCGTGGACAAGCCAGTCTCGTTCTGCGTGAAGACGTTCGGCACGAACCGCAGGGGGATTTCGAACGCCGACATCGAGGCGATGCTCATCGCCGGAAAGACGTTCGACTTCAGGCCCTACTCGATTACCGAAGACCTCGGCCTCAAGCACCCGCAGGGATGGCGCTATCTCGACACGGCCGCATACGGGCATTTCGGGAGAGGCGAATTCCCGTGGGAACGTCTCGACAAGGTCGATGCGGTAAAGAACCACTTTGGGCTCAGGTAACCTCTACGTCCACTTCCCCTTCTGCAGGCGCAAGTGCTCCTACTGCGCCCTGTATTCGCGTGCAGGCGCGAGCGCGGAGGAGCTGGGGGCGTACGTCCGCTCGCTCGTGCCGCATGTGCGCGGCAAGTACGCGACGGCGTATTTCGGCGGAGGAACGCCCGCCCTTTGCGACCTGAAGGAAATCGCCGGGGCAATCGAGGCCGATGAGTTCACCGTCGAACTGCACCCGCTCGACGCAGACGCCGACCTCCTTTCAATGCTCGCCGACGCCGGAGTGAACAGGATCTCCATGGGCGTTCAGTCTCTTGACGATCGCACTCTCGAGGCGATGGGGCGCGGCTACACGGCCTCGTTCGCGGCAAAGGCTTTTTCGCTCGTCCGCAGCAGGTTCGAGAATGCGGGCGTCGATTTCATAGTCGGCTATCCCGGCGACCCGGGGACAGACCTCGGCGTTCTGCGCGAATGGGGGGCGAGGCACTGTTCCGCGTACACGCTCCAGAACGAGCGCGGGCTTAAGGGCGTGGCAAGCGACGAGGAGATTCTCGACAAGATGAAGTCCGCAGCGGCAGAACTTGAGGCGGCGGGTCTTGTGCGCTATGAAATCTCGAACTTCGCCCTTCCCGGCTTTGAATGCAGGCACAACATGGCAGTGTGGCGCGGAGAGGACTACATCGGGATTGGCGAAGGCGCCTGCGGGCGCGTAGGGCTCGTGCGGACGCGCAATGCGGGCACATCAAAGTTCACTTCCGAGACGCTGACGCCGGAGCGCGACGCCGTGGAACGCGCGATTTTCTCGCTGCGCACGAGAATGGGATTGGACACAGAGCGCTTTCCGCAATGGAGGAAGTCGCTCGACGGATTTGCCGCCGAAGGGCTTCTTGTTCGCGAAAGAGCCAGGTATTGCCTGACCACTCGCGGAATGGAGGTCTGCGACTCCATCCTCGCCGCAATAGTCTAGACCGCACAGAGACGCGTAGGTTTTAGCCGCGTAGAGGGTGAGAGGCATGATAGCGGGCGTGGGCTTGCCTTCCCTGTCTTAGCCTTCCCTTGCTGTGTCAA
>JAEEHL010000170.1 GCA_016280825.1 Verrucomicrobiota bacterium
ACGAAGCCGTCAACGGCAGCCCGACACTGCGAATAGGAGAAAGACGTACATCGAGCAACCGGAGAAGGCAAGCGGCAATCGCCAAAGCGATTTTGCACTTGACTTTTGTTCTCATAGGAGAACATGAAGAACGTGTAGAAAGTGCTGTGCTCTACACGTTTCTACACGTTCTACACGGCCAACCAGCCCGTTGCCCGATGGCTGGTTGGATGACCAGGCGCTGCCTACGCCTGCTCGACGATGGTGACGACCTTGCCGTCCTTGATGAACTTCACCTTGCCGTCCTTGAGGGCGAAAAGGGTGAAGTCGCGCCCCTGGCCGACGTTCTTGCCGGGGTGGACCTTCGTGCCGCGCTGGCGCACGATGATGGAGCCTGTCTTGAGGAACTCCCCGTCGTAGGCCTTCACGCCAAGATACTTCGGGTTGGAGTCGCGCCCGTTGCGGGCAGATGCCGATGTAGCCATTGCAAACTCCCTTCCTTACGAAATTGCCTTGACCGTGGCGACGGTGTGCTGCTGGCGGTGGCCGACCTTGCGGCGCGACCCCTTGCGGCGCTTCGCCTTGAAATTCACGACCTTCTTGCCCTTGACGATTCCGTCAATGGCGAGGGTCACCTTCGCGCCTTCCACGTATGGGGCGCCCACCTTGAGCGTCGTGCCGTCCGACACGGCGAGAACCGTGTCGAGAACCGCTTCCGAGCCCGCCTCGACCGAGAGCTTTTCAATCTCGATCCTGTCGCCGACCTTGACAAGCAGCTGCTTGCCGCCGGTTTCGAGTACCGCGTATGCTTCCATTGCTTTTTCCCTTCGTTTGCCCAGCTTTCCTTGTGGGGAGACCTCCCCACGAAAAACTTGGGAGTGCGTAGTATATCGTTTTATCGCGGCAAAGTCAACCTCTGGGGTGGTACCTGCGGTGGATCTCCGCAAAGCGGCCTGCGTCGACATGCGTGTATATCTGGGTCGTTCCGATGTCGGCGTGGCCCAGCATCTCCTGTATCGCGCGGATGTCGGCCCCATGCGCAAGCATGTGGGAGGCGAAGGAATGCCTGAGGACGTGCGGCGAGATGCGCTCCGCCGCTATCCCCGCCGCAGCCGCCCTCTCGCGGACGATCTTGAACACGCCCTGCCGCGTGAAAGGCGAGCCGAGGCGCGTGAGGAACACCCTCGTCCCCGACTTCTCCCCCTTCGCAAACTGCGGCCTTGCGCTCTCCACATAGAGATTCAGCGCCTCGCCGGCGCTGCGGCCGATCGGCACAAGCCGCTCCTTGGAGCCCTTGCCGAGAATCCTCAGTAGCTCCCCCTCGGAGACGACGTCCTCGAGCGAAAGCGCGCAAAGTTCCGAAACCCTGAGGCCGCAGCCGTAGAGAACTTCGAGGATTGCGCGGTCCCTCAGTCCGCGCGCGTCCTTCGCGTCCGCCGCGTCAATGAGTTCCGAAACCTCGCCTTCGGAAAGGACCCTCGGCAGGACGCGCCCGCGCCGCCTCGACTCCACCATGCCTGCTGGGTTGGCGGAAATCTCCCCTGCGCCCGCGAGATACGCGAAGAACCCGCGCACCGCGGCAGTTCTCCGGGCCCTCGTCGAGGCGGCAAGCCCGTCCCTGCGCCCTCTTTCGAGGAAATCCAGTATGTCCGCCCGGGAGACCTGCCCTGCGCGCGAAATGCCGCGCCCTTCGAGGAACTCCCTAAACGACCTCAAGTCGGCACCATACGCGGCGGCGGTATTCCCCGAAAGGCCCCTTTCAAGGAGAATCGAGCCGAGAAATGCGGCCGTTTCGTCAGCGAGCCCCATTGTCAGGCCTGGCCCGGGCTCTGGAAATCGCCTTCTGGGTGTTGCGCAGCTCCACCGCGTCCGGAAGTATCTCAAGCGCCTTCGAAACGTGCTTATCCGCCTCGTCGAGACGGCCCTTTTCAAGATTCACGACCGCAAGGTTGTTCAGCGCAGCCGCGTCGTCGGGGCGCCGGCGCAGCGCCCGCCGGAAGAACTCCTCCGCGCGTGAATACTGCTTCCCCGCGAGGCAGCGCATGCCCTTGGCGAAGTTGCCGTCGGCGTCTTCCGGGTCGCCCGAGAGCACGAGGTCCGCGTAAAGCGAGGCCTTTGCGAAATCGGCTCTGGCAAGGGCGGCCTTGAGCCCCTCGCGCGGCGTCGTCATGCCCGCCACCTCGCCAAGGCGCCCGTCGACGAGAGCCGCCACGCGCTCGTAGAACTCGTTCTTCGCGTTGAGGCGCTCGGCGAGGTCGGCGTCCCTGATGGCCTCCTCCACGAGCCCGGCCGCGTCCTCCTCCTCGCTACGCATGAGGCACATCCTCGCGATGTGCCACCCCACGGCGAAGAAGGTGTTGCGGATGGCCTCGTCCGTGCACCACTTTATCCTGCCGCCCGAAAGGAACGAAAGCATGCTCCCCGCGATTTCGCGCGAACGGCGCACTCCGCGCACGCGCTCGTTCTCGTCGCTCCAGCCGCCAGGGCGCGCTATCATGCCTCCGGCGGGGGGCATCCCCATGCCGTCGCGCTTCCAGACGTCGAAGCCCGCCTGCACGGAGCAGGAGTCGAGCATGCCGCGCTTCTCGTGCAGCCACGTCTTGAGCCCCACCCCGGCGTCCTGCCCGAACGCGAAGACGTCGTCCTCCGCCGACATCGCGCGCGTGCGGAGGCATGCGTCCCTCTTCGTGTCGCCTACGAGCGATATGCACTTCACATTCCCCCCTGCAGCGCGGCTGCCGAGCTCCACCGCCGGGTCGAGGAAGCCGTCGGAGAACATGTACGAGGTGCCGGCGCTCTCTCGCACCGTCTCCTCGACTGCGCTGTCGATGATCGCGAGCATCTCCCTCACCCCGGTCTTCTGCCTGCCCTGCACGACGACAAGCACGCAGAACGCGGGCACGACGACTATGCCTACCCGGCGCAGCCAATCGGCAAGCCGCTGGCTGATGGCGCGGTCCGACTCGTCAAGGTCGTCTTCCTCGTAGCCGTAGATGAGGCGGGCTATCGCCATGTGGTTGCGGCACATAGAGTCCATGCCGAGAACCGTTATGGAAATGGCGAGCGACATCGCAAGGAGCAGCATACCCATGTCGAGCAGGAACGGCGACGCGACGGTAAAGTACGTCCAAAACCACAGCTCGGGCAGCGCGCACCCCTGCGAAAGCGCCAGGATGCCCGCGAACAGGTAGACAAGCCCGGAGGAATAGGAAAGGAAGTTCTCCTCGTCCGTCGCGGAGGGGAACTTCACCAGCGACACGACGAACGGCATGAGGCATACCCCTGCCCAAAGTATCCAGCCGCCGACGGCGGATGCGCCGGCGGCACGCGCGACGTATTCCCCTGCATAGGCGATCGGCAGGGCCCCGGCGGACATGGAGTTCGCGCCAAGGCCGCCGAGCGAGACGAAGTTCACGACGTTCGCGCACACGGCCACCATGAAGCCGGCGCCAAACATGAACGTCATGTGCCACTTGCCCACGGCTATCACGGCGGGCTTGAAGAACGGGCTTTCGAGGTCAGGCTTGAGGTTCATGACCACGAAGTACAGCGCGAAGAAGAGGATCGCGAGCACAACCCCGAAGGGCGACTCCGCCGCGAGCACGCCGAGCATGAACGCGCAGAGATAGCTGTAGCGGAGCATCCCCGTGCGCATGAAGGAGAAGAAGAACATCATCGCGCCGAGCGTAAGCGCGAGGGGGACCACGGAGCTGCTGAAGAACTGCCCCGTGTTCCAGACTGGATCCGAGCAGACGAACATCATCGTGCCAATGACGGAGGCAAGCTGCATCACGAGCGTTCGCCTCGTGGAACGCTGCGGGCGCGCCTTCATTATGAACGCGAGCAGCTCGCGCAGGAACCCGTAGACGAACGCCGCCACGACCGACAGCGAGATCCGGCCGAGGAACTTCAGCACCGTAGCGCCGGAATCGCAGCCGCATGCGGCGTATACGATGCGCACCATCCCCGTCCACAGCCCGGGGAGGATTCCCGCCGGCGGGCGCACCCCCGCGGCGACCGCGCAGAGGTCGTAGGAGCCCGGATGCAGGCTGGGGAACTTCCACAGCCAGAGAAGCGTGTACGTCGTCGCCGCGAGGAACGCCGCTATCGCGAAGTCGGCCCTGCCGAGCCGCTCGACCTGGAGCTCCTGCTGCTCCTCCCCGCCTATCACCGGAGAGGCGGAGACCTCTTCGCTTTCGTCGTAGTAGGAGCGCCCTTTCACTCAGCCCCTCCGCCGAGCGCCTTGAAGAGCGAGATCGCGTTCTGGGTTATCTGCCCGCGCGAGACTACGAGCTCCTCCTCGAGGTTGAGGAGCGAGCGCTGCGCGTCGATGACGGCCGTGAAGTCCCTAAGGCCGTTCTTGTAGAGGTCCTTCGCTATGGAGACGGCGTCCTGCGCGGCCTTCACCGCGCCCTGCAGCGCCTGGTAGCGGTGGTATTCCTGCGTATAGGCGGCGTACACGTCGCGAACCTCGGCGTAGGCGTTCTGCAGCTGGAGCTCGTAGGCGAGGCACTTCTCGTGCATCCTCGCCTCCTGGGCCTTGACGTTCGCGTAGATGGAGCCGCCGCGGAAGATGGGCCAGCTTATCGACGGGCCGATCGAGCCGAAGAGCGAATCGCGCTCGAAGAGCTTCTGCGCCTTCACGCTCTCGAGCCCGAGCGTTCCGTTTATGTAGAACTTCGGGTACCAGAGCGACTTCGCTACGCCGATGCGCGCGACTTCCGCCGCAAACTCGCGCTCCGCCATGCGCACGTCCGGGCGTGCGCGCAGCATGTCGAGGGGGATTGACGCGAACTTCATGGGCGCGATTATCCAGTCGCGCTGCGGGCAGGCGGAAAGCTCCTCGTGCAGCGCGCCCGGCATCTTCCCGGCGAGGACGGCGAGCGAGTTCTTCAGCTTCTCCTCCTGCGCGACAAGCGTCGGGATGCGGGCGTGGGTCTGGTCGACGACGTACTTCGACTGGTTCACCGCAAGCTCGTCGCCGATCCCCGAGTCGAGCCGCGACTTCAATATGTCGTATGTCTCGCTCTGCAGCACGAGGTTCGTCCTCGCCACGGCTATGCGCTGCTGCGTAGTGCGCAGGTCGATGTACCTGCGGGCGACCTCGGCCGTGAGCGAGACCCATGCGTCCGAAAGCCTCCATTCGGCGGCCATCGCGTCGGCCATCGCCGCCTCCGTCGCGCGGCGGCTGCCGCCGAAGATGTCGATCTCCCAGCTCGCGTCGAAGCCCGCCGAGAAGACGTCGCGGTGGAGCTTGCTCCTCGAGCTCCACATCGACGAGGTGTTGGGGCCGCGCTCCGAGCGGGTGGCCGACGCGGATAGGCCGACCTTGGGGAGGAACGCCGCATACGTGCCGAGAAGCGTCCACCGCGACTGCGCAAGGCGCTCCATCGCCATGAGGTACGTGCGGTTGCCGTCGACGGCAGAGGCCACGAGGTTGGTGAGCACGGGGTCGTCGAACTTGCCCCACCACGCCACGATGTTGTTGGTGCTCACCTCCACTCGCAGGTCGTCGTCGCCCTCGGCCGTCCTGTACTCGCCGATTTCCGTGCGGTTCGTCGTGGGCATCCCCGCGTCAGGCAGCGGGGTCGCGGGTATTTCGAAGTCCACCTGCTCGTAGTCGGGCCCCACCGAGGGAAGGTACGCGCAACCGGCCGCCGCGAGCACGGCAGCGCAGCCCAGAAGCTTCTTTCTTGTCGTCATTTTCTCTCTTGGTCTCCAGTCGTTCGCAATAAATTGAGGGTATTATATCATAATTTACGCCGCGCAAAAACTCAAAAAACGACCGCCGACCCGTCGCACGGCTCGCTTACGAACGCCCTGAGCCCCTTCGCCTCGAGCGTCGCCACAAGCGCCGCGGCCTCGCCGGAATCTACAAGGGCGATGACGCATCCCCCAAGCCCAGCGCCCACAAGCTGCGAGCCGTACACGCCCTTCGAGGCGTTCAGGAAATCGCAAAGCGCGTCGATTTCCGGCGTGGAGCATTCGTAGCCGCCCGCTCCGACCCTGTCGCCGTCGTGCGACGCCTTCATCATCGCGCCGAGCGCCGCGGCGTCGCCCCGCTGAAGGAGCTCAATGCACCTCTCCGCCCGGCGGCATTCGTCTATGCCGTACCGCGCGACGCCAAGGTCGCGCGGGTCAACTGCCGAAAGAGCCCTCTTCACGTCGTCGTCGCCGAGGAACGCGAGATCCCTGAAGCACTCGACCGGCATGGAAGGGTACGCCCTGCGGATGTCGACGAACGCCCTCTCGTAGGACGCTATCCTCGCGTTGAACACATCCCTCGCGCCCTCCGCCTTCCTGGCCTCGCGCCCGGAATGGACGACGACAAGGGAACAGCCCGGAGGGAACACCGCGCTTTCGCCTATCTCGAACGGCTTGAACTTGAGGTGCGTCACCCGCCCCCTCTTCGAGCACTTCATCGCCGCGTGGTCGCCCGCGCCGCCGCGCGAGCCGACGTACCATTCGCCCTCCCCGCAGAGGTTGACGAAATCAGCCGTCGTGACGTTGAGCGCATTCAAGGCAACAATCGCCTCCGCCGCCGCCACGACGACGGCCGACGACGACGAAAGCCCCGCCGCCACGGGGATGTCGCCGGCGGCGACTATGTCCATTCCGCAAAGCGGCATGTCTGTCGAAAGCTGGAACCTGAGCACCGCGCCCTTGACGTAGTTCGCCCAGCTGCCGCGCGAGGACTCGAGGTCGCCCACGGCCCTGGGGGACGAAAGGAAGTCGAGCCATGCGCCGGAAGACGCCACCCCGGGCGAAGGCTCGCCGGGCGGCGAGACGAAATCGGATATCCTGAAAGAGGCCGGCTTGAACGCAGGGTCGATGTTCTCGACGGCAACAACGTCGTCGTCGCGTGGCGAGACGACGAACGTCGTCCTTGTGCCCGTGGCGATGACGTTCACGCTTCCGCCGCGGTGCTCGATGTGGCGACCCATGATGTTGATCCTGCCTGGAGCGGAGGCGACGACGCACGGGCGGTTGCCGAACCTCTCCGCCGCAACCGCGAAAAGACGCCGTTCGAGGGGGGTGGCCGCCGAGAACGACGATACGCCCCGCAGGAAGCGCCGCGACAGGGCGCGCAGTTCCGGCCTTGTCGAAAACGTCGCAAGGTCGGCGTCGTCGGAGATCTCGTAGGAATCGAGCGAGCCCTGCGCGGCAAAGCGCTCGATGACGTCGGTAAGGTAGAGCTCTCCCTGCGCGTTGTCGCTGCCGATGTCGGCGAGGGCTTGAGAAAGCGCTGCGGAATCAAAGCTGTAGAGCGCGGCGTTCACGTGCTCCGCCGCGTCAAGCTCCTCTGGCGAGAACTGCTCGCCGCCAAGCGAAATCGCGGAGCCGGAAGCAAGCGCCCTGCGCACGTCGGCGGCCTCGACTATGCCGAATACCCGCCCCCCGCGAATTGCCACGCGCCCGCGCGACGTCGGCCCCGCAGGGCGCGGTTGCGTGCACAGGACCGCGTCGACGCCGCACTTCCTCTGGCGCTCCAGGAGAGTCGCGACAGCGTGCGGCGAGACGATCTTGTCGCCCATTGACACCACCACATGGCCGTCGAACCCGACCTGCCGCAGAAGCTCGAGCCCGCAAAGCGCTGCGTGGCCCGTCCCCCTCTGCTCCGCCTGGTACGCGTAGAGGACGTCGTCCTCGCCCTTCAGGGCATCCATGACGCTTTCCGCCCGATGGCCTACGACCACCACGAAGCGCCCTATGCCGCCTTCGCGCATGTTCCGCACGATGCGCCTGACGACGGGCACTCCGGCGCAGTCGAACGCCACCTTGTTTATCGTGGCGTTCCCCATGCGCGTGCCCTTGCCCGCGCAGAGAAGTATCGCGGCAGACGACGTCACTTGCTGCCGCGCCACATCCAGTCTGCGACGTCCATATAGGCGTTCCAGTCCTCAAGCAGCATGTCGTGCTTGCCTTCGCGCACGTGAAAGCTCACGGGGCCGACTATCGCGCCGCCCGCGCGCGGCATTTCGGCGGGGAGCGGCGTTTCAAGCCCCAGAAGGCGCCAGACCGGCGCTGCGGCCGCTACGCTCAGGTACTCGCCCTTCGGGTCGGCGTGGATGTCCTTCGTGGCGACGCCGACAGCGACCGTGCGCGGCGCGACAAGGGCGACGACTTCGTGCTGGTCGTATGGGAGGGACGACTCGCGCCCCCACGCCTCGGCGAATGGCTCGGTGAACCAGAAGGCGTCCGCCCTGTTGTCGCGGTGCGTGAGGTGGTCTTCGATGACCTCGCCGAACTCGCGCTTGTGCAGCGCAACTCCCCCGCAGCCGGAGTCGTTCGGGCAGACGAGCTTGAACCTCTCGTCCACCGCGCCCGTCCAGAGGGCAGTCTTGCCAAGGCGCGAATGGCCGGCGACAGCGGCTTTCGCCGCGTCGATGCGTGGCTCCGTCTCGCAGTAGTCGAGCATCCTCGAAAGCCCCCACGCCCACGCGCCAATCGGCGTGTACTTGTACTGCGGGCCGTCGACGTCCTTCCCGTCCATGAAAAGGGCGAGCGCAGAGTAGCTGCCGGCATCCATCAAGTCCGGGTAGAACTCGTGATAGCATGCCGTGCCAACGGCGTATCCGCGCTTCACGATCTCCCTGTACGGCCAGCGCCTCGCGCTTAACCCGCGCTTCGCGCCCTGCTCGAGCTGCGGCCACTTCCAGAGCTTGCGCATGTTCCCGACCGGCTTCACGCGCCATTCAAGGGGCGTTACGTCCTCTTCGAAAGTCGTTGCCTGGTTGCCGTTGAAGTTGAGGCAGAGGAAGACTGGCACGGGGCCCTTGGCGGCATTGGGGATGTAGAGGAGCATCGTCGCCGAAAGCGCCTTCCCGTTGGGGCCGTGGAACGTGAGCCTCACTTCGCGGCGCGTGGCAAGGCCGTCAAGCGCGTCCTTTTTTTCAGAGAGGACCTTAGCCTCCGCCTTCGCAGGAGGCGGCAGGGGGAAGCCGTACTCGTTCTCGGCAATGAGCTTCAGCACCTCGGCGCGGCGGCTCTTGCGCCACCCATCGGCGTCGACACGCTTCCCGGAGGCGGCGACAAGCGGGTCGGGCAGAACGTATTCCGGCACTTTCGACTCGTCGAAGTTGCGTTCCTTCGCCATCTCCGAATACGGCCTCGGCTTCCACTCGCCGCGCCTGCCGTCGTAAAGCGCGGCATGCGAGGCCAGTGCGCCGATTGCGAACATCGCCATGACAATCTCTTTCATGTAGCGGATTTTACCATAACGCCCGATGACAGTCAAGAGTAATGGGTGATGGGTGATGAGTAATGAGTGAGGGGTGATGGGCAATGGGTAATGGGGGATGAGATAGGGGGCGGCGGCAGGGAGGTTTCGACGAAACCGCCGAGAAGAAGAAGTTTCGCGAATGGAGGCACCTGGACTTAAGCCATAAGATTGTACTTGAGCATGCACCAAAGGGAGCGCAAGCCGTCCTTGATGCCGATCTTCTTGCCCTCCGAGAACGTTCGCGGGCGGTAGGAAATCGCGCACTCGGCGACCTTCCACCCCTTCTTCTTCATTCCCTTTGCGACATGCGCAGTCACCTCTGGCTCGAAGCCGAAGCGCCGCTCCTTTAGCTTCGGCACGATCTCGGCCACGACTTCGCGACGAAAGAGCTTGTAGCACGTCTCCATGTCGGTCAGCTCAAGGTCGGAAAGGAAGTTCGAGCAGAAGGTGAGAAACCTGTTCATCGTCGAATGCCAGAACCTGAGGACACGCCGCGAATCGCTCCTGAGGTATCGCGAGCCGAACACGACGTCGCACCCGAGCCTTTCCGCCGCGTCAAGCATCTTGAGGTAGTCGCGCGGGTCATACTCGAGGTCAGCGTCCTGCACGCCGACGAAATCGCCCGTGGCGCCCTTGAACCCTTCGTGCAGCGATGCGCCCTTGCCCATGTTGCGCTCGTTTTCGACGACACGCACCTCCGGATGCCGCGAGGCGATTTCGTGCGCAAGCTCCCTGCTTCCGTCAGTAGAGCAGTCGTCGACGACGAGAAGCTCAACCTCAAGCCCATCTGAGCGCAAAGACAGCACCTTCTCGACGATGTCCGCAAGCGTGTCCTTCTCGTTGTAGCACGGCATTACGATTGAAAGCTTCATTTCAGGCCTCCTTCCGGTTCCCTTTTGGCAGTAGACACGAGAAGCGCGACAAGCGCTGCGCAGATTGCAATGTCCGCAAGGGAGTTCAGCGAATCAAGATGCCGGTGAAGCTCCTCCCCGAACTTGAGCGAGGGGAAGGCGAATGCCTCAGTAAACCCGCGGTATGCGTTGTAGAGGCGCGTGGAGAACGCCGCGGCAAGCGCGAGCAGCGCGACGGAGCGCCATTTGTACCCTTCTTCAAGGAGCATCAGCACGATCGCGAAAAAGACGAAATACGACATTATGTGGCCGTAGGTGCTTACATAGGTCCAGGCGGCGGAACACGCGGCGGCAGGCATGAGGACAAGAAAGAAGTCGCCCGTAGTGCGCGATACGGCGCGAGTCATAAGGATGCAGGCAACAGAGCCGATTGCGAGGGCCGCCAGGATGTCGCCCGGGAAGCCGGAGAGGAAGTACGGCAGGGTGCCGCAGCCCTGGAACATGAACGCGTTCGCTTTCGGCGTCTCGAGGACGAGGCGCACCGGCGAAACGCCGCACATCGCCGCGGGCGGCAGTGTGGCGAGGGTGCAGACAAGGGCGGCCGTGAGGCAGGTGGCGAACTTGCGCTTCATAAGGAGCGGAATCGCGAAGGCGATGCCAATCTGCGGCTTTACCATTGCAAGCGCCCAGAAGACGCCTGCAAGAACGTCTCTCCCAGCGTTGAGGCAGACGGCCATCATCACCACAGCGAAAAGGACGATCGTGGAGAAGTTGCCGATTGCGATGTTGGACCACGCCGGATACGCAACAAGGACGAGCGGCGCAGCCGCGAGAATGACGCAGCCCTCGGTCGAAAGGCCCCTTCTTCTGCCAAAATGCCATGCGGCTGCAAAGATTCCGGCAAGCGACAGCATCATGAGCGCCCAGTAGAGCGCCCACGCAATGCGGCGCGGCAGAAACGACAGCGGAAGCATGTACGTGTATTCCCACGGAGCATACGCGTTGAGGCCCTCGGTGAATTCCGGCCCCTCGACGCGCGGCTTCCAGTTTGGTTTGAACGGCGGCAGTATCTTCTCCCCGCTCCATACGACAAACGGGTCAACCCCTGTCTTGAGGCAGTCCAGCTCCGTCATCCGTAGCGAGAAGTCGCAGGGCGGATTGAAGAACCGCCCGTTTGCATAGGGCCCAAGCGGAGTTGCCGTCGTCGCCGCCAGAAACACCGCGTACAACGCAAGCGCAGAGAGAACAAACGGTGCGAGGGCTTTGCGGCTCATTACGTTCAGCTCTTGACTACGCCGTATGAAAGCGCGGAAACGGTAAAGACGAGCGAAACAACGCCGAGCCACGTCGCAAACGAAACAGGCGGCATCTCCTTCTTCTCCGGTTCCGGCGCCGGAACCGATGGTATCTGCAGGAGAGCCATGTTCGCGGCGTTCCCGCTTGCATTGCGTATTCCGTCGCGTGTAAGCGTATAAAGGCCAACCGGCACGGCGCCCTTGGCCTTGGTCCATTTCGCAAGGCCCTTGTTATTCAGCTGTTCAAGGCTCGCCCAGACGAACCGCACGTCGTCCGCCACGATATCGGCGGTCAGTGACACGTCCCTGCTGGAAAACGAGCGCGACACCAGACCGGAGCCGCCTTCGAGAAGGTCGAGCGTCTTGCCGCCGCCGCGCTTCACGATCTCGTCCGCAGCGGGGTTCGGCGCCTTCGCGGCCTTAAGGTCGACAACCGCGCAGTACAGCCTGTCGATCCGCGCAAGGTCGCATGCGCCGACGAGCGCCACGGCAAGGACGGCGCCAAGCGCCACTTTTGGGGACAACCTGAAACGCCCTGCAAGGATTCTCCTTAGCGCATCAAGCCCGAAGCCCGCGAGAACGCAAAGCGAGAATTCGGTCAAGTGGTGCCACTTGACTGGCGCCCTGAGATAGTCGCCGAATGGCAGCATGTAGACGAGTCTGTAGACGGGCGCACAGTACCGCCCAAGCGAAAAGAGCCAGAAGACAAGCGCCGCGACGGCAAAGAAGACGATGTCGCCTCGCCTGCCGCCTTCTTTGGCGCCCTTGAAGAACGCGGAAGCGAGGCCAAGGATTGCAAGAAGGCACGTGATGAAGCCAACGTAGAGCGAATGCTGGCGGTAGTTCCCTGATGGCGCGCCAAGCGGGCGGCCGAGCGCGCCGGTGTAGGGCCTTACGCCGGTCCTCTGCTGTCGGCCGAGCGCAAGCGTCATCTGGCAGCTCGTGTCGCCGTTGATGCGCGGAATGAAGAACTCAAGCGACTCGTTGGGCGGCAGCGACCAGTTGGTGACGAATATCCAGCGCGCCTCGCCGTCGTCCTTCTTCTCGCCGCCTGAAAGCGCAGTGCCCTTCGATTCGTCGATCTGGGCGTCGCGCCCTTCTGCCGCGCGAAACGCAGCGAGAAACGCGGGCGCGCCTATCGCGGCAAACACCACGGCCGCCGCCACAAGGCCCTTCACCTGCGGGAAGCCGCCCTCGCGCACGCAGCACCTGACGAAATACGCGAACGCGAAAACGGAGAAAAGAAGCCATAGGTCGATCTGCGTAAAGCTCCCCCACGCGAGGCACGCGCCAAGGAGAATCCAGTCCTTCAGCGTGCCCTTTCGCACGGCGCGGTCGGCAAGACCGAAGACGAACACGCCGAAAAGCATCCAGTGGAACCACGTGCCGTGCCCAGCGGAGAAAAGCGTAAGCCAGTACCCGCAGAACGAAAGGAGCAGCCCCGCCGCGAAGGAAACGGGGAGCGAGACTCCCCTGCCGCGAAGGAAATACGCGAGGCCCAGCCCGGCGAAATATGCCCCAAGTACGTACTGGAGCTCCTGCCAGAAATACGGCGAACCGATGAAGTTCTTTATGTCGTAGGGCATGAAAAGCCCAGTCTCCACCCAGCGGCGGAGAAACTCCCCGGCGGTCCCTTCCGGCGGGAAGGTCATCGGGGAATCGGGCATCACGGGGCAGGCCGACAGCGGCCAGGTGCCCCAGAAGACGAATCCCGCCAGCACCGCGAAGGCCGCGGTGAAGGCGAGAAGCCACGCGTATTTCGGCCTGAGCCGCATCTTAGGCGATCTTGCCTATGGCGAGGTACGCGAACACAAGCGCGAAGATGGCGACCGTCTCCACGATGCCGAGCGCGGCAAGGTAGTTGGAGAAGCCCTGGTTCGTCTCCGCCTGCGCATCGCAGGCCGCCGCGCCCGCGCGCCCCTGGAAGAGCGCCGAGAGGCCGATGGCGAGCCCCGCGAACACGCCAGCGACGAGAAGCGGCACGCCCAGCCCGGCCATCTTCTCCGGCGTCTCGAGGAACGAGAGCATCTTGTTCATGACGATCATCCCGTACAGGACCTGCGTGATCGGCGCGCCGACGAACGTCAGCAGGAGGAACGGCGCCGGCTTCCCGGCGGCGTAGCACTTCTTCCACGCCCCAACCGCCGCGGCCGAGGCAAAGCCCGTGCCGAACGCGCTGCCCGCACCCGCGAGCCCCATGCAGGCTATCGCGCCTGCTACGATCATTGCTGCATCACTCATTGTTGCTCCTTTGTGTTTGTAGTTCTGAAAGGACGGTATCCGTAGCCAGACCAGCTGACTCCCTTGTGGTTAGAGAATTCAAGCGTGTTGAGCCTGACCGCGTGCACCAGGACGGAAAGCGCGGCCATCGCGAGGTTCAGGGCGTGCCCGGCCACGAGTATGAGCACAGTCCCGACGAACATGATGGCGTTGAACCAGAGCGGCTTGTCGCCGGAGAGAAGCCCGAGGGCCATGGAGTTGAAGTTCTCCGCCACCTTGACGGACGCGAGCCCCACCGCGAAAAGCCTTACGTAGCTGATGATGTCGCCGAGCGACGACATTATGTTGAGCGGCAGCATCCCAAGGGATATGCCGTTCTTCGCAAGGTCCTTCGGCTTCACGGAGAACAGGAACACGCACGCGAGCGAAACGCCGAACACCCACATCATGCACTTCGGCACAGATGCGAATATCCCGACGAGCGAGTTCGTGACGAAGTACATGAAAAGGAGTATCCCCGCCCAGCCGAACTCCGCCACCGCCGTGGAGTCTGGCAGCCTGCACACGCCGTTCCAGACGCGCGCGAGCATGAGGTGCGACGCACCAATCGTGAAGCAGACGAGCATGATGTTCTTGTACGTGACGTCGCCAAGCCACTTCACCGTCGGCCAGTCGGCGCACCACGGGAGCCCCGCGCCGAACCACGTGTTTGAAAGAACTCCCCAGCCTATCGTCGCGAGAGAGAATACGGCGAGAAGCCTGAACCAGCTTTTCGAGAGCTTCCTGCGCATGGCGAGCGTGACGGCCAGGAAGATCGCGCCGTACGCACCGTCGCCGACGAGCATCGCGAAGAAGAGCGAGAAGTAGCACATGAACGGAACGGACACGTCCGCCTCCGTGTACGCCGGGGCGATGCCGAGGCCGTCGAAGAGGACCTTCATGGGACGGAACAGCCTGGGCGGCTCGACGAGCGTGGGCGGTGTCTCCTCCGCCGCCGGTTCGCGCAGGAGAAGCCCCCAGCCATTCTCCCCTGCGGCGGCGCGCAGCGCGTCCGCCTTCGGCGCGGGAACCCAGCCTGATACGTACGAAAGCTCGCCGGCCTGGGCCATGACGTCGCAGGCCGACTCGAACGCAATCCTGTCAGCAAGCGCCGGATACTGCGCGAGAATCGCCGCGTCGTCCACGATGGCGAGCTTCGCGTCGACGATGCGGATCCTGTTCTCGACGCGGGCAAGCTTCTCATGCATCTTGGAAAGCCTCATCTCCGGAAGCGCCTCGGGCAGCGGCACGTAGTCGCGCAGGCCCTCGACCGAGTCGAGAAGGTTCTTTGCGAGCGCGGGGTCGAAGTCTCCGTATGCTGAATAGCGGCGTATCTCCGACGAAAGGCGCGACGACTCCTCCACAAGGCGCTCGCGGTCAGCCGCGAACGCCAGCACGTCGCCCACTCCAGCGGGCCTGAGGTCAGCCCCCTTCGCCTCGGGCGCGCCCTCCCTCGCCTTGCGCACAAGGCGCACCGCCTTCGCGGCGTCCTCTGCGTCCCTGCGCGCCTCGTCGACGGCGGGGCCCGCTGCCGACGAAAGGTCGAGCTGCACTGCCCCCAGGTCGCGAAGCGCCGCGAGCGTGGCGCGCTTGTCGGCGGCCACGCACACGAGATCGACATGCATCATCGGCACTATCATGACTGCGGCGCCCTCGACTTTGCAATCTTCCCGCGGGTGACTGCGGCGGTCTGCTCGTCGCCAAGGGCGATCTTGATGACCCTGATCGCCTCCTTGCAGCCCGGTATCTTGACCTTCTCGAAGAGATTCACCCTCTGCGACGTAAGCTGCAGCTCCTCGGAGACGAGCCTGCGCTGCTCGTCGTAGACCGCGCGCTCCTCGCGAAGCGCGATCATCCTCTCCATCGCAGCCGCCGCGTCGTCCACCCAGGGCGGCGTCTCCCAAGCGTCGACTTCGCGCCTGTCGATGTCGATGCCCTCGTAGGTCGGCATCGTGACGCCGGCGATGTTGGCATTGCCGGTTTTCACCTTGCGCAGCGCGACCAGGCCCTCTACAAGCTCCGGCGCGGTGGCCACGAGCCCCGCCCAGGACGAGACCTCCGCCCTGAGGGCGCTCTCGGCGGCGGCAATCTCCTCGGCCTTCACGGCGATCGCGGCGATTTCCGCCTGCAGCTGCTTCTTCTTCAGCTGTAGCATGGGGAGAAAGCGCTCAAAGCGGCGCAATGCGTCGTTCTGCGCCTTGAGTTCGGTCTTGGTGAGCTTTACCCTGGCCATACGCGCTACTTTGCCGCAGGAACCTCCGCAGCTGGCGAGACGACGACCGTCTCCGGCAGGTTGGCGAGGATGCCGTTCGGCATCGGCTTGCCGTTGAACGTCGTGTAGGTCTCGGCATACTTCACGGGGGGATTCCTCTCCGCCCCGCGCTTCTCGGCCTGCTTTATCTTAGTCTGCGCAAGCTCGTCGTTCTTGTTCTGGCAGGCGTACTTGCGCAGCATTTCAGCCTTCTTGTCGATGACGGAGCTGATGTCGACTGAATAAAGGGGCGTCCACGCGCGCGTCTGGCAGAGAAGCACCTCGTAGTAGTAGAACTCCGCGCGGCACTTCATGCGGCGCAGCGCGACATACGTGGCGGCGGCGGTCATCACATGGTCGGGATGGCTGTCGACCGGCCAGTGGGTGAAGACGGCCTTTGGCTTTATCTCCGCAAGAAGCTCGCATATCCTCGCGACGGCGTTCGAGTCGGCGCAGGCCATCGAGTCGTACGGCCCGGAGTTCTTCTGCCCGACAAAGTGCGGCGTCGCGCCGAGAAACGCGCATGCGGCCTTCTCCTCCTCGGTGCGGATGCGGCCGGTGGAGCCGTCGAGAAAGCCCGCCTTCCCGAGCCCGAACTCGCCGCGCGTGAAATCGACGATGTGGAGGTCGTACTTGTCCTTCAGGAGAAAGGCAAGCCCCGCGAAGCCCTCGCTGTCGTCGGGATGCGCGCCTATGAACATTATGCTTTCGCGAGGTGCGCCCTCGGCCGGAGCGGGCGCATCGCCCAAGGCGACGAACGCGGCGCAGGCCGCCGCGACTATCAGTGCTTTTTTCTCTGTTTTCATAGGTGCAATTATATCATTTTCGCCCATTGGTAGGCAAGTGCCCGGGGCCGCCTCGTCTTTCAGGCCGCTGTCTTGCGGATCTCGCGATGGCGACGCACCAGACGCGGGCGGCGCCGCCTGCCGCCTTCAGCACCCTCGCGCACTCCGAGAGCGTTGCGCCAGTCGTCATGATGTCGTCGACCACGAGGACCGTGCGCCCCCTCACAAGCGCGGGCTCGACCACCTCAAACGTGCCGACAACGTTCTTGCGCCGCTCCCTCTCGCCAAGCGTGCTCTGCCTCGCCGGGCTGCCCGTGCGCTTCAACGCGCACGCCATGCGCCGCGAAATCGAGCGCGAGAGGCGGTGGGCAAGAAGTTCCGTCTGGCTGTATCCGCGCACGAAGCGACCTGCAAACGCAAGCGGCACCGGCACAATGACGTCGACCGCCGCAAGATTGAGCCTCGCCCGCGCCGCCGCCTCGATCCATTCGGCGAAGTCGGCAGCGAGATGCACCCTGTCGCGGAACTTGTACTCGAGGACGAGCCGTCTCACCTCTCCCTCGAACCTTGCCGACTGCACGGCGCGGTCGAAGCATGGTGCATCGCGTCCGCTGCAGTCGTCGCAGAGATATTCGCCCCTGTAGCCCTCGACGGGCCGAGAGCAGACCCTGCAGCATCCATCGACCGGCAGAAAAGGCATGTTCATAAGGCACTCCGAGCATATCGAGCCCGTGGACCTGTCAACCGGGCGGGAGCACGTCTCGCAGATTCGCGGGAAGAGGAGGTCGAGGGCCTTTTCGACGATCTTCACCCTAGAAGCTCCTCAAGGGGCATCCCCCTCATTTCAAGAAGCGCGGCGGGACGGCGCGCCACTTCCTCGCCGATAACGTAGAGGACGGCGACGCAGTGCTTGCACGGGTTCGCGTAGTCGGGGCATGAGCATTTCGTGGTCATGTCGTACCTGCCTGGCGCGAGCTTCGCCCCGGGGAAGAGGTCAAGCCCCTCGGCGCGGAACGCCGCCTCCACGTCCATCGGCAGGTCGCCCGCAAGAAGCCGCGCGACGACAATCGGCTCCGCCGCTATCGCTTCGACAATCCTCCTTCTCGCCTCGGACGGCGGCTGGCGAAAGTCGAGCGTCACTTCATACGGCTCTTCCCGCGCCCCCATGACTTTGGCGTAGACGTGCGGCGCGGGAGGCGACATCTCGAGCACCTGGCCTGAAAGCGCGTAGTTGCGCCCCTTGCCGAGCCGCGCGCCGAAGGCCACCCTCTCGATGGCACCCTGCCACCGCTTCGCCCACCAGCACCCGGCGACGCGGAGATCCTGCATCCTTATGCCATGCGCCGCGTGCGGCGTCCTCGCGGGGTATCTCCTCTTGCTCATCTTAGCTCCGATATCCTTACAAGCTCGTCGGCTTCGAGCTTCATGAGGTAGGACTCGCCCCCGGCGACTATGCCGGAGGCGAGTGCGCTCTTCGACTCCAGAAGCTCGTGCACCCTTTCCTCGATCGTCCCGGAGGAAATCATGCGGTGCACGAACACCGTCTTCGTCTGCCCGATCCTGTGGGTGCGGTCGGTGGCCTGGTTTTCGACCGCCGGGTTCCACCACCTGTCGAAATGGACGACGTGCGCGGCCTTGACGAGATTGAGGCCGAATCCGCCGGTCCTGAGCGAGAGGATGAAGGCCTCCGGGGCGGGGGACGAGGAGAACGCCGCGATGCGCCGCTCGCGCTCCTTCGCCCCGAGGGCGCCGTGCAGGAACTGGAACTTCCTCGAAAAGCGCTTTTCGAGCTCGCGCTTCAGCCATTCGCCCACCTTGACGTACTGAGAGAAGACGAGCACGCTCTCGCCCGACGCGAATATCTCCTCGACAAGCGCAAGAAGCCTCTCGAGCTTCGCCTTGCCGTCGCAGACAAGCTTCAGCCTCGTTATCAGCCTCAGGGCGTCGCCTTTTCTCCTCTGCCCGAACCTAAATTCCGAAAGCGCGTCTTCATATTCGCGCCTCTCGTCCGCCCCAAGCTCGCAGTATTCGTCCACAAAGCGCTTCTCGCCGAGCTGCGCCCCTATCGCGGGGTCGCTCTTGAGGCGCCGCAGGACGAACGGCTCAAGCGCATGGCGCAGCTTCGCGCTCGCACGCTCCATCTCCGTGGCGGACTTCAGCGCCACGAACCTGCGCGCGAATTCGGCGCGGGGCCCGAGAAAGCCGGGGTTCAAGAACTCCTCTATACCCCAGACGTCGAGGGCGGAGTTCTCGACCGGCGTACCGGTGAGGGCCACCCTTCTTTCGGCATCGAGCGAGCGGAC
>JAEEHL010000020.1 GCA_016280825.1 Verrucomicrobiota bacterium
CTACAACAAGTCCTCGTCGCGCAGGTGGATCGTCCTTGAGGCGAAGTACTCCACCTTCGACAACTGGACCGACCAGCTGAACTTCACCTGGCACGTGATGCTCGACACTTCCACGGCAACCGAGAAGGACAAGGAGGACAAGATCGCCCCCTATTCCTACTACACGGTGACCGTCGCCTACATGAACATCCCGAAGGGCAACCACGCCGCCTCCGTCTGCTTGCCGCCTGCGTGCCTCGAGCGCTTCGGCGAGCCCAAGGCGATAGGCATCGTCGTCACGAACAAGGACGGCGAGACCGTCGCCGGCGACGTGCAGAGCGAGATCAAGGGCATAGTCTCGCACCCGAAGTCGATCGAGGAGGCGTTCTGGAACGACAAGAACGTCATGGAGAAGGAGAACGCCGCGGGCGAGCGCATCGTGGAGCAGCGCCAGGGCCTCCTCGACAGGTCGAAGACGATCTGGGCGCTTGTGAACCCCAACGACTACGAGCAGGTGGTGCAGTAAAATGGCGAAGAGAATACTTGTACTTGACATAGGCGCCTCCGCGCTGAAGCTCGCGGAGTACTCGCTTTCCGGCGGGGCGCTGTCGCTTTCGAGGTACTCGGTCGCGCCGCTTCCCGCGCCGGCGGACACGGCGGAGGAAGCTCCGATAATAACGGCCGTCCTCGAGGAGATGGCGCGCGAAAGCGGCATAAAGCCCGGCCCCGTGGCGATAGCGGTCTCGGGGCAGACGGCGTTCATGAAGTCCGCCTCCATACCGCACGCGGGCAACGAGGAGCGCTTCGACCAGCTCGTTCGCTACGAGATCGAGCAGAACATGCCCTTCCCGATAGACGAGATGGTCTGCGACCGCCAGGTTCTCGGCGAGACGGAGAACGGCGAGAAGTCCGTGATGATCGTGGCGGCGAAGACCGACTACATGGAGGCCGTCGCGGCGGCAGTGCAGGCGGCGGGATTCTCCCCCACGCTCGTGGACGTGGCACCGCTCGCACTCATGGGTGCCGTCAGGGGCGTGCGCGGCGACGAGGGCTGCGTTGTCATGCTCGACATCGGGGCGAAGACGTCATCCCTCGTGATCGCCGAGGAGGGCCGCCTCTACGACAGGTCAATCCCGGTGGCGGGCAACAACATCACGCGCGACATCGCGGCCGCGTTCGAGTGCTCCGCCGAGGAGGCCGAGGAGGCCAAGCGCGAGCGCGCCTACGTCTCGCCTGGCGGCGCTGCCGAGGACGAGGACGAGGCGACCGACAGGATATCAAAGATCTGCCGCTCGGTGCTGACGCGCCTCACGGCGGAGATCTCGCGCTCCATAAACTTCTACCGCAGCCAGCAGGGCGGTGGAGTGCCCGTGAAGCTCTACCTTACGGGCGGTACGGCGCTTCTGCCGCAGATCGACGAGTTCTTCGCCGAGAGCCTGCAGATCGAGGTGGAGTTCTTCAACCCGTTCGAGGCGGCGGCGGTCCTGCCCACGGTCGATGCGTCGGCGCTCGAAGGCGACAGCGCCTTCCTCGGTTCCGCGGCGGGCCTTGCGCTTCGCGTGGCGGGCGGGTCGGCCTCCGAGATAGACCTGCTGCCGCCGTCCCTCGTCGACGCCCGCTCCGACTCCGCAAGGCTGCCGGCCGTGGCGGTGGCGGGGCTTGCCGTGGCGGGCGCTGCGGTTCTCGCGCTTCTTACGGTGCAGCACCGCCTTGACGTCTCGAAGGAGACGCTCGACGCGGTGAACTCCCGCGTAAGCACGGTAAAGGCCGCCGACATGAAGGTGACGAAGGCT
This sequence comes from Verrucomicrobiota bacterium, assembly GCA_016280825.1. GTDB lineage: Bacteria > Verrucomicrobiota > Kiritimatiellia > RFP12 > UBA1067 > UBA1067. The sequence continues at coordinate 1,773 of JAEEHL010000020.1, forward strand.
AGCGGCGACTACGAGGCCGTTGCGGCGAAGAGCGAGAAGTTCCGCACGCTTCTCCTGCGCCGCTCGCGGACTCTCTCGGAAATCGCCACCGTGAGAAGGGCGCTTTCGGACGGAATGTGGATAGAGAAGTGGGTCGGCGAACCCGGCAGCGGCGACGCGCCGCGCGGGGCGCGCGTCACGGTGCGCGGCTGGGCCGACGAAATGAAGGCGATCGTCGAGAGGTCTAAGGGCGCGGGCGGATCTGCGAAGTCCACCGCGTCGGAAGTCGTGCTGGAGCGCCTCAAGATGTCGCCGGACGTCGACCCCGGCTCGGTGCAGATAGCCGAGATGACCACCATCGGCAAGAACGCGGAACTCGAGCAGTTCGTCGTGACGCTCAAGTTCGGCGGCAAGCGCACGGAAGGAGCGGCGGAATGAAGATGACGAAGACGAAGAAGATCATGGCCGGCATGGGCGGCGCCGCGCTCGTCGTCGTGTGCGTGGCGGGCTACATGGCGGTTTCGGCGCTGATGGAAAAGGGCGAGATAGACGAATCCCTCGAGATGTCGGAAAGCTCATACAGGCGCTTCGCGAAGGCGAAGATCGCGCCGACGGCGGCTTCCGCCGCGGAGATCACGTCGAACGCCGTGGTGCTGAGCGACTGGTACGAGGTGACGCGGCGCGAGGTCGCGGCGGGCGACGTGCCCGTCTCCTCGAACGTGAACGAGGCCGCGTTCAAGCAGAAGATGGTCGACGACGCGCGCGCCCTCTCGAAGCTGCCCGGTGCGGTCGTCCCGGAGACGGGCGGCGCGGGCACGCTCGTGAAGGCGGGCTTCCCGTTCGGCTTCGGGCGGTACATCACGGGCGGGGACCTGCCCGCGAAGGAGACCCTGGCGGCCCTCCAGCGCGAATGGAGCGACATCATGCTCTTTGCGGAGGTCTTCGCGCGCTGCGGGGTGGACGAGCTTGCGAAGCTCGACGTTCTTTCCGCCGCGCAGGCCCAGCGGCCCGAGGAGGCTGTCGTCGTGCCTGCAAGGCCGGCCCAGAGGGGCAGGAAAGCCGCTCCCGAGGAGGAGAAGCTCTGCGACGAGGAGCGCTATTCCGTAGAGATCGTCGTGCGCCCCGCTGCGCTCGTCAAGGTGCTGAACGCCCTTGCCGCGTGCCCGAGGTTCGTTTCGGTGGAGAGCCTTGAGTTCTTCCGCCAGACCGACATGATAGCGGACGCGCTCTCCGGCTCGGGCGACAAGGGCGAGAAGGCTTCCTCTTCGTCGTCCGGCAAGCGCGAGCGCGGGAGAAAGAAAAAGAAGCAGCAGGAAGAGGAGTCCGCGGCCTTTGGCGAGGAAGGCGAAGCTGCCGCCAAGAAGACCGGCTTCGTGACGGAGCCTAAGAAGGAGGCTCCGTTCACGGCGAGGATGGTGCTCGCGACGTGCGACTTCGGCACGGGCGGCGAGGCGGCGGCGAAGGCCGGCGCCGAGCCTGCAGAGGGCGACGCCGCGAAAGAGGGCGACGCTGCGAAAGAGGAGGTGAAGCAATGATCGGGCGCGGCAGATCCGGCGGGTTTTTCGCCAACAACTGGCATTGGGCGGCAATGGCGGCGGGCATAGCGCTCCTTCTCGGGGCGCTGGCGGCGTTCTTCATGAACACCGACCTCGACCCGCAGGAGGAGGCGGCCGACGCGCTGAGCAGGCTCGACACCTTGAAGAGCCGCCGCGACACGGGGGTGAAGGCGCTTGAGACGGGGCCTTTCGTCGTGGCGTCGAAGATCGCGGGCAACCCGCCCACTTTGGGCGAGGTCGAGGACGCGAAGGGCAGCTACCTCGTCTCGAAGGGCCGAGTCTTCTGCGCCGCCTGCGAGCGGGCCATACCGGAGAAGGCCGAGAAGTGCGCCTTCTGCGGCGTGGAGCAGCCGAAGGAGGAGCTTGTAAAACTTGACACCGACGGAGACGGGATGCCGGACGAGTACGAGCGCAAGCACGGCCTTGACCCGGCGGCCGACGACCGCGAACTCGACAAGGACGGCGACGGCTTCTCGAACAACGAGGAATTTGCCGCGGGGACGGACCCCGCCGATTCCAAGAGCCACCCGCCGTACATCGAGTCGCTCAAGCTCGCCGCGGACGCAGTGAAGGAGACGACGCTGCCGTTCTATTTCGAGAAGATCCTGCCACTGCCGGGCGGCAAGTACCGCTACTTCTTCCGCGACCTCACCAAGAAGGACGCCTATGGCAACACGGGGCTCGTCTACAAGGTGCTTGAAGGGGAGGAAATCGGCAAGCGCGGCTTTGTCGTCAAGGGCTACACCGAAAAGAAGGAGAAGAAGGCCATCAAGGGCGGCAACGGCATGGAACGCGAGGAGGATCTTTCCGAGGCGACGATCGAGCGCAAGAAGGACGGCAGGGTCATTGTGCTGCGCATCGGCGAAAGGCGCAAGCCCGTGGACGTGCAGGCGAAGCTCGTCTACGAGCGCCGCGGGACGAAGGAATACACCGTCGTCCCCGGGGACGTTATCGAGCTTAACGGCGAGAAATACAAGGTGAAAACTGTTGAAAAACTTGGCGTTGGCGGCAAAGTAACGATTGAAGACTTGGCCACCGGAAAAATTTCAATCCTAAAAGGCACTTGAAACCTGAGCGAAATAATAGTATAATAACCAAACCTTAACAGCAGGAGAAGCGGACGATATGAGGAATTTCAGGAAAATGAGCGTAGTAGCGGCGGCACTTTGCATTGCCGTCTCTTACTGCATTTTCGCCCAGGACGATCTCGACGATCTTCTCAAGGATCTCGAGAGTGAGGCGCCGAAGGCGCAGGAGGCGGGCGCGAAGGCCGATGAAAAGGCAGAGGCCAAGGCCGGTGAGGCAGCCAAGGAGGAAGAGAAGGCCGAGGCGCCTGCCGCCGAGGAGAAGCCCGCCGTGGCCGAGGCCGCAAATGAAGAAGCGCCGGCGCCCGCCGCCGAGGAGAAGCCCGCCGTGGCGGAAGAAGCCAAGGCAGAGGCGGTCGAGAAGCCAGCAGAGGACGTTGCCGCGGCCGAGGAGAAGAAGGCCGAGGAAAAGAAGAAGAACGACGACATACTGAACCTTCTCGACAACCTTGCCAAGGAAGGCGAGGAGGACGGCGACAAGGCCGTGGAAGCGCCGGCAGCCGCCGAGCCCGCGGCCAAGACGGAGGAAGTTGCGGCGGCGGAAGACGCGCCTGCGGCCCCTGCAGCCGACGAAGCTCCCGCCCCCAGCGAAAAGCCGGTTGCCGAAAAGCCGGTCGCAAAGGCAGTTGCGAAGCCCTCGGCCGAGAACCCCGACGCCGAGCTTCTCGCGAACATTGTCGAAGTCGAAAAGCAGCGCCGCGTCGCGTACGACGCGCAGGCGATACGCGAGGTCGACGCCGCGCGCAAGGCGATGCTCGCCGAGGAATATGCCGACGCGATACGCCACTACTCGATGGCGCTCCAGTTCCTGAACGACGCGCCAAAGTCGAAGACGTACCGCGTGGAGTGCGAACAGGGCATTGCAGAGGGGCTCTTCCGCTACGCCATGCAGGAAGACAAGATTGGCCGCCGCGAGCGCGCCGTGAAGCTCATGGACAAGGCCGTCGACTGGCGCCACCCGAAGGCCCGCCGCCAGCTCGAGATGTGGCTTCGGGCGGACGACCCCGACGCGTACAAGACCGACATCACCGAGATAACGCACCGCATCAACGACGAGAAGTACAAGGAGAAGCGCTTTGAGCAGCGCAAGCACCTGCGCAGGTCGCGGCAGTTCCTGGCGGCGCACGAACTTGCAGACGCGCTCTTCGAGTGCGAAGTAGTGCTCAAGAACGACCCCAACAACGAAGGGGCCCTCCACCTCCGCGACGCCATCCAGAAGAAGCGCGAGGTGATTCTCGGCCAGGAGCGCAAGATCGCCCGCAAGGGGATGATCAACGACGTCGACGAGAAGTGGCGCCCCGTCTATGCGCCGAACGCCCGCCAGCTCGAGGAAGTCGAGGCGAAGACGGTCAAGAAGCCGATCGGGGGCGATTCCGAGCGTTCGCCGGAGCAGGTGCTCATAAAGAGGATGAAGGACATGATCCTCCCCACGGTGGAGTTCAAGCCGCCGGCGACGATAAGCGACGCCGTGGACTTCTTCCGCGACGCCGCGCGCGACTACGACAACCCGGAGACGCCCATCGAGAAGCGCGGGTTCGGAATGTACCTCCGCACCCCGAAGCCGATGTTCGCGCAGGCGGCCGACGACGGCGGCGACAACAACGACTTCTCCGACGAGGGCAACGACGCCTCGGAGGAGTCGGCCAAGCACGGCCTGCCGATGATACCCAACATCTCCGTGAACAACATCTCGTTCTACGAGGCGCTGAAGCTAGTCTGCGACTCCGTGGGCTACAAGTTCAGGGTGCAGGGCTCCATCGTGATCGTCATGGACAAGAGCATGACCATCGACGAGATGGTGACGCGCAGCTATCCAGTGCTTGCGTCCTTCCTCACCAAGATGAACGACGCGGCGGGCGAAATCCGCACGATGCAGGCCGCAGGCGCGTTCGGCGGCCAGAACGCCCGCGGCAAGGACAACGGCGAGGAGAACCAGGAGCGCGACTGGAAGGAGTTCTTCCGCATGATGGGCGTGGACTGGCCGGAGGGCAGCTCCATCTTCTACCTGCAGACGCTCGGCAAGCTGCGCGTCAAGAACACGCGCGACAACCTCATCGACTTCGAGGACGCACTGAACGAGCTCAACGTCGACCAGCGCCTTATCGAGATCGAGACGCGCTTTGTGGAGGTCTGCCAGGACGACTTGAACTCGCTCGGCTTCGAGTGGCTCCTCAATGCCGACTACACGCTCGGCGTAAGCCGCAAGATCGGCAAGATCCTCGGCCTCAGGAACGGCAAGTGGGGCGAGAACGGATACACCTGGAACCGTACCGATTCGAGCAAGTCCCATTATGACCAGACGATTGGAACGGGCGACATAGCAAATGGCGGGAAGACCTACAACGAGACCACGACATGGGATGACGCAGCCAATGCCAGCCAGTCCGAGATTACTGGTGGCGCGGGCAATCGTTGGGCCCGCGGCAACCCCGAGTTCGACAGGTACAACAACTTCAGGCGCAACATGGGCGTAAGCTCAATCAACGGCACCGACTACTCGAACGGCGAGCGCTACCTCTCCACGGTCGGAAACCACATCTCCGGCGAGGCGAAGTCCACGAACGACCAGTTCATGAGGGTGAACGCCTTCCTCGGGAACGCCGACCTTTCGATGATCCTCCACATGCTCTCGCAGAGAAGCGATACGGATCTCCTCTCGTCGCCCAAGGTGCTTACGCGCCCGGGCGAAGAGGCAATCATCAAGGTGGTGACCGAGTACATCTACCCGACCGACTACGACGTGCAGCTCTCCTCGAGCTCGTCGTCCGGCGGGTACAACAGCCGCTCCTCGGGCAACTCGTCCGTTCTCGCGATCGTCGAGCCGCAGTCGTTCGCGATGCGCGAGGTGGGCGTCATACTCGACGTCACGCCGACGCTCACCGACGACGGCAACCTCATCGACCTCGACCTCGACACGCAGGTCGTGGACGAGCCCACGTGGAAGAACTACGGCATGAAGATACCGTATTCCGGCAACAGCTCCCTCTCGAGCTTCGAGGGCATTGGCGAGATATTCAGCGGGCTTGCGAGCATCTTCACCGTGCTCGGCACGGCGATCAGCGACGAGATCAAGTCCGCGATGGCGGTGCAGGCCTCCGACACCGCGATGACCGCGATGCAGAACCTGAGCAGCAACGACGGCAACATGACGTACTACGACGTGCCGATGGAGCAGCCGTTCTTCCACGTGCGCTCCATCAACTCGAAGGTCTCCGTCTATCCCGGCGCGACGATCGTCATGGGCGGCCTCATCACCGAGGCGAGGAAGGCGATGGACGACAAGATCCCGTTCCTCGGCGACATCCCGTTCATCGGCAGGTTCTTCCGCAGCCATTCGGAATTCACCTCGAAGCGCAACCTGCTCATTTTCGTGACGACGCGCCTCGTCGACACGCGCGGCCGCGAGGTCGAAGTTGACGCGACAAAGGACAAGCCTGCGGGCGAAGTCAAGGCAGCTCCCGAGACTGCCGCGGCGGAATAGGAAGGCCGGCGATGAGAGTGGCGGTCACGGGCGGGATCGCCTGCGGGAAGTCTCTCTTCTCGCAATACCTGAACGAGTTCGGCGTCGAGACGATCGACGCCGACGACGTTGTGCACGAGCTCGTTCCCGAGGAGGAAAGAAGGAAGCTTGCGAAGGTCGTCTTCGAGGACGAGGCCGCGCGCAAGGCGCTGGAGGCGCGCATTCACCCGCTTGTGAAGGCGAGGATCGACGAGTTCCTCTCCGGGGGCGGATTGAGGGCTGCCGTCGTGCCCCTGTTATTTGAGGTGCAATGGGAGCGAAATTTTGATATAATATGCGCCGTTGTCAGCACGAAGGAGAACCAGGTCTCGCGGATGGTGGCAACACGCGGATATACACTGCAAGAGGCGGAGGCCCGTCTTGCGGCACAGTTGCCCGTCGAGGAGAAGGCTCGGCGCGCGCATTACACGGTCAGGAATGACGCAACTGCCGCGGAACTGAAAACGGAAACAAGGAAATTCGTCACATGGCTGAAGAACTTGACGTGTTCGCCACATCGGTAAAACAAGTCGCCCCAGCGGGCAAGCAGGCCCCCGGGAAGGCGCAGAAGCGCCACTATGCGAGGAAGGCCCGCCCCGGCGCTGCGGGCGCAAAGCAGAACAACTCTCCGATCCGCGGCGCGAACGGCGAGGAAAGCGTGAACCCGCTTCTGAACGCGCCGCTCCCCACGGAGCAGACGGCCGCGAAGGACGACGCGCAGGCGGCGGCCAACCGAGACCCGTCGCTCCCGGAGTACCGCCTCGCCGACATCCAGACCTGGGACGCGCAGGAAGTCGTCGAGCGCATGATGCGCGGCGCCGACCCGGAGGAACTCGGCTCCTACAGGAAGCACGAGCTCATCTTCGCCGCGATACGCTCGTACCTTGCGAAGGGCGGGGCCGTGATCGCCTCGGGCTGCCTTGAGATCGTCCGCGAGGGGCACGGCTTCCTGAGGTCGTCGAAGAACAACTTCCTCGCCTGCCCGGAGGACGTGTTCGTGACACAGCAGCAGATACGCCGCCACGCCCTGAGGACGGGAGACATAATCGAAGGGCCCATCCGCGACCCGCGCGACCGCGACAGGTTCTTCTGCCTCGGCAACGTGAACCTCGTAAACGGCAAGGAGCCCTCCGTCGCGGCGCGAGTCGTGCACTTCGAGAACCTTACGGCCACGTTCCCCACGAAGCGCATAATCCTCGAGACGGAGTCGAAGGAGTATTCAACGAGGGTCATCGACCTCTTCACGCCAATCGGCTTCGGGCAGCGCGGCCTCATCATCGCGCCGCCGCGCGTCGGCAAGACGGTGCTCCTGCAGAAGATGGCGAACGCCATCTCAAGGAACCACCCGGAGGCGATGCTCATCATCCTCCTAATCGACGAGCGCCCGGAGGAAGTCACCGACATGCAGCGCAACACGAAGGCGATGGTGCTTTCCTCGACGTTCGACGAGGAGCCGCAGCACCACGTGAACGTCTCGGAGATGGTAATCGAGATGTCGAAGCGCCAGGTGGAGAACGGCCGTGACGTCATCATCCTCATGGATTCCATCACCCGCATGGCGCGCGCCTACAACACGGTGCAGCCGCATTCGGGCAAGATCCTCACGGGCGGCGTTGACGCCATGGCGATGCACAGGCCGAAGCGCTTCTTCGGCGCGGCCCGCAACATCGAGGGCGGCGGCTCGCTCACAATCATCGCGACGGGCCTCGTCGACACGGGCTCGAGGATGGACGAAGTCATCTTCGAGGAGTTCAAGGGCACGGGCAACATGGAGATCGTCCTTGACAGGGGGCTTGCCGACAAGAGGATATTCCCGGCGATCGACATCGAGAAGTCGGGGACTCGCAAGGAAGACCTCCTCCTCGACCCGCAGGAGCTAGAGCGCACGTGGTCCCTGAGGCGCGTCCTCGCGGGCGCAGGGCCGGAGAGCGCGATGAGATCGGTCCTGAATTCGCTCAAGAAGACGCAGTCGAACCCAGAGTTCCTGCTGGCGCTCGACCTCTCGAAGCTTTCGAGGTAGGACGGCGCTCCGGAGCGGGAAGGGGGAATGGGATGACGGCATTGAGAATCACGGTGGTGGCGTGCGCGGCGCTTGCGGGGCTTGCGCTGCATGCGCAGGCGTTCTTCCGTGCCGGCCGTGTCGACCCTGCGAACTACTCCAGCAAGGAGGCCTTCGTTGCGGCATACGTCGACCAGGAGCTTTCAAGGCTTTCCCCTAGCCAGATTGCAGAGGACCGCCGGAAGCTTGGCGGCGAAAAGGCGCGCAAGAAGCAGTTCCGCCAGGATGCCGAGCGCAAGTGGAACGCGGCGAAGCTCGCTACGGCGCAGGCGGCTCCAGTTGCCGCCGCACCTGCTGCCCCCCAGGGAGAGGCCGTTCTGCAGAAACACCTTGCGGGCCTTCCGCTCCCCGGGCTTTTCGGCATAAAGTTCGGCGACACGCCAAAGCTCGGGGAATACGAGCGCATGGGCAATTCGTTTACATACGTTTTCACGCCAGCGAAGAAATTCCGCAGGTTCGGGCGATATGTCTTCAGCGTGACGCCCATTACGCACAAGGTGTACGGCATCCGCGCCTCCAACATGTCGCTCGCCCCGGGAGAGGACGGCGTGGCGTTCGACATGAACAAGGAGTGGGAAATTGTGAAGGGCATTTTCGAAAAGAAGTTCAAGAAGGAGGCGAAGGTCGACGTCGGCACGATGGTCTGCCCGAACTTCAGGCTCCTTTTCCCGGGTGCCGACGGCAAGGTGGAGCGCGAGATACAGGTTGTCTTCCCGTCGTCGATAACGGCCGTCGACATGAAGCTGAAGGCGCTTGCCGAGGAGGAACGACAGGTTCTCGCCCGCAAGCAGATGGATGAAAGCGTAAACGAGGGGCTTGACGCCCTGTAAAGGAAGAAAGGACACCGAGACCATGAATGCCATTGCAGGAACGCTCCTTTGCGCCCTGGGCGGAATCGCCGGCGCGACGGTCGCACTGCCCTGTCGGCGCGGAAGGGGCGTGAG
>JAEEHL010000171.1 GCA_016280825.1 Verrucomicrobiota bacterium
AGAGTCTGCGCCGCCGCGCCGCCCTCAAGCGCCGCGATGCGGCGGGCGAGGACGTCGTTCGTCGGGTTCATGAGGCGGGCATAGATGTTGCCGAGCTCCTTGAGGGCGAAGAGGTCCGCCCCGTGCTTGGAGTCGCGGAAGTTGTAGGCCGTGGTGCGGTAGAGCGGCACGGCGCGCGAGTGCGTCGCGGGGTCGCCGAACACGTCCTGGCCGGCGTGGACCGCCAACGTCTCTATGTGATGATGTCTTATGCTCATTTCACTTGCTCCTTTCCTTTTTGTCCCGACGCCTCATATTATCTCATACTTGACGCGCCATTGCATAATTGGAATTCGTTTCTTATGTCGATAGGTCTTTCCTATGCCGTAGAAATTTGGTATAATACCCTCCGCCATGACACTGCAGCAACTTAAATACGCCGACCGGGTAGCGGCGACCGGGTCGATAAGCGAGGCGGCGCGAAAGCTCTTCGTCTCGCAGCCAACGCTCACCGAAGCCGTGCGTACTCTCGAAGAGGAGCTCCGCATCGCGATCTTCAACCGCTCCGCGAAAGGTGTAACCGTAACGAGAGAGGGCGAGGAGTTCCTCGCCTCGGCGCGGCAGATACTCGACGACGCCGCGCGAATTCAGGAGAAGTACACGGGCAAGGCCGTCAGGCGACCGCAGTTCGCCGTCTCGTGCCAGCACTATGCTTTCGCGGTGGAGGCGTTCATGGAAGTCGTCAGGGAATGCGGCGCCGAAAGCTATGACTTCACCCTGCGCGAGACCGTGACGAGCGAGATCATCGACGACGTTGCCCGCCTGCGGAGCGAAATCGGCGTCATGTACCTTTCGCGGCGCAACGAGCGAGCGCTCGCGAAGATACTGAAGAAGGAGGACCTTTCCTTCGAGGAGCTCTTCGTCTCAAGGCCCCACGTGTTCCTGGGCAGACGGCATCCCCTCGCAAAGAAGAAGCTCGGCGTCACGCCGAAGGAGCTTGACGACTACCCGTTCATATCGTTCGAGCAGGGCGTAGAGAATGCGCTGTACTTCGCCGAGGAGGTAATGCCGGCGATAGACCGCAAGAAGAACATCCGCGTGCGCGACCGCGCGACGATGACCAACCTGATCCTTGGACTGAACGGCTACACCGTCGCCTCCGGCGCGCTCTCGCGTGAGCTGAACGGGCCCAACGTCGTGGCCGTCCCACTGAAGATGGACGACTTCATCCGCGTCGGGCTTGTCCGCCGCTCGGGGATATCGCCTTCGGCCGCAGGCGCGAAGTTCGTCCGCGCCATCAAGTCGTCCGCCGCGCGCCGATAGGCACGCGGCGTGGCCGCCTACAGGGCGAACCCCTCGGGCATGGGGGCGGTAAACGTCATGTCCCGGCGGGTGACGGGATGCCTCAGCTTGAGCTTCCACGAATGGAGAAGCTGCCGCGCCGGAGGGTTCTCAAGCCGCCTGTCGAGGGCCGGCTTGCCGTAAAGCGAATCGCCGACTATCGGATATCCAATCGAGGAAAGGTGTACCCTTATCTGGTGCGTGCGGCCTGTCTCTATCCTGCACTCCATCACCGCAAGCGGTGCGTCGTCGGCAGAAAGCCTGCGCCACAGCGTCACCGCCCGTTTTCCGTTCCGCTCCACAATCGCCATCCTCTTGCGGTCGACTGGGTGGCGGCCTATGAGGTTCTCGATGCGCCCCGACTTCAGCCCGTGCCCGGGAGAGCCCTTCGGCGCGGGATGGCAGACGGCAATATAGGTCTTCTCAAGGTTCGTGTGCGTCGCAAAGTCCTTCACGAGCATGTCCATCGCCCTCTGGGACTTCGCGACAACCATCACGCCCGAAGTGTCCTGGTCAAGGCGGTGCACAAGCCCGGGGCGCACCACCCCGCCTATGCCCGCAAGGTCGGGGCAGTGGTGAAGAAGCGCATTCACGAGCGTGCCCGTCGCATGGCCGGGCGCGGGATGCACGACCATGCCCGCCGGCTTGTCCAGGACGAGGATGTCGCCGTCCTCGAAGATGACGCTGAGCGGAATGTCCTCCGGCCCGGGCACGGCGGGCACAGGCGGCGGTATCTCCACCTCTATCTCGTCGTCCGCAGAGGTCTTCATGCCCGCCTTCGACGCGACAGCCCCGTTCACCGTGACGTGGCCGGACTTCACAAGCCCCTCGATGCGCGAGCGGGAGAAGTCTGGGTAGAGAAGCTGTATCTGCCTATCGAGCCGCACGCCTTGCGCTTTCGAGGGTGTTCCAGAGAAGCATCGTTATCGTCATCGGCCCTACGCCGCCCGGCACGGGCGTTATCGCGGAGGCGACCCTGGCGCACGACTCGAAGTCGGAGTCGCCCTTGAGCGAATACCCCCTGGGAGATGTGGCATCCTCCACCCTGTTCACGCCAACATCTATCACCACGGCGCCTGGCTTCAGCATGTCGCCCGTAAGCGTCCCGGCGCGCCCTGTCGCCACTATCACGATGTCCGCGCGGCGCGTGAAGGAGGCAAGGTCCCTCGTGCCGGTGTGGCAGAGCGTAACCGTGGCGTTCGCCTCCCTGCGCGAGAGAAGCGCCGCGACCGGCTTGCCCACGATGTTTGACCTACCGACCACGACGACGTTTGCGCCGTCCGTCCCGACGCCCGCAAAATCGAGCATCTTCAGTATCCCGAACGGCGTGCAGGGAAGAAAGCACTCCTCGCCTATGAGCATCCTGCCCACGTTGACGGGGGTAAAGCCGTCGACGTCCTTCTCCGGCGATATCGCGTCGATCACCTTGCGCTCGTCGAATCCGCGCGGGAGCGGCAACTGCACGAGTATGCCGTGGACGGACGGGTCTTCGTTGAATCCGGCTATCGTCTGCAGAAGCGCATCCTCGCCGCAAGATGCGTCAAGCCGCGTCTCGTGCGAGACGATGCCCGCCTCGGCGCACGCCTTCTCCTTCGCCGTTACGTAGCTTATTGACGCCGGGTTGTCGCCCACGAGTATCACGGCAAGCGCCGGCGTTACGCCCGTCCTCGCCCTAAGCTCGGATACGCCGGCGGCGATTTCCGCCCTGAGCCCCTTCGCCAGCGCCCTGCCGTCTATCGTCTTCGCCATCAATCCTCCCTCCATTCTATGTATCTCGCCTTCTTGTCGCTCATATAGCACTTGGCGTTCACCTCGCGCGTCATCCCGAGGGACTCGCCGGTTATCCTCACCTTGAAAATCGAATCGGCTTGCGGGGTGAACACCAGATATTCCCTTGCCTCGCTGCCGATATCCTCGTCAACCCGGCTGCAGAGGTCGTCGAAGTCCTTGTACGGCCACGAATCGCAGTCGGGGTCGACGGAGGAGTCGTCCTCCGGCTTCTCCGAGAGCCCGGCGACTATCGCTGCGGCCTTCGCCCTGCCCTCCTCCATGTCGTCCTCGTCGAATATCCCCGGTACCGTCAGAAGGTCGTCCTCGGAGCAGATGTTGGGATTTACCTTGGCGTCTCCCGTCACGCCGAACATGTGCATTATGCCGCGCACGTTCGGGTTGTCCTCGCTCTCCTTCTCCTTGGGGTCGAGAAGCCCGCCCGTCAGCACGGCAGGATAGCTGCGAAAGCCGCGCACGTACGAGAGTTCGGAGACGTCCGGTATGGAGCCGTTCCTCGGGAAGCGCCTGTCCTCCTCGTCGATGCGCTTGTCCTCGTAAAGGTCCTCGTACCACTTGGACTCCGCCCCAGAGGCGTCACCGACCTTCGACTCGGCGTCGTCCTCGTCGCGCCAGTCGTTCCAGCAGGCTATGAGCCAGTCGGAAAGCGGCACGCGGCGGCCATCGTCGTCCTCCACCTCGAGCTCCGGGTCGATGCCATGGCTCCAAAGGAGCATCTGCCAGCGAATGCGGTAGTTCTTGTCCTTGCCGCCCTCGTACAGGTGGTTGACGTTGATGGCGTTGCCGCCGCCGCCGCTGTCCACCTCTATCTCCACGGTGACCGTCGCGGGGTTGACGAAGTAGCCGTCGTCCCCCCGCCTCTCGTCGAGCAGGATGGGGCCTATCTTGCACTTCGACCTGGTCTTGAGGGCGCGCTTTGCGAGAAGCCACCTGTCGTCTTCCTCGACGATCTTCGCCGTGTTCTCCCCCTCTTCCCATTCCTGGACATCCTGGTAGCTCGCAAGAACCACCTCGGCGATGGTCTTGCCGGAGTCGATGAGCCTGTTGACGCATCCCCTCTCGCGTACATACAGGTTAACCCCGCTTTGCTGGTTGGCCTCGTATGCGAACGCGAGCGCCATCACCGACAGCACGGCAATCGTCCAGAGCGCCATCAAGAGGGCGCTTCCCCCGCTATGGCCGCGCTTCACCTGCGCCTCCTCCTGCCGCCGCCCTTCGCGTCGGCCCCGGACTGCTCCGACGGGGGCGCCTTGCCGTCGAGCGACTGCTCGTGGACGGGGATCCTCACGATGCGCACCACGGGCGCCGCGCCGCTCCTGTACGCCCTGCCCTCGGGGTCCGTCATGCGGAACGAAAGCTCCACCTTGTAGGGCGCGGCGTTTGATTCCGCGAAATCGTCCTCGAACTTGGCGCCGTCCTCGCTACCGCCGGAATCCGGCGCCTTCGCCAGGACGCGGCAGTTGAACCCGCAGACGCCGTCGACTATGAGCGTCGGCTCGTACATCTCCTGGTTTGCGAACGAATAGTCGGTCTCGCCGTCTTCCGGCCTCAGCGCCGAGTCTGGGCAGAGCCTCGCGTAGAGGCCGGTGCGCTCTATCGGATGCCGCCAGTCCCTGTTGCCCTCCTCAAGCACCATCACCTGCACGCGGTGGACCGTGTCCGCGACGTCGCTCTTGTTGCCCACGATCGCCTTGCCCGTCTTCGACCACTCGATAATGTCGGACGAGCGCTCGTCCTGGCCGTCGCCGTTGTTGAAGAGCGAGAACCCGTAGCGTTCGTCCTGCTTGCCGTCGTGCGGGTAGTACATGCTCCTGAGGCCGCTCACCACCTGGGAAATCGCGAAGTCCGTCCGCTGCATCTTGTCGAGATAGTCGGTCGAGACCTCCCACGAGCGCGCCATGGCGTTGAACGTGAGGACGCTCAACGTGGTGATGACGCCGAGTATGAACACGGCGGTCAGCATCTCAACCATCGTAAAGGCGCGCTTCACCTCTCCGCCTTTCTCCAGAGGGCCACGTACGACTCCTCCTCGTGGTCGCCGCGCCTGTTGTCGGCCCACTTCACCGTTATCCTCACCGGCACTATCCCGCCGAGGCGCGCGGTCTCCTCGTCCCTGGCGTTCCTGTCGATGCGCTCGCGCTCCCATGTGTAGCCGTGGTACTTCTCTTGCTGTTCGCGCGAAAGCCTCTCGTCGGAGATCATCTCCCACAGCTCCTCCGCCTTCGTCTCGTGGACGTCGAGGTCGTCCTCTTCCGCCACATCCTCGAGCGGATACGCCATCTCGCCCCAGTCCATCACCTCCTGCGCCGTTTCGGTATAGGCGGAAGCGAGCATCATCTTCTGGCTCTGCGACATCGACACCAGCACCGTTGAAAGCCCGATGCCGAGAAGAAGCGCCGCCAGTAGCACTTCCAGAAGGGTGAACCCGCGCGACATCACCGGCCCTCCAGCTCGTCGGGCGTGAGGATCTTCGCCGCCCCGAACATGTCGACGTCTATCACGAGGCCGCTTTCGCGCTCCGTGCCGTCGAGATACACCCAGATGCGGTGGGGGTCGCACCGGCCGTTCACCTGCCAGACAAACTGCACTGGCTCCTGCAGCGGCTCGACATCGGCCTCGCTGGCCGGCGCCGCCTCCCCGTCTGCCGCGGCGGCATCCTTCTTCTTGCGCTCGGCTTCGGCCTTCGCGTCTTCGTAGCGCCCGAGGAGATAGTCGACGTTCGAGAATATCGAGATGTTGCTGCGCTTCCTCCCGGCCCTCAGGGGCTCGTCGTCCTCCTCGCCGGCATGCTCGACCTTGAGCCTCACGCCGCGCAGCACGTCGTCGGAGATTCCCCTAAAGAGGACGTCGCCGGCCGTCATGCCCTGAAACGACGAAGAATCGCCGTCGTCTCCGTAGGGGGAGTCGTCCCCATCGAGCGAAACGACCTCGCCGCCGAGAGTCTCCGCCCTGGACGCGGACTGGCCTCCCAGCTTCTTCGACGAGACAATCTCCACCTTGGCGCACGCCTCGCCGTCGACCGACTCCGTGGAATACGTGATTATGCTCGGCTCCTCGCTCGTCATGGCAACGCTGCGCGCGCGGCGGACAGTCGCCAGAAGGTCGCGTGCCGTGCCGCGCAACCGTGCCACGCCCTGCCCCTGGCGGACCGAAAGGACGCCAATGGTCACCATCGTGCCGATTATGGCGACGACGACCAATAGCTCTATGAGCGTGAAACCGGGGCGCCTCACGTCATTTCTTCTTGTCGCTGCGGATGTCGTCCTCCGTGCCGAACTCGCCGTCCTCACCTGCCGAAATGACGGCAAAGCGCTTGCCGCGCACCTCGTACTTGAGTTCGTTGTCCCACGGGTCGTAGAGGGCCTTCTCGCCGCCTTCGATAATCGGCGGATTGTCGTCCGTGCCCTCGACGAGCTGGTTGAGGGAACTGGGCATCTTCTTGTTCTTGATGTAGTAGGCGGTCACCGACTCGCTCACGTTCTTCACCGTCGCCTCCGCCGCCGTGACGTTGGCCTTCTTCAGGTGCTCGACGACGTTCTGTATCGCGATCGTGCCGAGGATGCCGATGATGGCCACCACTACGAGCAGTTCCACGAGCGTAAAGCCCCTGCGCGCCGCGCGAAGTGCGATGTTTTCCGTCTTGTGCATTGTTGATTGCCTCCTTGGGGGTTAGATTTACTTTGAAAGGGAGTCCACCTTCTTCGACTCCCCGAAGACGATGAGCCTGTCTCCGGGAAGCATGGCGTCCGACGCGTCAGGGAATATCACCTTGCGCGGCTTCTTGGGGTCTTCCTGGGCACGGCGGATGCAGAGGACCGTGACGCCCTTCTGCCGCCTTAGGTCCGCATCGGCGAGGGTCTTGCCGCGCAGGCCCTCGGGCACGTCCACCTCGCAGATGGAATAGCCGTCGGACACTTCGAAGAAGTCCATCGCGTTGTGGTTCGCTATCGAATGGGCGAGCCGCCTGGCGCTGTCGCGGTCCGGGTAGATGACGTTGTCCGCGCCAATGCGCTTCAATATCTTGCCGTGCAGTTCGCTCGTAGCCTTCGCGACGACGTGAAGAACGCCAAGCTCCTTGCAGTTCGCCGTGGCCATCATCGACGCCTCGATGTTGGAGCCGATCGCCACGACGACGACGTCGCATTCGCCGAAGCCCGCCTCCTCGAGGACGTGCGGCTGGGTGGCGTCGCCCTGCAGGGCGGTGCAGAAGTCGCTCGCCACCTGCATCGCAGGGCGGTTGCGGTCGATGAGGAGCACTTCCGCCCCTGCATTGGAGAGGCTTTCGGCGAGCGCCGCGCCGAATCTCCCCGCGCCAATTATGCCTATGCGTTTCATATCGCGCGTATTATATCATATTTACACGGCGGATTCATCAAGGAACCAGCCCAGCAGGCCGCCCGCTATATTGAGCGGGGGATGGCGACGCGGTTCCCGGGAAGGAAGCGAAGTCGGTCCTTTACCCTCAGCGTCATGCAAAGCGTGTTCACCCTCGCCACCGGCAGCCCCGTCAGGCGCACAAGCTCGTCGATTGAAACAGGTTCCTCCGCGACTTCGCGCATCACCATCGCCTCCTCAAGCGTGACCGGCGGCAGCACGGATGCCTTCGGCGGCGTCTCGTCCCCAGCCTCCGCCGAGACGGAAGCGCCGAGCGCCTCCGCCACGTCGCGCGAACCCCTGACAAGCGAGGCGCCATCCCTCAAGAGCGAAAGGCACCCGGCCGACGCGGGACTGTCAACCCTGCCGGGAACCGCCATCACCACGCGCCCGAGATCGCCGGCTATGCCAGCCGTGATCAGCGTGCCGCTCTTCAGCGGGGCCTCTACCGCAATCGTGCCGAGGGCAAGCGCCGCCACCACGTGGTTGCGTATGGGGAAGGTCTGCGTATCGGGGTTGCGCCCGAACGGGAACTGGCTCACGACGGCCCCGCCCTTCTCGGCAATCTCCCTCGCAAGCTCCCTGTTGCGCTCCGGATAGAAGCAGTCAAGCGCGCCGCCCAGGACGCCGACTGTCTTTCCACCAGCTGCAAGCGCACCCCTGTGGGCGGCTGCGTCTATGCCGAGCGCAAGCCCAGAGACGACGCACCAGCCGGCCTTCGCAAGGTCGTAGCCGAACCTCTCCCCCTGGGAAATCCCGTATTCCGTCGGGCGGCGGGTGCCGACCACCGCGATTGACTTCATCGAAAGCGCCTCTACCGAACCTTTCACGTACAGGACGAGCGGACGTCCGGGGGAGTTCTTCAGCATCTGGGGATAGTCGTCGTCGACCATCGTGACGATCTTCACCCCGAACTTCTCCGCAAGGGCGTACTCGCGCCGCACGTCAACCTCGCCCCCGGTGCGCGAGGTCTTGTTCTCGAGGCGCTCCCACGCGGCGGAAAACGAGCCGCACTTCGCGCGGGCACTCTCCGCCGCGACGCATCCAATGCGGTCCGTCAGGTTCAACGCGACGCACGCCTCGCTTTCAGTCAGCAAAATTTCCCCTTGTCTCAAGTCGTCTCTTGTGATATACTACCACCGTTTTTTCGCGGCCCCATCGTCTATCGGTTAGGACACGAGCTTTTCAAGCTTGGTAGAGGAGTTCGACTCTCCTTGGGGCTGCCATCCCGTCACCCCTGCGACTTCAGCGCCTTGGAGACGGCAAGCATCCTTGCGGAGAGGTCCTCGAAGCCCACGTCGGCGGAGTAGATGTCCTTGTAGTATTCGTACGCCTTCTTGAGTTCGCCGGCGTCCTCCGCGCAGCGCCCGAGCCTGTAGACAACGAGCTTCTTCAGTTCGTCCATGACGGGCAGGCTGTCGCGCGCGGTCTCAAGCTGCATGACGGCCATGTCGGTCTGGCCCTTTTTCAGGAAGCAGAGCGCCAGGTAGTAGAGCGCCCAGAGACGGTCCTTGGGGCTCTTCTGCGCAAGCTGCAGGTGCTGCAGCGCGTCGTCGAAGTATTCGTATTCGTAGCACTTCACCCCGAGCTCGTACCTCAGGTGGAGGTCGTTCGGGTAGCGCGCGACGCGGTCCTGGAGGTCGTCGAACACATACTGGTTCTTCTGGTTCTCGACGTCCACCGCGCCCGCCTCGTCGCCGGCCGCCCTGTATTCGGCTATCACGGCGTCGAAATACTGCACTCGCGTCTGCGAGAGCATGCGGTCGAGCTCGGGGTCCATGTTGCCGGCCGCCGCTATCGCCTGCTCAAGCGACTCTATCGCCTCCTCGTAGCGGTGGTTCTGCACATAGAGGCGCGCGAGCGCCCTGCGGTAGTTTATGTTCTTCGGCTCCTTCTCGATCTGCTGGAGCTTCTCCGCGATCAGCATATCGGCGTCCGCGTCGGTGACGACGGCCTTGTTCGCCGCGTCGAGCTTCGCAGCCTGCTCCTTATTCGCGATGAGCGACTGGAAGCCGCCGCGCTTGCCGGCAGTCTGCTCCCAGCCGGCGTTCATCGTCGCGCGCGCCTCCGCGTTCTTGAGCATGGCGAGGACGCGCTGGTCGCCCGGCTTCATCTGGGAGAGCTTCTGGTATGCGTCGCGCGCCTTGTCAAAGCGCTTCTCCTTCATGTAGTACTGAGCCACGCGCTCCACGAGCGAGGCGTCGCGGCTTGCACACTCGTAGGCCGCCTCCACCGTCATCTCGCCGATCTCCGGGCGGCCGGCCGCCTCCGCCGCGCTCACTGCGCAGGCGATGTTGTCGGGGTCGAGGGGATTGAGGCAGAGGAGCTTCTCCGCCTCGGCGACGGCCTCGGCCGCCTGCCCCTTCTTCAAAAGCGAGGCGATCTTGTTCCGCGACATCATGTAGGAGAGCTTCGCGCCGAAGCCCGCCTTGCCCTTCGTCTTGAAGCTCGCCACCTGCGCAGTGCGCAGGAGACGCCGCGTCTCGACTATGTCCGGGGCGGCCGACACGGCCTCCATGAGCATCTCCACGGCCAGGTCGTACCGGCCCGTCTCAAGAGCCTGCCTGCCCCGATTTGTGAAGTTCTGAGCCTTCTGCGCCAGATTCGCCGCCATGTCAGCTCACCGCCATCCTTTCGTCTCCGCCGAGCGACTCCGCCACGCCCCTCGCCTTGTATGTCTGCAGCATGAAATGCGTCGCCGTGGAGACGACGCCGTCGATCGTAGATATGTCGTTGGCGACGAACTGCGCAACGTCCTGCAGGCTCTCGCCCCTCACGAACACCAGGAGGTCGTACCCGCCGCTCATGAGAAAGCAGGCCTCGACCTGTTCGAACTTCGACACCTTTTCCGCAATCCGGCCGAAGCCGCAGTCACGCTGCGGCGTTATCTTCAGCTCGATTACGGCATGAACGTCCTTCATTTCCCGTCTCCTTTCGTCCAGTCCCTGTGCAGCATGTCGTCCACGACCTGCCTGGCGATCTGCTCGGCGAGCCGCCCCGCCGCTGCGCGTTCCGCTCCGACGAGGTCGAAGTCGGCGTAGATCGTGGTGCGCGAGACGTACCGACGGGCGTCGAAAAGCGTCCTGCCGGCCTTCTTGTCGACAAGCGAGACCTCGACGACGGCCGTCATGACGTACTCGCCGTTCCTCGTGGCATTCATCCTGTCGAGCCCGCGCGACATCGTGGTAACCGACTTCACGACGCCCTGCACCTCAATTGCAGGCTCGGTGGAGAGTGTGAAGGTGCCTTCGCGCTGCAGTTCCCGCGCCACCTGTGCGGACATCTCGCCCCCGAGCTCCGTCACGCTCGATTCGTTGCGGAAGACCGGCACGTCGACCGTGCGCATGTCCTCCGGCACGGACGCCTTCCAGCTGTACGATGCGCATCCTGCGGCAAAAAGCGCCGCAGCCGCAATGCAGGCATTCATGATCTTCATCTGGAACCCTCCTTAAGCTCGGCCATTCTCGCCCTGGCCTCCGCCGCGTGCGAAGAGGCGGGATGCTCCTCCAAGAACCTCTCGAGCGCGCTGTACGCGCTTCTCTTCGTGCGCGTTGGCGAATCGTAGAACCGCGCCGCCTTCCAGCACTCCTCCTCGTAGAGGGCCTTCGCCTTCTCGAGCATCTCGCGCAGCTCCCCCGCGCGGGGGTCCGCCGCGTTCAGTTCGACGGCCTGGCGCAGGAATGCCACGGTGTCCCTGCATCTTGAGAGGTTGTAGCCCTTCTTGTCGAGAAGCTTGATCCGCGCCGCCGCCTCGCGGAAAACCGCCTCGTGCGCCGCCTCGGAACCTGGATGGATGTTGCGCAGGTTGCCATAGACCTCCACCGCCTCGTCGAACCTATCCTCGTCTTCGCGCAGCCCGGCTATGACTAGCAGCGCAGCGGGGGCAAAAGCCTCACCAGGCGCCCGCAGGACAAGCGCCTCGTAGGCCCTGCGCACGTCGATCGTGTTCGCAAAGCGATAGAACATGAACTTCTTGCCCTCGTCGCGCCACATCTCGCAACACATGAAAAGGAGCTTCGCCACGCCGGAATAGTCGCACTGCGAACGGTAGAAGTCGAGAAGGTAGCGGTATTCGGCAATCGCGTCCTCGAGCTCGCCGGCGTCAAGCAGGAGATCGGCCATGCGGCGCTGCGCCACGGGTGCCTCGGCGGAGAACGGCCATTCGCGCACAAGCGCGTCGTACTCCCGTATCGCCTTGGAAAAGCGCCTTTCGCCCTCGAGCGACCTGCACCACGCCATCTGCTCCGGGGCAGAATCCATCTTCGGCCCGAAGATGAAGCCGAACCAGCGCGGCTCCTTGCGGCCGGGGCTTACGATCTCGCCCTCTGCGTCGAAACCGGGGTAGGCATCGGTTGCATAAAGCGCCGAACCCGGGCCTGTAGCCGGCAGCGCGAACGCCGGCGAAAGGGCCGAGAGTGCGAACATTGCTATGAAAATACGACGCATGATGTTGAATTATATCATATCGCCGCGCATCTATCAACTTGCTTTCGGCAGTTGACGGGGCCTTCACGGCACCCAACCGCCTTGCCGCCCGACTATGCCCCCGCGATGTCCTCGAACGCCTTGGAGACGCGAAGAAGCCGCTCCTCGTCGTAGCCGGCGCAGATGAACTGCACGCCGACGGGCAGATGGCCGCTTTCCGTAAAACCCGCCGGCACCGACGAGGCGCAGACGCCCGCAAGCGACGAAGGTATCGTAAAGAGGTCGTTC
This sequence comes from Verrucomicrobiota bacterium, assembly GCA_016280825.1. Taxonomy (GTDB): domain Bacteria; phylum Verrucomicrobiota; class Kiritimatiellia; order RFP12; family UBA1067; genus UBA1067. Next base: position 12,196 of record JAEEHL010000171.1, read on the forward strand.
AGGTACATAGTGAGCGGGTCCTGCAACTCCCCCAGCCTGAACGCAGGCGTCGGGGCGCATGGCGTAAGGAGCGCGTCGCACTTCCCGAAGACCTCGTCGAAATCGCGCTTGATGAGGGTGCGCACCTTGAGGGCGCGTGTGTAGTATGCGTCCTGGTAGCCGCTTGAAAGCACGAACGTGCCGATGATGATCCTCCGCTTCACCTCCGCGCCAAAGCCCTCCGCGCGTGACTTGCAGTAGAGCGAGAAGACGTCCTTTGAAAGCGGCGACCTGTGCCCGTACCTGACGCCGTCGAAGCGCGCGAGGTTCGCGCTCGCCTCGGCCGGGGCGATGATGTAGTAGACGGCCATCGCGTACTCAGTATGGGGCAGGGAGACCTCTACAAGCGTCGCGCCGGCCTCTTCGCACTTCTTGAGCGCCCCCTCGGTTATGCGGCGAACTTCCGCGTCCATGCCCTTTACATCGTAGTACTCCCTGGGCACTCCGATCCTGACACCCTTCATGTCCGCGCCCTCAAGCCGAGCCGCGTAGTCCGGCACGGGGACGTCCGGCGTGGTGCCGTCCATCTCGTCGCGCCCGGCAATCGCGCCAAGGAGAATCGCCGCGTCCTCGACGGACTTGGCCATGGGCCCCACCTGGTCGAGCGACGACGCAAACGCCGTGACCCCGTAGCGGCTCACGCGCCCGTAGCTCGGCTTTATGCCGACGCAGTTGCAGAACGACGCAGGCTGGCGGATGGAGCCGCCCGTATCCGAGCCAAGCGCCGCGATGCACATCTTGCCGCCGACTGCCGCGGCGCTTCCGCCGGAAGAGCCTCCTGGAACGCGCGAAAGGTCGTACGGGTTGCGTGTCACGGCGAGCGCGGAATTCTCGGTTGACGAGCCCATCGCAAACTCGTCCATGTTCACCCTGCCGCATGGGAAGAAGCCGTTCTTCTTCAGGTTCGCGATTACAGTCGCATCATAGGGCGAGATGTAGCCTTCGAGAATCTTCGACCCGCACGTGCAGGGCTGGCCCACGACGTTGATGAGGTCCTTTATCGCAATCGGGACGTCCCTCGGGCGTTCCCTCGCGAGGCCAAGCGCCTGCTCCTCGTCGAACGAGACGTAGGCGCCAATCTCCCCGTTCCTCTCATGATAGCGCCCGATAACGGACTTGACGATGTCCTCGCTCGAGAACTCGCCTTTCGCAAGCCCTTCCCGCGCCGCCTTTATTCCAAGTTCATAAAGTTCCATCTCAGCTCTCCGCACCTTCCACTATCTTCGGCAGCAGGAACTCGTCGCCCACGCGCGCGGGGGCGTTTGCAAGCGCGACTTCGGTCTCAAGCGACGGGCGAACCTCGTCTTCCCTGAAGGCGTTCACTATCTCGCGGCCGTGCATCATCGGCGGAACGCCCTCGACGTCCACTTCGGATATCTTCTCGACATAGCCGACGATGTCCTCAAGCTGCGGCTGGAAGGTTTTCATTTCGTCTTCGGAAAGCTCGAGCCTGGCGAGCTCCGCGACATATCCAACGTCAATTTTCATTCCACCGTAACCACCTAACTACCTAACCATCCAGACTATCTAGCCGCCCTACCTGTTCCAGCTCGGATTTATCCACTTGCCATCGGCATTGAAGACACGGCATGGCTCGGCGAGATTGCCGCCGTCCACGCTCGTATCAACGACGAAAAGGGCCTTGTCCCGGGCAGCCACCACGTTGCGGGAGTCCCTTGACCAGCTCGGGTGCTCCCAGTTGCCGACCGAGGTGACGAGCTTCACGCCCTTCTCGCCCGCCTTTGGGTCCATAATCGCGACCCTCGCGCCGCCGCCGCCCTTCGTGATGTACGCGATGCGCCCGTCCCCGCCCCAGTCTGGCTCGACGTTCTGCGAACCTGTGGAGGTAATGCGCCGCTTCTCCTTCGTCGCGACGTCGACGATGTACAGCTGCGGCCTGCGCGTCTCGTCGGAAACGTAGACGATCTTCATTCCGTCGGGGCTCCACGCAGGGCAGCCCTCGCTTGCGTTCGGGGTGTTCGTGAGACGCGTCCACTTCGACGTCGCCATGTCGATGACGTAAAGCTCGGGATTGCCCTGGAACGAGAGTATTATCGCCACCCTCCCACCGTCGGGAGAGACCGTCGCCCCCGTGGTCAGCCCCTTGAAGGACCACTTGAGCGTTCGCTTCTGGGCAATCGTGTCGTATTCCCATATCTGCGGGCCGGAACTCTGGATGCCCGTGTAGAATATCGTGTTGGCATCCTTCCAGCGCGGCCCCACTACCTTTTCGCCGTTCGCGGTAAGCTGCCGTATGTCGTAGCCGTCGGGATAGCACATGCAAAGTTCGGAGACCGTGCCGGAGACCCTGCGGATGAAAGCGACCTTGTCGAGGGCAAAGCCCTTCTGCCCCGCAAACGTCTCGCAGATGGCGTTGGCGAGCTTGCGCGCCGCCATGCGCGCCGACTTGTCGTCGGAGACGTCGGCCGTCGAAGTCACGCTCTTCCCCTCGCCGGCCGCCGTAGCCGAGGCGGTGGAACCATAGACCCTTATCTGACCTGTCGAGGCCACGGCAAACGCGCCGCTGCGTTCAAGGTTGTTCTTTAGGCTCCTCGTGAAAGCCTCCGCCCCCACGCCGCCTATGGATATCGAGACGTTCGCCTTGGCGGCTCCCGCCCCGGTGATGTCTACAACTGTCGCCAGGGAGGGCGAAATGCCCGCAAGAAAGACCGCCGAGATTGCCGCTATGAGTTTTTTCATGTTGTGTAGTCCGCGTTGATGTGAATGTAGTCGAGTGAAAGGTCGCATGTATAGACAGTGCTCTCCCCCTTGCCGAGGTGGAGATCCACCGTAACGGAGAACTCCTTCTTGCGCATCACTGCCGCAAGCTTCCCAAGCTGCGTTTCGCCTGCAACTTCGCCGCGCCTGTAGGCCCACACGCCGTCATAGAACACCTCGGCGCGGCAGTCCGCGACGTCAGCGCCCGAATACCCGACTGCCGCCAGGACGCGCCCCCAGTTCGGGTCGCCGCCGAACCAGCTCGTCTTCGCAAGGGGCGACCTCGCCACGGCGCGCGCCGCCCGCGCGGCGTCCTGTTCGCTTCGCGCGCCCTTCACGGTCACGGTCACGAATTTCGTCGCCCCCTCGGCGTCGGCGGCCATCTGCCGCGCAAGCGAGACGCACACTCTTTCAAGCGCGGCGGAAAAGGCCCTGAACCCATCGCACGAGCGCGTTATGCGCCTGTTGCCCGCCTTGCCCGAGGCGAGAAGGAAGACGGAGTCGTTTGTCGATTCGTCGCCGTCGACCACCAGGCTGTTGAAGCTTTTCGCAATGGCCCTAAGAAGCGCCCTCCTGAGCATCGCAGGCGAAATGTCGGCGTCGGTCGTGAGAAAGCCGAGCATCGTCGCCATGTTGGGCTCGATCATGCCGGAGCCCTTGGCCATCCCTCCTACGGTCACCCTGCGCCCGTCTATGACGCACGTCGCCGCGGCCTCCTTGGGCTTCGTGTCGGTAGTCATTATCGCGCGCGCCGCACGATGCGCGTGCGCACTCGTCCTCCCCAGCGCCCTAGCCGCGGCGGACGCGCCCGAAAGGAGCCGCTCCATCGGCAGGCGCCTGCCGATGACACCCGTCGACGCAACGAAGACGTCGTCAGGGGAGATGCCCAGCTCGCCCGCGACGACAAGCGCGGAAAGCGCCGCGTCGCGCATGCCCTCCTCGCCAGTGCAGGCGTTCGCGCAGCCGGAATTGGCGAGAATCGCCTGCGCCTTGCCGCGTGCGGCCACCGCGCGGTCGTATACGACGGGCGCCGCGGCAACCTTGTTCGTGGTGAAAACCGCCGCGGCCGAACACGGAGAATCGGCCGCGACAAGCGCGATGTCGTCTCGCCCCTCGTACTTTATCCCTGCGGAGACGGCAGCGGCCCTGAAGCCCTTGGCGCTGCACACTCCGCCCCTGATTGTCGTTATTCCTTCCATTGGCAAATATTATACCTAAAACCCACGGTCGAAGTCAAGGGCGGTGCTCCCCTTGCAGGATTGCCCGCAGCGCGCCGTTCTCGGCACTGCCGGCGGCGGCAAGCGCGAGGTGGCGGATGCCCGTCACGACAAGATACTGCTCTGCGTAGCGGACGAGCCTGGAGGAAGTCTCGACGCCCGGACGCCTCGACGCCGCCGCGAGCCGACCGAGCGCATGGACGCGGATGTCGCTCTCGGAGAACTTGGAGACGTGAAAGTAGTCGTGCACCTCGGCGTAGTCCATCCGCCTTGTGACAGGCGTGTAGTGGGCATAGACGTTTCGCCATGCGCACTTCACCTCCTTTGGATACCCTAAACCCGAGAGCTCGGCGTCCATAGGAAAGAGAACCGGCTTTTCGAACTGCCTGAAACTCGCGCCGTCGCGAATCCCGACGTCAAACCTGAGATCGCCGGCAAAGGCACTCGCCCTGGGCTTCGCGCCAAACTTGAGCCCCATCAGGTCAAGTTCGGGAATCGCCGCGGCGCGCCTCTCGGCTTCGGGCAGCACGGCCTTTTCGATTTTGCCGAACAGCTCCCTTTTTGCACCGTCATCCTCGATGTAGCGCACGTCGCGCCGCACCTGCCCGACGGGCGCGCCCGCCGCAAGTCGTGAGTCGAGAAACCTATAGCCCGCCTCAAGCGCCCATTGCGGCGGGCGGTGGCCAGTTGCGTGGTGGATGAACTCGAGATCCTGCGGACGGCTCCTGTAGCCCTTTGCCCTGACCATGCCGTCGTAGCTTCTCGCGTCGTCGTAGAACCCGGCAAGCAGGCAGAACGGCTTCGCGCCCGAGATCGTGAGAAGAGTGTAGTTCTCAAGGCCAAGGCTGCGCACAGCGGGGAGCTTGCCCCCCCAGTAGTGGAGCACGTCCCAGCACGACTGGTCGAAGTCGAATGCAAAGTCGCTCGCCATTATCGCCTTCACGCGCGGGTCGAGGCATCCGGCGTAGAAGCCCGTCTGCCCGCCGAGCGAATGGCCGGTCATGCCTATGCGCGCGGGATCTACGCGCGGATCGCCTTCGAGAAGGTCGAGCATGAGCCGCGTGGCAAAGACACGGTGGGCGTGGGGCGACCACATGGGCCAGTCCTCCGCCAGCTTGAACGACATGTCGCGAAAGCGGTTCCAGTAGCTGCGCGACGGCGGCACGTCGTACTTGACGTAGTTCTGGTGGCTCAAGTCGCACGTGATGGCCATGTAGCCGCGGCGCGCAAGCTGCGCGGCCTGCGCAATCTCGGTGAACCTGCCGAGCGCGGCGGTTTCGTCGTCAAGCTCGTGGCCTAGCATCGCCTCGACGTAGTAAAAGGGGATGCCCACTGCTGCGAGGGGCTTGTCGACCCTCTTCGGGAACACCTTCAGCACCCGCTGCCACTGCCACTCCTCGGGACCATTCCGCTGGAGGTAGAGCTCCGCGTCGTATTCGGAATACGAATAGCGCTTCACGAGCCTGTGTTCCCTCTTGAAAGAATATCCGACAGGCGCGTCGAGCCAGAAGCCCCAAAGGCGGCCAAGGCGCTCTATTTCCCCTGGCGAGGGGTCGTCCGCAAGTTCTGCAGCCGAGGGGATTCGAGACGCGAAAGCCTTGCCGCCGCACATTAATGCGGCAGCTCCTGCAGAAAGACCTATGAAATCTCTTCTGTCAATCATGTTTTGCCTTTGGCCCGCCTGTCAAGTGCAAAAAAAGAGCCGGCGACGTCCTACTCTCGCACGGGCGGGTCCCGCACTACCCTCGGCGATGGGGCGCTTGACTTCCGTGTTCGGAATGGGAACGGGTATTTCTGCCCCTCTGTGGTCACCGGCAAAAGGCCTGGAG
>JAEEHL010000172.1 GCA_016280825.1 Verrucomicrobiota bacterium
ATTCCCAGACGCGCTCGACGAACGCCTCGCGGCCGAGGTCCTGGCGGCGCTTGCCCTCCTTCTTGAGCGCCTTCTCGACAACGTTCTGGGTGGCGATGCCGGCGTGGTCTGTTCCCGGCAGCCAGAGCGTGTTCCTGCCCTGCATGCGGCGCCACCTGACGAGGATGTCCTGAATCGTCTGGTTGAGCGCGTGGCCCATGTGCAGTATGCCCGTCACGTTCGGCGGCGGGATCACGACGGAATACGGCTTGCGCCCGTCGGGCTCCTGGTGGAAGAAACCGCTTTTCTCCCAGATCTCGTACCACTTGGCCTCTGCGGCCTTTGAATCGTAATGCTTGTCCATCATTTTACCTTCTCCAGATTCCTTCCCCTGCACCAGTCGTCTATTCCTGCGGCTATCGCCTTGCCGGTGCGCGCTATGCGAAGCGGGTTCCAGATCGCCTCCTCGCCGGCGGGCGACGTGACGAAATCGACCTCCACGAGGCAGCTCGGCACCTGCGGCGAGCGCGTCACCTTGAAGTTCGCGTGCAGAACGCCCTTCCCCGGCGGCTCGCCGTCCGCCGCCTTCTCAAGCCGCGCCGACACGCTGGAGGCAAGCGCCTCGCCTATCGCGTTCCACGCGTAGACCGAGACGTACCTCGACTTCACGGCGTCCTGCGAATGGCCGGGCGCGTTGTGGTGTATCGAGACGAACGCCGCGGCGCGACTCTCGTGCGCAGCCTTCGGGCGGTCTTCGAGCGGGATGAAGAAATCGCTTTCGCGGGTAAGGACGGCATTGTAGCCAAGCGCGGAAAGCGCAGTCGCGGTCGCCTTCGCGACAAGCAGGTTCGCGTCCTTCTCGAACCAGCCGTGCGGCGATATGGCGCCCGTGTCGTGGCCGCCGTGGCCCGCGTCTACATAGACCGTGATCTCGCCCGGCGCCCTGTTCGTCGGCGGCTCCTGCGCGTCGTCGAGCGCATAGGGGAGCTTCGGGTATTCCGGCGGCGGGCCCTTCCGCTCGGGCGGCGGCAGGGAGAGGAACGTCCGTATCGCCGTGTTCGTGCCGGCGACGGCGCGGATCTCGTTGGTCCCCTCCGCGACATCGACCATCGCGGCCCACGCGCCCGTGCGGTACACGTAGGCGGCCTTCCCGTTTACCGTGACGTTCGTCTCCCCTCCGTCCACCGCGCCGATGACGTAGCATTTCCTGACGGAGCCGAGGTCCGCGCCCTCGCGCGGAAAGGCCACCGTCAACGCGGCGAACGCGATGGGGAGGATGGTCATGAAAGCGCGCCCTCAATCGCGGAAAGGAACTCGCCGTATTCTTCGAACGCCGGCAGGTCGGGGTTGGCGCGGCGGATCTCGTCCGTCGTGCGGAAGAGGAACCCAGCCTTCGACGCGCGTATCATACCGAGGTCGTTGAAGCTGTCGCCCGCGGCGATCGTGTCGAACCCGCAGCTCTGGAGCGCCTTCACCGTCGTGAGCTTCGACTGCGGGCAGCGCATCCTGTAGCCCTTGACCGTGCCGTCCGCGTCGACCACGAGCGAATTGCAGAAAAGCGACGGCCAGTTGAGCTTCTTCATGAGCGGACGGCCGAACTGGTCGAACGTGTCGGAGAGGATCAAGACCTGCGTCTTCTCCCTGAGCGCGTCGAGGAACTCGTTCGCGCCGTCGAACGGCTCGATCCTTGAGATTACGTCGGTTATGTCGCCCACCTTGAAGCCGTGCCTGGACAGGAGGTCGATGCGGTAGTGCATGAGCTTGTCGTAGTCGGGCTCGTCGCGCGTCGTGCGCCGGAAGTCGGCTATGCCGGTCTTCTCGGCGAACGCAATCCATATCTCGGGGACGAGAACCCCCTCAAGGTCAAGGCAGACAATGTTCATGCAAGGCCCCTCATTTGCCCTTGTCGCGGTAGAGGTCGAGCAGGAACTCGGAGACAAGCTCGAAATAGTCCTGCATCGAGGAAAGTATCATGTGCTCGCGCGGCGTGTGGGCGCCGTGGCAGTCGGTGCCGGTGATGATCATCGGCAGGCCCATGTACTGCAGGTGCCGCGCGTCGGTCGAGCTGTCGAGATGGTAGTAGCCGTCGTACTTGAAGCCCTTCTTCTCGCACATGAGCTTCGTGCGCCTGAGGAACTCGTTCATCACCGGCTCGCTCTCGTCCAGGAGCACGGCCGGGCTCTTGCGGCGCGGCTCTATCTCGCAGCCGGGGAACGCCTCTGCGATCTTGGCGTCGATGTCGGACCAGTCCATCTTCGAGTTGCGCACGGAGACGCCCGCCTCCGCCTTAGTCGTGCCGCCGTTCACCGACGTCACCCTCGCGACGTCGCGCCAGGAGCCGTCCTCGAACTCGGGGAAGAGGGCCTTGAGCTTCTCGCGGCCCTCGAGGATCCTTTCGAGCGCGTTCTTGGGGAGCTTCCCCTTCACAAGCCCGGCGTGGACCGCCTCAGCCTTCGCCGTCACCTTGTAGTAGCCAAGGCCCTTCTGCTTCGTCGTCACGGAGTAGGGCTCCATGTCGAAGACGAAGATCACCTTCTTCGCCCCGTAGCCGCGCTCCTGCACCATCCATTCGGTGGAGCGCCCGCCCTTCTCCTCGTCGCTGCCGAAGATGCAGCCGATGGAGACGTCGTCCTTGAGCGCGCGCAGGAGGTGCGCCGAGAGGACGCAATGGCCCTTGCAGTCGCTCGCGCCGCGCCCGTACATGACGCCGTTCGTGACGGTCGCGAAGTACATCGAGGGCGACTGCGGCGGAACGGTGTCGATGTGCGCGGAGATGAGGACGTCCGGCGTCTTGGTGTCGCGCGAGCAGGCGAAGAGCACCTTGCGCCCGTCGTCCATCGTCTCGATCGTGCACTTGAGGCCGTGCTTCCTCAGGTGCGCGGCCATCGCCTCGCTCGCCCTGTTGACGCCGGGGATGTTCTCGGTCGCGGATGGAATGCCGATGAACGCCTTCAGGAGCGTCGCGTCGTCGGTAGATTCGAGGATGTCGGAAAGGATGCCCGAATCGCGCATCGGCTCTAGCCCGACGAGCTCCGGCAGGCGCGCGAAGATCTCGGTGATGCGCGCCGTGTCGAAGCCGCCCGAGGCAAGCATTATCTCCGGGTGGAACTGCACGCCGGCGGCAGGATAGGCGATGGACTCTATCGCCTCGATTACGCCGTCGGGGGCGAAGGCAGAGGCGACGAAGCCGGGCGCAAGCGTCTCGGCGGCCTGGTGGTGGAACGAATTGACCTCAAGGGGATCCTTGCCGACGATTGCCGCAAGCCGCGTATCGGGCACGATCTTCAGCATGTGCCGCGCAGGCGCCGCGCCCTTCGGGGCGCGATGGACGGCCTTCTCCGCCCCCTTGGGCGCCTTGTGCTCGCTTGGGATGTCCTGCACGAGCGTGCCGCCGAAGAAGACGTTCAAGACCTGCTCGCCGCGGCAGATTCCGAATATCGGCAGGCGACGCTTCTTCGCGGCCTCAAGGAGCTTCCACTCGAAGTCGTCGCGCCGCAGGTTCACCGCGCCAAGGCGGGGCGAGCATTCCTTCTTGTAGCGCGCGGGGGCGACGTCCTCGCCGCCGGTAAGGAGAAGGATGTCGACCTTGTCGAGGGCGGAAGTCGCCACGACCGCGCTTTCCGCAAACGGCAGCACGACGGGCGCATAGCCGCACTTCTCGAGAGCGGCGATGTACGAGCGCTGCACGCTCACGCACTGCGACGTCGAGCAGCACTCGACCACTCCAACGACAAGCCTGTCGCCATCCGCCGCGAAGAGCGCGAAAGCGGCAAGGAAAACCAGCATCAAGACGTGTTTCTTCATGTTCTTCCCATTTGTTCCATTGCGAATTTGGTTGTTTTCAGCGAAGTATATCATTTAAGCAAAGCGGTGGCAAGTCTGTGAAAGCCGTCAAAGCCTGCCAATTGTATTAGTTTAGCCTAAAAATCGCAGTTGAACCCAAGTCGCCTTCTTGCCGTCCAAGCCTCTGTGCGTGCCTACCTTGCCTTCCGAACGTGCGCTCACGTAAAGGTAGCCGCCGAACGCAGTGAGGGCCGAGCGAAGCGAGGGGATAGCCGAGGGCGAAGCCCGAGTGCCGAGCAACCGTGCTCACCGCGCCTCGCCGTGTCACTCTCGGCACTCGCTTGCGCTCGGCTTGGCTCGCTATAAACGCGAGCCCCGCTTCCGCGGCGGCTATGCTCGACACGCAGACCTCTTCCGCGCTTCCTCATTATGATTGGTTCCTTTGCACCAAGTATGATTGCTAATTGAGGTCCATTTCTACTACTTGCAAACAAGGGTTAGGCTCCCCAACGGAAAACAAACGCTTGCGCAAGCTTCAGCCACGAACGCCCGACAGAGTTACACCGATAACTACTATCTGCCTGCGGCGCTAAAACACGAAGATGAACGAGACTCAGAGACACGGAGTTTTTAGCCGTGGAGAGGGGGAGAGGTGGAGAAGAGAGATGAGTGATGAGTTATGAGTGAGGGGTACCGCACACACAAGGTGAACGTGCGACACTCACGAAGCAAGATCCACGATCAGAGCGGGTGCCGTGCCAATCAATCCATCAAGGCTTTCAATGCGATACGGGAGCCTCGCCTTTGTAGAGTTCCTGTATTTCCCTCTCCGAGAGTGCGCGGTTGTATATCCGCACATCGTCCATGTCGCCAATGAAATATTCCATTTCGCCCCAAGGGTTACAACCAATCAGGAGCGGCTGACTGTTTGCTTGAAACTCCCTATCCGCCTTGCCCGCGCTAAGCAGCTCGCCATTTCGGTAAATCCGTGCATCCTTGCCGTGTTCGTATGTTAACGCAATAAACTGCCACTCGCCCAAACTCCAAGCTCGTGATTCGCGCATATTGCCAGCACCATACCAGCAAAGGCCACGGCCGCTTGCCAACGTGAATTGACGTTCCCGATTGTTCCCTTTTTGAAGAACAACCAAGAAACCAGAATCCCATTCATATGGCTTAATCCAGGCTGTAATCGTGATGGCCCTTGTGATGTTCTGCAAAGTCGTCGAATTAGGCACTTCAATGAATTTGCCGCGACTGAAACGATACGCCTTGTTGGCCTTCCCAAAGCGGTCTTCCACCGGGACAACGCCCCGCACGATGCCGTTGTTGCGATATCCGCTCGCATCGTTGGCGTTGCCGTCGAACCGCCAATGCCCGACAAGCCCTGCCCTGAGGTTGACACCCGTTGCCAGTCTGCCAGATGCGCTTACACTGTCGGTTTTGCCAGGCGCAATGTAGTTGACCGAAGCGATTCCTACCTCAGAGATGCGCTTCTCCGCTAGTGCCCTTTTAAGCCCATCAAGTTCGCCATTGGCAATCGCCGTCCTGTATAACCCCACGGCGTGTTCGCGCATTGCATCCTTCGCCTCGGTTGCCAATGCTTTGTAATCCCACCAGAAATCGGCAATCGCGAAGCTCTCGCCCACAGCCGCCGAATCGGCCGCTGCCATCTTGCCAGTTTCCCCGTCAAGTTCCGCAAATTCCGCAAGGGCAGTCCCCCAATCCCCCGTCGCGGCGACAAGTTCCGCGTGCATCCGCTTAAGCTTTAGATCGGCGGGAGCCGCTTTCAGCTCCTTCTCGACTTCCTGCAACCTTGCTGCGGCAAAAGCCCGGGCCATTGACATCTTCTTCAGTCTAACGAGGCGAGGCGCGTTTTCCGCCGTAGCGTTGGCAGCAACCTTTGTAGTGATTTCGTGGAGTGTCCCTGGCGGAATGTCGGGCACAAGTTTCATGATGGACTCGATGGCATCGGCAGTCTTTTCGTACTCCTTGGCAAGGGAATAGTAATGTGCAGCGCCTCTCAACAGCAGGAACTTTGCCGCCTGCGTGTCTGCCATCGCGACAAAGCCCATCGCACCATTCCCTACTTCGACCGCCGTTTTCTTGCCGGCCTTGTAGTCATTGACGAGCGGGCTCATCAATTCTTTGACGATTGCCTTCTCCTTCGTCAATTCGCCACTCGTCGGCATTCCCTGCGACGTCCCGATGCCCAAAATCAACAAAGCGGATGCGACAAGCGAACCCAACCCCTTCATCTTATGGTTCATTGCTCATTTCTCCATTTTAAACCGCCAGCTCCCAATCCATTTCGGGAGCATAATATTACCAAGCAAGCCTACCGTATATCTTGACATTGTCTATGAACTCCTCGCTTCTACATGTTATGTCCACAACCTGGAAACTTATGTTCGTCGCAATTTTCCCAATTTCTATGTTGCGGTGCCTGAACGTTGTATCAGCTCTTCTGTCATTGTGTGGCAACCGGCAGAAATCATGCTTCCATAATCTTTCATTGCCAACACGGTTAACGATGATATTACCTGCGGAGCCTGTATTTCCATAACGTTCCATTTCGTCAAATTCGACTCTGGTTATAAACCATGGCTGTTTGAATGTTGCCGTCAAAGTGTTGACGTAGTTAAAATGCGCATCTCTTCTACACGACGACCTGCCAAAACCGAACCCCCTCGACCCATCTACGCCCATACCGACTTTAATGCAGGCTGGGCAAGGGAACGAACCGACGGTTGTCAGCGCAAACTTCATCGAGTTGCCTTCAAAATCCTCCGAGAAGATCAATTGCTCCTTCCCTCGTCCTTCAGCCTTCATTGACACAACGGAGCGCGGCTCTCCCATCCATGCTTTCGATTGGCCGATCCGATTCTTGACAAGTGCAACCTTTAGCCCTGTCATCTTGCCCTCGGCAAGCGCCCTGCGGTACCAGAATGAGGCATGGATTGATATCGACCTGAACAAGAGCCCTTGCTCGTCCTTCCCATCAGTGCATCCCCACCAGTAGTCCCCGCACCGCTCAGACGTGCAGTTGTCTCCACGCAATCCTGGCTCAGCAAGTTCCCATCGACAGATGCTGCCCCTCTCTCCTCCCAACTCTGCGTATGTCCTAAGCGCGAGATCCCAGTCCATGAGCTTGATGGCGGAAAGTGCGAGTTTGCGTTTCGCCCTCTCGTCAGATGGACTGTTTCGAAGTTCGGTTTCGGCTTCGGCAAGTTCCCTGAAACTGGACACCGACTCTTCGACAAGGGTCAGCAATGATTCAAGTTCTTTTGTGGACTTTGGCCGGGACACAAGATTTCGCAACGCGGACAATGAGTAGCCTCCCATCTCCGAGGCGAAACGACCGCCAAAACTGTCAAGCGTTTTTTCGAAAAGCGCTGTTGCGGCCTTGGTGTCGCCTGCCGACAGAAACTGCCTAAACGCGTTGCGAAACAGGACAAGCTTCACCGCATAGTCTTCGGTCGTGCCGGAGAGCGCCATCAGTCTCTGTGCGAACGCCGCTGCGCTGATCTTCCCGGCCTTCAAGGCCCTGGCGTCCTCATCGCACAGTTCCTTGACAATCTTGAGCGCCTGCTGAACCTGGGATTCAGAGGGAAGGGACGCTGGTATCACGAACAATGGCTCGTCGTTGTCAATCCCCTCGTTTCCCGCTCCGATTAAAGGCAATGCAATAGCAGATACTAATAGAACCAGAAATGCCCTAACGTACTTCTTTACCATGCTTTCTCTCTCTCCATACGCCAAATACCAACACGATTCACTCTCGGCGTAGGAAAGAAGAGTGGCGTGCCTTACATTCTCACGTCTGTACAAGGCATCGCCAAACGCCCGAATCAAAACATGATAAGAAGACACGCCACATGGATTGCCACGCAGCGCAACCTTCGTACTCCGCTTTGATTCTTGAAATTGGCGATTTCTGTACAAGCGTCATACGCTGTTGCGTACGTGCTGCGGGCGTCGGATGCGTTTCCGCAGCTCCCCGTTTTGCCGCCTGTGTGCGCGGCTTCACGAGGTTTTGGCCGTTGGCGGCGACGGTCACGCGGGACGCGTGACCCTACCGTTGCGGCAGTTTCATCGAAACCGCCCTTTCCTTCGGCCCGACAGCCGGGATTGTCGTCTCCCAGCCTATATCAAAGATCAACTGTTCCTTGAGAACAAGGGTAGTATATCAAATTTACGCGGCAGTTTCATCTACTTTCCGCCACAACTTTCGGGGTCTGTCCCCGTCTGCCCCGATTCTCCACCTCTCCCCCTCTCCACGGCTAAATTCTTAACCGTGAAGAACGTGCAGATCGTGTAGAAAATGCGGAGCATTCACGTTTCTACACGTTCTCCACGGCTAAAATTAGGAGTAAGGAGTCAGTTGTCAGTAGTCAGTAGTCAGTTGTTAGTCGTTAGTCGCTAGTCGTTGGTGCTTGGTTGAAAATGGAATTTTACAATTCCGCTCTCGAACTCGAACTCGAAACTCCAACTATTATCTCCAACTCGAACTAATCTCGAACTCCGAGGGCTGACCCTTTGGCAAATGCCCGCCTTCCTCCTACAGTCTTGCGCGGTTCACGAAATACACGGCGGCGACCATGCAGAGAAAGGCCCAGAGGTAGTCCCAGCGCCATTTCTCGCCCATGAAGAGCAGCATGAACGGAACGAACACGCAGACGGTCACGACTTCCTGTATTATCTTGAGCTGCGCCACGTTTAGCCCGCTCGCCGCGCCGAGCCTGTTGGCCGGTATGAGGATAATGTACTCGATCAAGGCGATGAGCCAGCTCACGAGTATTATCGCATATACCGGCCAGCTCGCCTCGCCTGGCTTCTGCAGCCGCAAGTGCCAGTACCACGCAAAGGTCATGAAGAGGTTGCTGCATACGAGCATCCCCACAGCCGTTGCCACGCCTATCCTGGACGTCATCTTCTATTCGAACTCGACGGCGACCATGTCGTACGGACGGAAGTCGCGCAGCTTGGCGGTGCGCCCGTCGAGCTTGAGCTCAGTGCCGGTGTCGGGATACCAGACGCGCTTGATGGGGCGCGTGCCAGGCACAGTGAGGGACGCGCCCTTCACGCCCTTCGAGCGAACGTCGTAGTCGAGAAGGTGCACGACGTAGCGCGAGCCCTGGTCGTCCACAGTGACCTCAATGTCTGGCCCGAGGCCCGAGACCTCGACGGCGCACGTTGCGCCCTTCATGGCGAACCCGCCCTTCACCGCCGCCTCAAGCGTCTCGGCGACGTTCTGCCAGAACACGAACTTGTTGGGCATCATCTCCCACTCGCTCGTGACGTGGCCCATGAGCGGGTACTGCGAGGAGAAGAAGTAGCAGCGGCCCTTGCCGAACTCGTTCACGAACATCGCGCCGCGCCCGTCCGCGAACGCGGCGATTTCGCGCGCCGTCGTGGGCTTCACGCGGTCGATGCCGAGCGCGGCGTCGATCTCCATCTCGTCGCCGGCCTTGATGCCGGGCAGGACGCCGGGCGCGTCCTTGCCGAACTTCATCGTGACTACGCCCTTCGAGGGCTTGATGTCGCGGTGGATAGAGTCCTCGAGGTGGAAGCGCTGGTTGAGGTCGCCCACGAACTTGAACGCGGAGATTGAAAGCCCGCGCCGGCGGCAGAACGTGTCGCTCTGGTCGTCGGGCAGGAAGTCCGTGCCCTCGTACCTGACGCCGAAGACGTCGGCAAGCGCGTAGTCCTTCCTGAGCGCGAGGGTCTCGCCGTCGAAGAGCGAAGTTCCGGCCTCGGCCACGAGCACGCCGCCCGCCCTGACCCACTCGCGGAGCGTCGCAATCTCCTTAGGCCCGAGGAACTTCGAGTCGGGCAGGTAGACGACGGCGTACTTGGAAAGCTTCTCGGGCGCGATCGCGTCGGCATAGACCACGTCGGCCGGGATGTGCTTCTGGCCGAGCGCCACCCAGACTGCCATCGCGTTCTGGTCGACCCTCAGCGGGACGGGGCAGGGCTGGTAGGCGTTCACCTTCGTGCACATCGGCGTTCGGGCCGAGTAGAGCACCGCCACGTTCGCGGCGGAAGGCACGATGCGGTAGAACTCGCGGTTCGCCGCGACGCGCCTGAAGACCTCGCGGAACTTGTCCCAGCGGCCTTCCTCCCAGTTCCAGAGGTATTCGCTCGAGGCGTACTTGAATATGTGGTGGAGGCCGAAGTTGAAGAAGCACTTGGAGTGGATCGCGTTCTGCCAGAAGCCGCGAAGAGCGTGCTCGTTCGACGGGCAGTACCAGTTGTAGAGCTCGCTCATGGTGGAGCGGCCCTCGCCGTCGCGGTAGCGCTGCATGAAATACGCCGTCGAGCGGCCGAACGACTGGTAGGTCTCGACGCCTATCGAGTCGAGCATGCCGCAGGCGACGCCGTCGGTCGCGTACCTGACGGGGTCGGCAGTGGAGACGACGAACGTCTGCGCAAAGCCCATCCTCGCGCCGTGCAGGAAGTCCTGCGACTCGCGCCAGGCGTTGACAAGCACCTCGCCGTCGATCTCGAGCACAAGCGACCTCAGGCGTCCGTTCCACGGCGCGTCGAAGTTGCTCTCGCCGCCCTTGCCGCGGTTCGCGACGTTGCCGAACGACATCCAGCTGTAGCCCGCCGCCGCGATGCGCTCGACCTCGGCGATCTCCTCGGCCGTAAGGCCGCTCGTCTCGCGCCAGTTCTCGCCGAAGCGCCTCTTGATCGCGGCAAGGAACCCGCTCGACGAAATGCCGGGCTCCGGCCACGTCTCCTCGGCCCAGAAGCCGGAAAGGCAGGCGAACTCCGAAAGGCGGTCGAAGCGGAACGCCGTCTCGGGGATGCCGGCGTTCGTGTAGCCGGGGAGCGTGTCGATGCAGATGAGCCCGAGCTCGTCCGCCTCGCGCAGAAACTCCTTGTAGGCCGCCGTGCTCCAGCCGGGATGGCCCCACGCGAAGTGGACTCCCGTGCAGCCGGCCTCCTTCAGGTGCGCGAGGAGGTACTTGCGGTCCTTGTAGGCGAACGAGCCGTTGCCGTTGGCGATGCGTCCGGCGAGCGCGTTGCAGTTGCCGGTCACGGCGTAGAAGAGGTCCTTGCCCCTGCGGAACTTGTTCTGGCGGACGCCGGGCTCCTTCCTGCCGCCGCCCGCGATGTCCTCAAGCGCGGTCTTGGCGCTGAGGCCTATGCCGAGCGTGGTCTTCGCCATCGCGTGCGTGCCGTAGGAGAACGGGTTGCCCACGGGGGTGGCCTTCGAGCGCGACTTCATCTTCGGGCCGTCGTCGCCCGCCTCGGCCTTGAGCCTCTCGAGCGCCGGGACCACGCTCTTGTCGCCGATGAAGCCGAGGGCCAGTATCGCCGCCTCCCTCGCCTGCTCTCCGGCCTTCTTGTCCTCTGCAATCGAAAGGAGCCTCGGCACGGCGGTCTCGGCCTTGACGTAGCCGAGGGAGATCTCGGCAATCTGCTTCACGTAGCTGTCGGGGTCGTCAAGCGCCTTCATGAGCGCGGGGGCGGCCCGCTTGTCGCCGATCATGCCAAGAGCCTGCACTGTGCGGCGGCGGTCGCGGACGTTCTTCGACGTCGTCTTCGCGACGAGCGCATCGACGGCGCCCTTCGCCTGCATCCAGCCAAGCGAAATCGCCGCCTGCGCGCGAACATCCTCGTCTGCGTCGTCAAGGAGCCCGACGAGGGCGTTGAGGGAGCCCTTGTCGGTCGGCTGTATCCTGCCCAGCTCCATCGCGGCCTCGCGGCGCTCCTTCGCGCACTTCGAGGCGGTCTTCTTCACGAGCGCGGGGACGCTCTTCAGGTCTTCCTTGAGCTCGCGGTCGAGCGCGGCGGTCTTGGCGGCCAGCACCTTGGGCGACATCTCGGCGACGAGCGCCTCGACTGCGGCAAACGAATTCGTATCGACGATCTTGGCGAACTTCTCGACGACCGCCTCTGCGTTCCACTGGCTGCCGGTGATGGAGAACGCGTTGAGTTCCTTGACGTCCATCGCCTTGAGCTTGGCCTCCGCCTCGCGCTTCATCTCGGCGGCTGCCTCGATGACCGCCTTCGACTTCCTGAGCATCGCGTCTGCGGCGGCGCGGCACTTCCTGGCGTCGGACTTGTCGAGGAAGCCCGCGAAATACTCGAGCTTGTACGCAAGCGACTCCGGGATGGCGATAGCGCGGTTGCGCGCCGTGGGGATGATGCCGCCCGCGCGGTCGGGGCCGCGCTCGTCGAGCGTGAGGTCCCACATGCGCTCGCGGCGGATGAACGAGGCCTCCGCCTTGTCGGCGGCCTTCGCCGCCTTGTCGGGCGAGGGCTTGCCCCTGCTGGAAAGGTAGTCAACCATCGCAAGAAGCAGGCGGTCGTTGTCGGCGCTCGTGTCGTCGCCGGGCGAATACGAGAAGTGGCCGCCATAGACTATGACCCTGCCCTCGCCGAAGTCGCCGAGCGCGCCGACTGGGTCGCCGGAGTTCTCGGCGAAGACGGTGCCCTTCGGCCCGACCTTGATCGTGAGGTGGTCGCCGCTTCCGGCAGAGACCGCCTTGCCGCCGAAGGCCTTGGCGATGTCGCTGCTGCCGCTTGGGAATATCCACGAGCTCGAAAGCCTGTTGTAGACTTCGGCGATTTCCGGGAACATCGGCCTGTTGGCCGTGCGCGTATAGCCGCCGCGGAAGGCCGTGACGAGCGCCCCGCCGCCTGACGCAGCATAGCGGATCACCGTCTTGCGCGCCTTCGCGGAGGGGAAGAAGTACCTGCCCCAGCCGCCCGGGAAGTAGACTACGTCGCACTTCTCGAGCGTCGCGGCGTTCTCGAGGTCGTGGCCCTTCTTGCCCCTGACGCCCTCTGTAAGCCACACGACGTTCCAGCCCGCGTTCGTGAGCGTGTTCACCGGGCCGGACAGGTTGCCCACGCGCTTGTCCTTCCAGATTCCTATCGTCTTCGCGTCAGCCGCGACAGACGCCGCGACAAGCGCGGCGACGAACAGGGTTTTCTTCATCATCATCTTTGATTTTCCTTTTTTGGTCCGTAGACTCCACTTGAATCGCATGGTATTATATCAAAAAAACACAAAATCTGCATTGTCGCTTTTCCGCAGGTATTTATGATATAATACGCGCGCCATGAAAGTGCTTCTTCATACTTGCTGCGGACCGTGCGCAAGCGGATGCATCCCGCGGCTCAACGATCTCGGCCACGAGATAACGATGTTCTTTTCCAATTCCAACATCGACACCAGGGAGGAATTTGAACGGCGCAGGAAGGCGGCGCTACAGTTCGCCGCCTTTGCAGGCGTTGAACTTGTCACCGACGAATATACACATGAAGACTGGCTGGAGAAAGTCGCTTCTGGACATGAAAACGAGCCTGAACGCGGCAATCGCTGTGCATTATGCTTTAAATATTCCCTTGCACGGGCAGCGGCGTTTGCCAGCGGGAATGGATTCGATGCCTTTACAACCTCTCTTACGGTGTCGCCTCATAAGGATTCAAAGCAAGTCTTTTCCGCTAGTGACGAGCAAACCTTTCTAAAGGAGGATTTTAAGAAAAGGGATGGTTTCAAGACTTCCCTTCTGCAAAGCAAGGCATTAGGCCTATATAGACAGGCTTACTGCGGATGCGAGTTTTCCAAGAAATCACAAGTTATGAACAGTCGTTGATAATATGGCCGAGAGACGGATTGTTGACAACTACTTGATAACTATATACATTCCCCGTGTACATTTGTAGATAATGTTTGATATATTATGCTTTCTGTTGTTATATTGCGTATTCATTCAAAATATCCTCGCGTGAGCATTACATTGGCTGCGCTTTCCCAATGTTCACAAAAATTAGCAATTAATTCACGATTATGAGTTTTGATGTTATAGTTGTAGGCGGTGGCCATGCCGGCATTGAAGCGGGATTGGCCTCGGCAAGGATGTCGAGAAGCACCCTTCTCGTCACTTCGAAAATTGATGCGATTGGAAGAATGCCGTGCAACCCCTCGATTGGCGGGCTCGCAAAAAGCCATCTCGTCCACGAGTTGGACGCGCTCGGTGGCGAAATGGGCAGGAATGCCGATGCAACCGCCCTTCAAAGCAAAATTCTGAATAAGTCTAAAGGCCCAGCTGTCTGGGCAACGCGAGCGCAATGCGCAAAGCTGGAGTACTCCGAGAGAATGCGCCTTGTCGCCGAGAGCCAACCATGCTTAAAGATATTTGAAGGCGATGTTGTAGAAATACTAACGGAGAAATGCTGTGCGCCAACAGCGCAAAACGCCAGGGCAATCGGCGTTAGGACCTCTACTGGCGAGGAATTCCTTGCTAGCGCAGTCGTAATTACAGCTGGAACCGCCCTTCGCGGACGCGTCTGGATAGGCAAAGACGGTAGGCCTAGCGGCGGGGACAATCGCCCTTCCGTGGACAGGCTTTCCGATTCTCTGCAATCGCATGGGCTATCGCTCTTTAGGCTTAAGACAGGCACGCCTCCGCGGCTGGCAGCAGATTCGTGCGATTTTGGCGCCTGCATGAAACAGCTTGGCGAGAACCCGCGCCCATTGTTCCACGTGGAACAATGTGGCGAGAGCGCAGGAAATGTTCCACGTGGAACATTTCTCCCAGAGCTGCCATGCTGGCTTACGCATACAAACGAAGAGACACATAGGATAATCAGGGAGAATTTGCTTTCGTCAGCGCTCTATGGGGGCGCAATCAAAGGCACTGGTGTTAGGTACTGCCCATCTATTGAGGACAAAATCGTGCGTTTTACAGGCGCAAACCAGCATCATGTTATGCTCGAACCAGAGGACTCTGCAGGGAAAGTAATCTATCCGAATGGCCTAAGCTGTAGTTTGCCGTGTGAAATACAGGAGAAGATGGTTCATTCCGTTAGAGGGCTTGAAAACGCCAAGTTCCTGGCGTATGCGTACGCGATTGAGTACGATTGCATTGATGCCCGCGATCTCAAGCATTCTCTTGAAGCGAAAAGCATCGACAATCTCTACTTTGCGGGGCAGATTAACGGGACGACGGGCTACGAGGAGGCTGCAGCGCAGGGGATCATTGCCGGAATAAACGCCGCGCTGAAGTGCTCAGGAGAAGGGCAGATGGTTCTTAGTCGGCAGGATGCGTACATTGGCGTGCTGATAGACGATTTGGTGACGAAGGGCACCGATGAACCGTATAGAATGTTTACGAGTAGGGCGGAGCGGCGGCTCATCCTGCGGCAAGACAACGCTCGGTATCGGCTTGTGGAGATGGCTGAGCGCGTCGGTATAATCCCTAAAGAGGAAATAGAGAAGCGGAAGGGGGAAAAGAGACTTCTTGATCAAGCAATGGCAGAAGGGTGGAATGACGAGAAGGCGGCAGAGAAGGGGTGTCCAATAGATGAATTAAATATTATGCGTCATTATGCGCCATACATTGAACAGGAAAAAACTGCGGCATTGCGCGCCAAAGAAGATGAAAATATAAAAATACCGCACTGGCTTAATTATGATGCGATTACTTCGCTACGGTTTGAGTGTAGGGAGAAGTTAAAGAGATTCCGCCCTGAGACGCTGGCGCAGGCAAGCAGAATATCTGGGGTGAACCCGGCAGATGTCGCGATATTGGCGATAATTATAAAGAGAGGCAAAGTATAGGGGAAGGGCGGGCGGCAGCCCTCCGCTCCCGCCCTACGGTGGAAATATTGGGGACCTGAAAATCTGTCGCCTACTTTTGGCACGGAGGCTCAACTTTTGATATAATACACGGTATGGATATTGTGAAGTACTGAGGTAAAGGAGGGGACGTATGAGCACTAAATGCAGGCATTGCGGCAGTTCGAGCTATGGTTCGGGCTGCGTTCATTCACCGACGCGCAAGCACGAGCATCGTGACGACGAGAAACATTGCGAATGGTGCGGATCGTCTAGTTACGGTTCGGGCTGCGTTCACTCGCCGACGCGCAAGCATCGTCACGGCCCAGGGGCCAACAAGTGCATCTGGTGCGGCTCGACTTCCAACGGCTCCGGCTGCGTACACAGCCCGACCGGTAAGCACGAGAAGTGAGTAGCGGGGTCTGTCCCCGGTGATACGTCTTTGCCGGAACTGAAGGTATTGCTGCGATTGCCAACAAGGGCAAGCAATACAAACAAGCCGCGGGGATTGCGGCACTTCATATATGAGCGGCAGCAGGCTTGTTTGTTCAACTCACGTCACATATTGCAATATGTGACGGGGGCTAGGCAAGCGACAGCTGGATGAAGAGGCGGGAGAGGGGATCGGATGGCTCGCGCCAGGCAATTGCGCCGGAGTCGATTTCCACAAGACCGCATTCCTGCAGGCACGCCACATGGCGGCGTACGTTTAGCTCCGTAAGCCCCGTGGCTTTCATGAGCTGGGCCTTGTTCGTTCGCTTCTCTGTTCTCGCAATCCGCAACAGCCGCACCCGGGCCTCGTTCGCGAGCGCCGGGAGGATCGACATGAAGAGCGGTTGCCTTGGGCGCCTCCCATCAACAAAGACAAATCCGGCGGACTCTTCCAGGAAGTACTTTTGCAGCGCGGCGAAGAGCGTGGCTATCCTCTTGTCGGATGCGTCCGGCTTTGCGCGGTAGAGGCAGTACCTTCCATCGCGGTAGGAGGCCACAAGTCCGCAGTCGTTCTGCAGCTGGGCAAGGTAGATGCTCGTTGCGGGCTGGCCAAGACTGACCATGTCGGAAATCTGCCCCACGGGAAGGCCGTCGGCATCAGGGGAGATCATCACGCGCCTCAGCACGTCGAGCCGCTCGTCGTTCGCAAGTTTCCTGCACACTTTCCAGAACTTCTTTGCCATTGCCCACCATCCTGCTTTAGTTGTCAATGCAGCCATTATATCACATGACGTCACATATTGCAATATGTGACGGGGGATGTGTGTTGCAGGCGAGGTTCATGTTTTGGAGAGGGGCATGGCGACGCGTGTAGCGGTCAAGTCACGTCACATATTGCAATATGTGACGGGGGATGTGTGTTGCAGGCGCGGCGGGGGTCTGTCCCCGGGGATGCAAGGCGTGTGCTTTGCGCGGCGAATTAAGCGACCACATTAAGGCGCTGGTCATGTTGCGCCAAGTATGCGGACCAAAGAAATCAAAGCCCGGCAAGAGGCGTGGAAAAATCGTGGCAAATATGATGAAAAAGCCGCGAAAATTTGATATACTACAGGGCATACAGGCAGGAATGCCTGCGTGACATAGCCATGCGACGAGAACCGCCGCCGGGAGGACGAAAACCAGAACAGTGAGGCGAGCCATCTGTTCGCAAACGAGAGACGGATGAGAGAGCGGAGGAAATGCGATGTTCGACATGACTCCTTGCCATGTGGCAAGGGGCAGGATGTCGTATGCCCTACGCATATTGCTACAGCTGCCAGGTGTGATAAAAAGCGGATAAGGTTCATTGATCTTTTTGCGGGATGTGGAGGTTTGTCGGAAGGGTTTATTCAAGC
Source organism: Verrucomicrobiota bacterium (assembly GCA_016280825.1). Classification (GTDB taxonomy): domain Bacteria; phylum Verrucomicrobiota; class Kiritimatiellia; order RFP12; family UBA1067; genus UBA1067. The sequence continues at coordinate 17,170 of JAEEHL010000172.1, forward strand.
GGGTTATGCCCCTGTTGTCCATGTTGAGATTGATCGGAATACTTGGAGGGGAAGATAGCGTGGCGACTAAAAAGAAACAGGCGCAGAGCCGCAAGCCCAAGAAGCCAACGCTTATTGATCTGTTTTGCGGGGTTGGTGGATTCTCCCTTGGCGCCGCCAGAGCTGGATTCAATCTAGTTGGTGCCGTGGATTGGGATAAAGATGCCATGCACATGCATCAAGTGAATTTCCCCGGGCATCAGCATTGGCAGACGGATATTACAAAGACGAACGGCGATGGGATGCGGAAAAAGTTTGGTTTTAAAGATATTGACGGCGTGATTGGTGGGCCGCCATGTCAGGGGTTCAGCCGCATGGGGCATCAGCGGGCGGATGATTCGCGTAATGATTTATTCGTAAAGTTCTTTTCCTTGGTGTCGGAATTGCGGCCAAAATTCTTCTTGGCAGAGAATGTCCTTGGTCTGTTAGATGCGAAGAACAAACCTCTTGTCACACGGGCTTTGAAGCGTGTTAAGTCTCAATACGATGTGCTTCCACCTCTTATCTTAAAGGCAAGCGAATTTGGCGTTCCGACGACTCGGACACGAGTGTTTTTCTTTGGCAGTCGAAAGGACTTGAAAAAGAAAATCACGGTTGAAAACATTTTGGAAGGAATGCCTCATTCCTCAAAGGTGACGGTTGCAGACGCATTGCAGGGGTTGCCGGGAAATATCCGCTCAAAAAACAGTGAGAGTAATCTGTGCGGATGGAGAGAACTCCCGAACACACGGAAGCGTACAGGTTTTTATTATGTGCGTTTGTCTGGGGTCGTGCCGGAGGGTGTTGGAGATCCAGAAGCCATCCGACGACTCAAAAATGCGTCGGAAGTCTCCGGTAATCAAGGCACGATTCACAAAAATTCGGTCAAAGCGCGGTGGCATAAATTGCCGCAGGGCAAGCAGGATAGTGTTTCAAAAGCTCGGCGTTTGGAGCTGAATGGATTTTGTCATACGATTCGCGCAGGAACTGGGCGAGACATGGGCAGTTTTCAGTCCTTGC
>JAEEHL010000173.1 GCA_016280825.1 Verrucomicrobiota bacterium
GCGCGGCGCCACAAGACGCAAGCGCGCGTGTCGACATGTTTGCAAGCCGTATCCCTTCAGCCAGTTGTCAAAGAACGAAACCTTCTCCGCCATTGAGAAAAGGCTCGTTCTACATTATACCTACACGTTCTACACGGCTAAAGTTTTCAGCCACAGAGAACAGGAGAAACAGGAGGGCGGTTCAGGGAACGCAAAGATCTTTTTAGAGTCGGGGCGCTGCCCCGAACCCCGAACTCCTCCACGCCTCCGCGCCTCTCGGCTCTCGCTTCGCTCGGCGTGTTCACTTTTCCCAAGGGTCGTGAACCCCCTCAAGGGTGTGAATTATTGACTTATGCCGCCATATTTGATAACATACACGCAGTAATATAGTGATTTGGCGAGGAACAACAATGAATAAAGCAAAGTTGGTTGTCATTCTGTGCGTAGCGGCGCTTTTCGAGGCGCAGTCGGCCACGCTGTACTGGAAGGGCGCGAGCGCATCGGCAAATTCCGCCGCGAACTGGTGTTCCGACGCCGGGTTGACCGTAGCCGCAGGCGCAAAGCCAGTTGACGGCGACGACATAATCCTCGGCGCGGGCGCGGGCAACATGACGTGGGACCTTGACGACGTCACCCCCGGCTCGTGGACGCAGACCGCCGACTACACTGGCGTCGTCACGTTCTACACCGGGCGCAAGAACGGCATGACGACCACCTTGTACGGCGTCACCGACGACAACGGCGAGACGCGCGTCTTCAGGGTGTCTGGGGACTGCGTCCTTATGGGCGGAATATGGACGCACCCCGCACAGCCTACGTTCGCCAACCTGACTGGAACAGTTGCCCACAGCGGCGGCTACGGCGTTTATCACATCATAGCCGAAATCGGCGGAGACATGACGGTTGGCGCGGCGTTTACGGCGACCGCGAATTCCAAGGGGTTCCTGACCAAGCAGGGGCCAGGATACGGCACTGCCAACTGCAGCGGCTCGCACGCTGGATATGGCGGCTATTCTGACAGCTCATCTTCCGCAGCTCCATACGGCTCGTTCCGCGAGCCCAAGACAATCGGTTCAGGCGGCTACAGCCAGCCTGGCGGCGGGTGCGTGGAGATTACCGTCGCAGGCGCGCTTTCAATTGCCGACGGCGCGAATTTCACGGCGACAGGCAAGTCGGGCTCCTACTACGGCGGCGCGGGCGGCAGCATTTCGATAAAGGCCGGCTCCATATCCGGCGCGGCGAGTTTCAATGCGCGAGGAGGCGAATCGACTACCAGAACCTACGGCGGCGGCGGCGGCGGCGGGCGAATCTCGATAATCCTCACGGGCGCGGGCAGCGACTTCTCCAATTTCAACGGCACATATACAACCCAGAGCAGCACTGGAACAGGAAGATGGGACGGATGCGGCGGCACGACATACCTCGAAACCGCAGCGCAGGGCGTAGGCGGGGGAACGCTCATTGCCGACGGCGTATTTCAGGCAATATACAACAGGCCCTATTCCCGCGGCATCGTGGTTAGATGGGACGACGCGCAGTTCTCGCTTTCGAAAATAGTTCTCCGCGACAACGCGCTTCTTATAGTGACGAACGCGACGTGCTCCTATGGCGGCGTTGCCTTGGAAGGCGCTTCGAATCTTCTCGCGACTGCCGCGAACAACACTCTGAGGATGCAGAAATGCGACGTGACGCTGCCGCAGAACCTCACCTTGTCGGGCGACCTGACGTTCGCGACGACGGCAGGCTCGACGCTGCGCCTGGGGCCGCAGGGCAACGGCACGCTGACCATAGCCAGCGGCGCCAGATACTTCGTCGAGGGCGCGACTTCGCTCAAGGGCTCGCTTGTCGTAGGTTCCGGCGGGGCGCTCTCGCACACTATCGGCGGCACGGCGGAGAGCTACAAGATAGACCTCGACGTCTCGGGCAATGTAACTGTCGACGCGGGCGGCGCAATCACCGCAACGGGCAAGGGCTACAACAAGAAACAGGGGCCGGGAACGTCAGGGTCGGGCAATATCCCGGGCATGCACGGCGGACGCGTGTACAATGGGTATGCCAACATACACTGCTATGGTTCGATTACGCGCCCCGTGAACTACGGCTCCGGCGGCGGCAACCACAGTGTCTCGGACGGCGGCGGCGCAGTGAAGCTCACAGTCGCGGGCAGCATGTTGAACAACGGCTCGGTGGAGGCGAATGGAGCAAGAACAGTCGGCGGCTACTATCCGGGCGCCGGCGGCAGCGTCTGGGTCACGGCGAACTCGCTCTCGGGCTCGGGGAACTTTACGGCCAACGGCGGCCTTGCCGACAGGGACGGCAACCAGGCAGGCATGGGCAGCGGCGGAAGAGTGTCTCTCTGGCTTACGGGCCCGGGGAACGACTTCTCCTCGTTTACCGGGAAGGCGACGGCCTTCGGCGGGCGCAAGACGGACGGTACGGCGTCCGCGACGAAAGCAGGTGCGCCGGGAACAGTCTATTTCAAGACGGGCGACCAGGCGTACAACGAGGGGTATCTCGTCATATCCAACGACATTGCGACTTCGTATGCAGTTGAAATCGCCGCAAACTCGACGGACGGAAGGCCTTTGTGCGTGACCGACACCGAAGTCGGGAGCGTCCTCATCGGCAATAACGGGAAACTGACGATGACAAACGCGACTCTCACGGTGAACGGCTCCTGGACGAACACGGGCACCTTTACGGCGCTCGCCGGCAGCGAGGTGGTGTTCACGAATTCCTCGACTGCCGCAACGGTAAAGGGCGCGAACAAGTTCAACTCCCTCGTCTGCGAGACGCCGGGAAAGCGAATCACGTTCGGCACGGCGGCAGGAGACTCCACCACGATCGCCGAGAACGGCAACTTCGTGCTGTGCGGCGCGAGCGGCAACCCGCTCGTCCTGCGCGGCGAGGAGCAGGATACGCACTGGCGCCTCAGCGTGCCGGTGTCCGCAAGCATGGAAGTCAAAAGCGTGGACGTAGCGTACAGCGACGCGAGCGACGGGACGGTGATTGTCGCGAACGACTCCGCCGTCAGCGAAAGCCAGAACAACATCAACTGGAACTTCGTCTCGATACGGACTGGAGAGACGAACACGTGGACGGGAGCTGCGACATCCGCCTGGACGGACGGCGAGAGCTGGAGCCTCGGGCGTCCGCCGGCCGATACGGACGTGGTCGTGGTCGAGGCAACGGGGAACAACCCCTCGTTGACCGTGTCTACGACTCTCAACTCGCTCGTGGTACGCGCAGGCGCGGCGCTTGTACTCGCGGGCTTCGACCTTACTGTGACGAATTCGACTTTGGTTTCGGGGGCGCTCACGTGCACGGGCAGCGAGACGGTTTCGCTCCAGGGGAACGTGTCGTTCGGCGCCGGCTCGTTCACATGCGCAAGATCCACGGTTCTTCTGTCTGGGAACCTCGCCCAGAGCGTCGATTTCGGCGGGAACGGCCTGTACAACCTCTTCGTCTCAAAGGGCGGCGGCTCCGTCGTCTTTGCAGGCGGCTTCGACGCGGAAGGCAAGCTCTCGTTCGAGGCGAATTCGGGCGACACCGTGGTGACCTTCCCGCAGGGCGCGGCCGTGACATGCTTCTCGTTCTACGCAGACGGCGAGACAGGCTCGGGGAGCGCGCTTACGCTTTCCGGCCCGGACTGGTCGCTCTCGGTAAGCAGTTCGAGCTTTGCGCAGTCCGTGAAGGTGGGCGGGTCGAAGTATCTCGTCGGCACGATTGCCGCGCGCGGCTCGTCCGTCAATCTCGGCAACAACAACGACAACTGGCTATTCGGCGGCGCGTTCAAGACGTGGGTCGGCGGCGCGAGCGGTGCGTTCGAGGCGGCGGCGAACTGGTCGGGCGGGGCTGCGCCCGGGCCGGACGACAACGTCCTCATCGACGCCGCCGCCACGGTTACGGCGAACGGGGCGATCTGCGTCAAGTCGCTTGAGGTCGGCGGCGCCGGGAACACGTCGAAGCTCGTCGTGCGTGGAGGGGCGGACATAGGCGACAATCTCGCAGTGCGCGAGAAGGGCACGGTGACGATAGATTCGCAGACGACGGTCACGAATTCGGTTGTCGTCTATTCGGGCGGCACTATCGACCACACGGCCAACTCTGCCTCTGCGGCATACAAAATCGACCTCGACTGCGGCAACGTGTTCTTCGTCGAGGCCGGCGGCAAAGTCAATGCGACGGGGCGCGGCTACGAAAAGGACAAGGGCATTTCTCCCGGCAGCGGCAGCCCCGAGAACCACGCCGCATCGCACGGCGGCATCGGCTGCGGGCACGTCAACCATAAGGACACCGGCTTCCACGCCTCGTGCTACGGCTCCTTCTTCGAGCCGACCACTCTTGGGTCGGGCGGCTACAGCGGCCACAACGGCAACTCGGGCGGAGGCGCCGTGCGCATATTCTCCGGCGGGACGATGAGAATCGACGGCAGCGTTCTCGCGGAGGGAGGGCACGGCGGCTCCTACTATTCGCCAAGCGGCGGCAGCGTGTACCTCAAGTGCGCGCGGCTCGAAGGGTACGGCACGATCTCCGTGAACGGCGGCAACGTGACCACCGCCTGCGCTGGCGGCGGCGGCAGAATCGCCCTCTACGAGACGGTGGCGACGGACTGGAGCGAGTGGCGCGGAAAGGCCACTGCCTACGGCGGCATGCTGATAACGGCCAGCATGGACGGCCTGCCGCTCGGTTCGGCGGGGTCGGTCTACATGGAGACCGCCTCAGACGGTCGGTACGGCGGCGTGGTCGCCTTCGACAACCGCGGCGGATTCAACTACGGCGCGGAATTGCCGGTGACGAACAACGTCGTGGACGCCGTGCGCTCCTACAAGAAGACGCGCTTCTCCATCGGCAGCGGGGCGCGGCTTAGGGTCACGGGCGACGTAAAGGTGAAGGATCTCTCGCTCGACGCCACCACGTCCTACCTCTACACTCCCTATTGGGCGCTCGGCATCTATTCGAAACTGCACAAGGACCGCGCAGGCTGGCGCGGCTCGGTGTCGACGAGCCCGGAAGGGCGCGTCTACTGGGTCCCAAGCGGTCTTTCGCTAATGATAAGGTAACGGAGGTTGGCATCATGTCATCTTCGGCAATTCAGTAGTCAGTAGTCAGTGCGGACTCCTAGCCCCTGACCCCTGACCCCTATCCCATAGCCCCTCGCCACGACCTCACTTGGGGAGGCAACCCTAAATCCAGTAGTCAGTAGTCAGTAGTCAGTGCGGACTCCTAGCCCCTGACCCCTGTCCCCTGTCCCATAGCCCCTCGCCACGACCTCACTTGGGAAGGCAACCCCTAATTGCAAGTAGTAGAAATGAACCTCAATTAGCAATCATACTTGATGCAAAGGAACCAATCAAACTGAGGAAGCGCGGAAGAGGTCTGCGTGTCGAGCGGAGTGACACGGCGAGGCGCGGTTCGGCGATTGGGCGGCGCGGCACGGCGCAGGACGAGGAGGCTGTATCCGGCCGACGAAGTATTGCGCCGCGCAGCGGCGTGCAGGCGCCGGGAGCGCCGAGGCGGGGA
>JAEEHL010000174.1 GCA_016280825.1 Verrucomicrobiota bacterium
AGATCGCCATGGACGAGGAGAACAAGTGCTTTACGCTGGCCGGCAAGACCTTCCATGAGGGCGACTTCATTTCCATCGACGGCTCGACCGGCAACATCTACGACGGCGTCGTCCCGACGGTCGCCGCGACGATCGCGGGCGAGTTCGGCCGCATCATGATGTGGGCCGACAAGTTCCGCAAGCTGAAAGTGCGCACGAACGCCGACACGCCGCGCGACGCGAAGAAGGCGCGCGAGCTCGGCGCCGAGGGCATCGGCCTCTGCCGCACGGAGCACATGTTCTTCGAGCCCGACAGGATATCGGCGTTCCGCGAGATGATCTGCGCCGACACCGTCGAGGAGCGCGAACTTGCGCTTGCGAAGATCATGCCCTACCAGCAGGACGACTTCGAGCAGCTTTTCGAGGCGCTCGAGGGCAAGCCCGTCACGATACGCTTCCTCGACCCGCCGCTGCACGAGTTCGTGCCGCATTCCGAGGACGAGATAAAGCTCCTCGCGAAGGTGCAGCACAAGAGCGCGCAGCGCATCGCCGAGATAGTCGACTCCCTCCACGAGTTCAACCCGATGATGGGCCATCGCGGCTGCAGGCTCTGCGTCACCTACCCGGAGATCGCGAGGTTGCAGACGACGGCCGTCATAAGGGCCGCCATCAAGGTGCAGAAGGCCCACCGCACGTGGACCGTGAAGCCGGAGATAATGATTCCGCTTACGGGCGACCCGAGGGAGTTCAAGTTCGTCAAGGACATCGTCGTCAAGACCGCGAACGAGGAAATCGCCCACGCCGACGTCAACATCGCCTACAAGGTGGGCACGATGATCGAGGTTCCGCGCGCCGCGCTCACTGCGGCTGAGCTCGCGGAGGAGGCGCAGTTCTTCTGCTTCGGCACGAACGACCTCACGCAGATGACGTACGGCTTCTCGCGCGACGACGCGGGGCGCTTCCTCGGCGCGTACTACGACAAGAAGATATTCGAGAACGACCCGTTCGCGCGCCTCGACCAGTCCGGCGTCGGCAAGCTCATGGAGATGGCCATACGCGACGGCAAGACGGTTCGCCCGAAGCTCCACTGCGGCATCTGCGGCGAGCACGGCGGCGATCCGGCTTCGGTCGAGTTCTGCCACAAGCTCGGGCTTGACTACGTAAGCTGCTCGCCTTACCGCGTGCCGATCGCCCGTCTCGCGGCGGCGCAGGCGGCCATCAAGTCGGCGAAATAGCCGGCTTAGCGCATAGATGCCGCCAGGCACAGTTCCGCAGTCCGCCACGTCTAAACCGGCCTCCGAGGCCGGCGAGATGTGGCGGATTGTGCGCGATGCGGTAGGCGGCGGCCGTCTCTCCGTGGTGATGCCGGTGTACAACCTCGCGGCCACCATCGGGGAGAACTTGAAACGCACTGCGGAGCTTTTCGAGGCCCACGGGGTGCGGGCGGAGCTTGTGCCCGTTGACGACGGCTCGGCCGACGGCACCTGGAGCGCAATAGAGGCGGCGGCTTCCGGCATCGCTGGCGAGTTCGTCACATGCGCCCCCGTGCATCTTTCAGAGAACGGCGGCAAGGGTGCCGCGCTCAGGGCGGGCTTTGCCGCTTCGCACGGCGAATACGTAATGCTCCTCGACGGCGATCTCGACATAAACCCGAAGCAGACGCCGTGGTTCTTCGCTTCGCTCGCGGAGAACGGCTCCGACATCGTGATCGGCTCGAAGCGCCATCCGAAGAGCGTCGTGCAGTACCCCTGGCATAGGCGGATCGTGAGCTGGGTCTACTTCACGCTTGTGAGGATTTTCATCGGCCTACCCATTACCGACACGCAGACGGGCATGAAGCTCTTCAGGCGCAATGCGCTCGAGGAGGCGCTTTCGCGGATGCTCGTGAAGACGTATGCATTCGACCTCGAGCTCCTTGCGATAGCGCATTCGCGCGGCGCGAAGATTTCCGAGGCGCCCGTCGCCATAAGCTTCGGCAGCAAGTTCGGCGCGCTTAGGCCCTCCACCGTGCGGTCGATGGCGCACGACACGCTTGCCGTCTTCTACAGGCTGAAGCTCCTTAAGTACTACGCCTCGATCGACGTGCCGAAGGCAGGCGGCGGCGAGCGGCCATTCGTCTCCGTCATAGTGGCCTGCCCGGAGAGGACGTGGATGCTCGACGAGTGCCTCAAGTCGCTCGAGCGCCAGACCTATCGTGACTTCGAGGTGATTGTGCTGCCGGATGGCGAATGGGGAACGGGAAACGGCGAGCGGGGAAAGGTACAGGTGGTTTCAACGGGCAAGGTGCGGCCGGCGGAGAAGCGCAACATGGGGGCGGCGCACGCGAAGGGCGAGATACTTGCCTTCATCGACGACGACGCCTATGCCGACCCGCGCTGGCTTGAGCATGCGGTCGGGTATTTCGCCGACGGTTCCATCGGCGCGGTCGGCGGCCCCGGAGTGACCCCGCCAGATGACGCCTACTTTGCGCAGCTCGGCGGGAAGGTGTACGAAAACGTCTTCGTCTCCGGCAGCTACCGCTACAGGTATTCGGCAGGCGGAATCTGCCGCGACGTCGACGACCTGCCGAGCTGCAACCTGCTCGTCAGGAAGAGCCTTTTCGATTCGATCGGCGGCTACCGCACCGACTTCTGGCCGGGCGAGGACACTCTTCTCTGCAAGGACATAAAGGACAGCGGCAGCCGGATAAAGTACGACCCGAGGGTGGTCGTGCGCCACCACCGCAGGCCGCTCTTCCTGCCGCATTTGAGGCAGCTCGGGCGGTACGCCTTCCATCGCGGCTACTTCTGCCGGCGCTTCCCGTCGAATTCGCTTCACCTCGCGTATTTCGTTCCGTCGCTTTTCGTCGTGTATCTTGCGACGGCGTGGGTCGCGTGGGCGGCCCTGAATGTAGTGCCGGCGATGCCGGCGGAGCTTTACGTGCTTCTCGCCGCGTACGTGTCCATTCCCTTTCTCCTATACGCCGCGCTCGTGGCGGTGTCGTCTTTTTCCCTTAATCCCGTTTCCTGGGTGCTTGTCGCCTCGGGCGTGTTCATCTCGCACATCGTCTACGGGGCTGAGTTCCTCTACGGGCTTCTCGCGCGCCGCGCCCCGTGCGAGTTCATCGGCAAGGACCACGCCCGCCAATGAAGGTCTCGCCGGGAGCGAAGTACGTCCTTAGGCGCCTCGTGGAGATGGTGCCCACTACGCTCGGCGTGATCGCGCTCACGTTTGTGCTTTTTAACGTCATCGGCGGCTCGCCCGCCCTCACCGTGCTCGGCAAGAACGCGACGCCCGAGGCGATTGCCGCGTTCAACCACAAGTGGGGCTACGACCTGCCGCTCTACAGGCAGTTCCTGAACTTCCTTTTCGACCTCTGCCGCGGCGACTTCGGGTACTCCCTTGAGATGAACGAGCCGGTCATCGACATCCTCCGGCGCGGCGTGGGGCCTACGCTTTCGCTCACAATGCCGATGCTTCTCTTTGGCACCCTAATCGCGCTTCTCCTCGCGATGGTCTCCGCCGCATACAGGGGAAGGGCGGCCGACAAGGCGATACTCCTTGGCTCGACGCTCCTCATGAGCGTGAACTACGTGGTGTGGGTGATTCTCGGGCAGTACTTCCTCTCGTTCAAGGCGGGGATATTCCCCGTCTGGGGCTATAGGAGCTGGTTCTACATCGTGCTCCCGGCGGCGATCGGCATATTCTCGTCGCTTGGCGCAGACGTGCGCTTCTTCCGCACGGCCATTCTCGACGAGCTCTACAAGCCGTACGTCGTCACCGCCCGCGCGAAGGGGCTCTCGGGCGCGGCGATAATGGCAAGGCACGTCCTCCGCAACGCCCTCGTGCCGATAGTGACGTACGTGAGCCTTTCCATCCCGTATCTGTTCACTGGCTCGCTTCTTCTTGAAAGCTTCTTCGGCATACCTGGGCTTGGGTCGGTGTCGATAAACGCGATACACTCTGCCGACATGGCCGTGGTGCGTGCAGTCGTGGTCCTTGGCGCGCTCATCTACCAGTTCGTGAATCTCCTGACGGACCTCTTCTACGCCGTCGCCGACCCCCGCGTAAGGCTGCAGTAGGCGCCTCGCCGCACCCACTTGACTTTGACCGCGTTTTTTAGGTATAATAAGCGCAAATGAAGGCAATTATAACAGCCGCCGGCCTTGGAACGAGGTTCGCGCCCGTAACCCGCGTGGTGCCGAAGGAGATGCTGCCCATCGGTTCGCGCCCTGCCCTTGAACTTCTTGTCGAGGAGGCGCGAAGCGCGGGGGTTGACGGCATAACGATTGTCATTTCGCCGGAGAAGGAGCTTATACGCGCTTATTTTGCAGATGAGAAGGACATTGGCTTCGTCTACCAGAACGAGCAGCTTGGCCTTGGCCATGCAGTCCTTCAGGCGCACATCGACGACGACGTTCTCGTGATGCTTGGCGATGCGATTGTCACGGGGTGCTCTGCGGCAGCGGAGATGGCTGACGTGCGCCGCCGCACCGGGGCGGCCGCGGTGGTGGGGCTTGAGCGCGTCCCAAGGGAGCGCGTTTCGCGCTACGGTATCGCCAGGTGCGGCGCGATCGACGAACGTGCGCGCACGGTGGAGATACTGGATCTTGTCGAGAAGCCGCCGGTCGAGGAGGCGCCGAGCGACCTTGCGGTCGCCGGAAGGTACATCCTCCCGAAGGGGATATTCGACCTTCTCGCCGTGCAGAAGCCCGGCAGGAAGGGGGAGATACAGCTCACTGACTCCATAGCGTCGATGGCACGCGAGGGGGGAGTGCTCGGCTACGTCTATCCCGGGCGGCGCCTCGACATCGGCAACCCCGACGGATATTACGAGGCCCTGACGGCAATGAGGAGCGGAAGATGAAGACGGTAAATTCGCGCAGCTTCGCGAGAGCGGGGTTTCTCGGCAACCCGAGCGACGGGTACTACGGCAAGACGCTGAGCTTCACGTTCAGCGAGTATTGCGTCGACCTGCACCTTGCCGAAAGCTCGAGGCTGAGGTTCATGCCCGGCGAAGTCGACGACGCGGCGTTCGATTCGCCCCGCGAGCTTGTGAGGAACCTGCGGCTCTACGGCTACTACGGCGGAGTGCGAATGCTCAAGGCTGTCTCCAAGCTTTTCTTCGAGCATTGCGAATCAGGCGGCATCGACCTCCCGCCGGTGAACTTCACGGCCGAATACAAGATCAACATCCCGCGCCTTGTGGGGCTTTCGGGCTCAAGCGCGATCTGCTCTGCCATGCTGAAGGCGCTGATGCGCTTCTACGAGGTGGAGATACCGCTTGAGATCTGCCCAACGATCTGCCTGAGGGCGGAGCGCGACGAGCTCGGCATCGCCTGCGGCCTCCAGGACAGGGTCGTGCAGATGTACAACGGCCTTGTGTTCATGGACTTCGACCGCGAACTCCTTGAGGCGAAGGGCCATGGCTCCTACGAGAGGATCGACGTCGAGATACCCAACCTCTACCTTTCCTACGACCCGAACCGCGCAGAGGAAAGCGGCAAGGCGCACAGCGCCGTGCGCAGGCTCTTCAACGAGAGGAACGACAACGTGCTCGGCGCGATGTCGGAACTTGCGGACATCGCGCAGAAGGGGCGCGACGCGCTGGCGGCGGGCCGCATTTCGGAACTTCCCGCCCTCGTCAACGCGAACTTCGACCTTCGCGAGAGCATCTTCGACATCTCCCCGGAGAACAGGCGCATGGTCAGCGTGGCTCGTTCGACTGGCGCGAGCGCGAAATTCGCGGGCTCCGGCGGCGCGATTGTGGGCATCTACGAAGACGACGCGCAGTACGAACGGCTTTCCGCCGCGCTTGCCGAGATAGGCTGCAGGACGTTCAAGCCGCACGTCGCCCATGCAGACGACGAGGCCTGCGACGCGGGCGGCGGCAACTGGCGCAATTCGTAGCGCGGTTTCGAAATGGGGGAAGGCAGCATGGTCGAACTTTCGTCATACAGGGGCTCGGGGACGGGCGAGAAAATGCGCCGCGCCATCTGGGAGGCGGTCTATGCGGTTTTCTTCCGCCATACGCCGCGCTGGTGCCTGAACTTCTGGCGGCGGTCCCTGCTGCGGCTCTTTGGCGCGCGCATCGGCGCGAAGGTGCGCATCAACGGCAAGGCGCGGATATGGAGCCCGAAGAACCTCTCCATCGGGAGCGGCAGCTGGATCGGCGAGGACGTGAACCTCTATTCCGCAGGTCCGGTCGAAATAGGCTCGAACGCCGTCATAAGCGAGGGCGCGTACATCTGCACCGCGGGGCACGACGTCAAGAGCGCAGCCTTCGCGCTCAAGACGGCCCCCGTGAAGATAGGCGACGGCGCGTGGATAGCAGCGCGCGCAATCGTGCTGCCCGGGGTCTCCATCGGCAAGGGGGCCGTCGTCGGCGCCGGGGCGGTAGTCGCGCATGACGTCGCCGACATGGCCGTCGTCGCGGGCAACCCCGCGAAAGTCGTAAAGACGCGGGAGATTTCGGCTTGAAGGTTCTCCATGCCGCCGACAGAACCGACGACGCAAGCGGCATCATGACGTTTGTCTCGCGGCTTGACGCGGCGCTTCGCGATGTTGGCGTCGATAGCTCCGTGTCGTTCGGGCTCGGCGACTTCGCCGTTTCAGGCTGCGACGTCGTCCATCTGCACGGCCTCTGGACGCCGTGGCTCCATGGCGCGTTTCGCATGGCGCGGCGGCAGGGTAAGCGCGTCGTCTGGTCCACCCACGGCATGACGGCGCCGTGGGCGATGCGCCACAAGGCGTGGAAGAAGCTCCCGTACTGGTGGCTCAGGCAGCGGCGAGACCTTGCCTCCGCAGACGCCGTGCATTCGACGAGCGCACTTGAAGAGGAGTGGAACCGCCGCGCCGTCGGTGAGAAGGCGCGGCATTTCGTCGTGCCGGTGGGAACGGACGAGAGGCCTTCTCCGGCCGCACCGCATGAAAGCCGCGTCGTCCTTTTCGTAGGGCGGCTCCACCCGGTAAAGGGGCTTGAAAACCTGATACGCGCCTTTGCGGCTTTCGCCTCGCGCAACGGCAATGCGGTGCTGCGCCTTGTCGGGCCAGACGAAGACGGGTATCTCGCGAAGCTAAAGTCGCTTGCCGCCATGCTCGGCGTAGCGGAAAGAGTGGAAACGACGGGCAAGCTTTCCGGTGCCGACCTTTCACGCCAGTACGACGAGTGCGCGGTTCTTGTGCTGCCGTCGTTTACCGAGAACTTCGGCGCTGTCGTCGCCGACGCGCTCGCCCACGGCAAATGCGCAATCGCCTCGCGCTTTACGCCTTGGGGCGTACTTGAGGAGCGCAAGTGCGGGTGGTGGGTGGAGAATTCGCCTGAAGCGCTCGCCGCCGCCATGGAGGAGGCGTTTGACGCGCAGGAGAAGGGCGAACTCCCGAAGATGGGAGAAAGGGCGCTTGCGCTTGCCGCAGAGAGGTTTTCGTGGCCGTCCATCGCCCGCGCGATGGCGGAGAACTACAATCGCCTTGCATCTTGCAGATGAAGCTTTCCGTCATAGTTCCCGTCTACAATGTCGCGCCGTATCTGCGGGAGTGCCTCGACTCCCTCGTGGCGCAGACGTTTGCGGGCTGGGAGGCGATATGCGTTGACGACGGTTCGACTGACGGAAGCGGCGCGATTCTCGACGAATATGCCGCGCGCGATTCGCGCTTCAGGGTTGTGCATCAGCAGAACCGCGGCGTAAGCGCCGCGCGGAACCTGGCAATCGAGATTGCGCAAGGCGAATGGATCGGCTTCCTCGACGCTGACGACAGCGTCGCCCCGGACTGGTTCGAGAGGATGCTCGGCCATGCCGTGGACGGCGTGGACATTGTGCACACCGATTCCCGTTGCGGCTTTGGCATGGGCGGCAGACCGGTTGGCGACAGGACGTACAGGACGTTTTTGCGCGACGGATGGTCGCAGTTGAATCTTGTACGCCGGGCTTTTGCATCAGGAGAGAGGTATCCCGAGGGGATGCGCCTCAAGGAAGACGTAATATTCTTCACGAAGCTTGCTCTGAAGGCCGGTCGCATCGCATGGGTGGAGGAAGGTGGCTACAACTACAGAAGCCGCACCGGCAGCGCAATTGCAATGCACATCGACGAGAACGACTCGCTTCGCTTTTTCGAGGAGGTCCTGCGCATCGGATTGCCGAGAAAAGACGCCGCGCGCGCGATTGGTTACGATCTCATCCTTTGGCTTAAAGGTCGAGACTGGAGCGGTGGATACGATCCGGCAAGATGCGGTCTTCTTGAATTCTGGCGCGAGCATGTCAGAAGCGGCGAGTTGAAGGCGGGCGATCTTCGCTGGTGGTGGCGCCCGGGGTTCAGGCGCTGGATCAGGACCGGCGACATTCGGCTTCTAAAGCTGACTTTGAGACTGCGGGTGCTTGCCTCTGGCTATTGGTGGAGCGGCAGATGACAGATGAAATCCATATAGCCATTCCAGCCGTTGGCGAGTACCGCAAATGGGCGGAGGTCTGCGCGGCAAGCGCAGTACACGGCTCGTCCTTGCCCGTGAAGGTGCATTATATCGATTGGTCAGTCATAGACCGCGCGCGGCTTGAGGCGCTCGGCAGCTGGCACGGAAGCGCAATTGCCTTTTCGCGGCTTTACCTCGCCGAGCTTTTCCCCGATCTCGACTGGGTGATAACGTGCGACGCCGACGTGATGTTCAGGGGCGATGTCGCGGAACTCTGGAAGCTCCGCGACGATTCCGTTTCGTTCATCGCGCGCAGGGATTCTCCGCTCCCGCCCAGTAAGTACAATCAGGAGCAGCACGACTGGTACGAGGCGCACGGATACAGGATCAAGGATTGGGGCAGATACTTCAATGACGGGCTTGGGCTTGTGAACCTAAGGCGCTGGCGGGAGAAGGACTACCAGGCCGAGTTCGAGCGCCTTGCCAAGGCGCATGACGACTGGCCGAGCCCCGACATGATGATCTTGAACTACGTCCTGCAAGACGATTCGAAGCTACTGCCTGCAGAGTGGGATTGCTTCAGCGGAGACGAGAACGCCGACGTTGACTGGTCGAAGTCTGGTGCGGTGCATTTCGTCGAGGATACCCCCTGGCGGCGTAGCAAGATTACGCATCTTGCCTCCGACCTTGTGGAAGAATGGTGGAGTACTGCCGAAAGATGCGCAATCGCAGGCAAGGGCTACCATGGCTGCCGCAACTGGCTTGACTGGGCGTGGCGGCGCTGCGTGTTCCTGTTCCTCAAGCGCAACCAGTGGATTCTTGGCCTCAACCGCAAGCTGTGGCTTCACCTGCGCAGCACCCGCGGGGTCAATTCCCGCCCGGCCGTGCGGCGTGCCGGCGCAAAGGTCTTGCACGTAGTGCCGGGTCTGTGGGAGCATAGAAACGGCATTGCAGTTGCCGCGCGTCTCATTGCGGCAGACGAGGGCGCAGATCTCGTTGACGCGGCGGATTTTGCCGTGGGGCGCGGCGATCCTTCGCAGTACGAGGAGGTCTGGGTGCATTCGTGCTGGTTGCCGCAGGTGGTGCGTTCGTGCAGGCGAGTTCTAAAGTCTGGCGTTCCGCTTGT
Source organism: Verrucomicrobiota bacterium (assembly GCA_016280825.1). Classification (GTDB taxonomy): domain Bacteria; phylum Verrucomicrobiota; class Kiritimatiellia; order RFP12; family UBA1067; genus UBA1067. Next base: position 9,492 of record JAEEHL010000174.1, read on the forward strand.
CCGCATGGTCCATGCGAACCTCGACCCTGTGCGCCTTGCGTACCATGGCTGGAAGAAGCGTCTTGCGGGAATGTCGGAAAGACCGCTTTTTGAGAAGTCTTCGCGCATTGTCGCGACGTGCGAAGCCGAAAGGGGATGGATAGAAAAATATCTTGGCAGGCGGTGCCCGCAGATAGAGGTTCTCGACCTAAAGAGGTTTTTCAACTTCAGGCACGACGGGAGGGCCGAGATCCCGTCTTCGCGCAAATTGCGCCTTCTCTACCTTGGTCGCCGCCATCCGCTAAAGGGCATAGAGCTTTTGGAGGCGGCAGTCGCCGGGATGGAGAATGTTGAATTGCGTGTCGAGACGTCAATTCAGGGGGAGGAGAAGGAACGGGCTTGGGAATGGTGCGACGCTCTCGTTCTCCCAACGCTTTCTGAGAACTTTGGCCTTGTCGTCGCCGAGGCGCTTGAGCGCGGCAAGCGCGTCGTCACAACTGACGGTGCGCCTGCTTGGAGAGGCGAGGAGGGGGTTAAGGTAATAGAGGGCTTTCTTGCCGCGCCGCGCAAGGGGCGAATTGACCTTCTCCGCACTGCAATTCAGTCTCTCACTTGACTTCGAATGCGATTTTTAGGATAATACGCAGTAAATGAAGAGGCTTTCAGTCATAGTACCAGGATACAACACCCGAGAGGCGTGGTGGCACCGTTGCGTCACGAGCATACTTGACGCGCTTGGTGCCAACGACGAGGTACTGTGCGTTGACGATGGCTCTCGCGTTCCCCCGAAGTGCCTTGTCGAACTTGCCGCGAAGGACGGCAGGGTGCGCGTCTTGCGCCATGAGAAAAACCTGGGGCTCCCGTCTGCGCGCAATACGGGGCTTGACGCGGCGCAAGGCGAGTTCGTCACGTTTGTCGATTCAGACGACGAAGTGCGTCCGGAGACATATTCCAGATGCCTAGCGGCGCTTGAAGCACACAATGCCGATGTCGCAGTATATGGTGTAAGAGGCGTCTATGCCAACGATGGCTTCGTCGTCCACGACATTCCGGAGGAAAAATACTACGGCGAGCTTTCGCCTGCCGACGTCGGCTATCTGGTCAAGAGGCGGCTTTTCTACTATTCCTGCAACAAGGTCTTCCGCAAGGGATTTCTTGACGAGCACGCCATGCGGTTTCGCCCGGAGGGCGTGCCGTGCGAAGACGCCATCTTCAATGTTGCGCTTGTCGTCAACAAGGCGAAGTGGGCAACCGTTCCATACGAGGGCTATATCTACTACCGCTACGACGGCTCGCTTCTTTCGACTTACAAGCCGACGTATGTCGAGGGGACGCGCGCCTGCACAAAGGCGTGGCGCGACTACAAGGAGACAACGCCAGGCGCGCGGGAGGGGCTTGAGAAATATGGCCTTGGCTGGTACGACGAGACGAGCGATGATAACATAGTGCGCGGCCAGTGGACGAACATCTGGCGGCGCAAGTCGCCGTATGGCCTTCGTGCGCGCTGGCGTTATGCGAAGGAGCATGCAGACGTGCTTGGCAGGGCCACGCTTTTCGTCTTTATCAAGAAGGCGGTTGTGATGTTCCTTCGGGCGCACTGCTATATCCGCCCGATAAGGATATGGCATGAAAAGAGGTTCTTAAGGCGTGTTGGGGCGAAGATTGGTGATTTGCGCTCGTCTCAAAAAAGAAAGAGATTTATTGCCGTAATGAACATTCCGAGCCCGTACAGGCTGCATCTGTTCAACGAGATGTGGCGCCAGCTAAAGGACAGAGGAATTGACTTCCACGTGCATTTTATGGCAAAGGGGCATAAAGATAGGCCCAAGTCGTGGCTGAATCCTGAGGTTGATTTCTCGCATGCCTATTGGCGTGATTATGGCATCGGCCAGCGTCATTTTAATCCAGGTCTGGCATGGAACGTTATTCGTAATCCACCTGAATGGTTGTTGGTTGGTTCTCCGTATGACACGTTAACCTCCATACTGATTCTTTTCTTCGCTAGGCCCAAGGTCAAGATTGTATGGACCGAGGGGAATACAAAGACGCCGGGGATTATGGGCGGTATAATTGGCCGATTTAAACGGAGAGTGTTTGCTACGGCTAGGTTTGCCGCCGTCCCCGGGCATGATGCAATTGAATATCTTGCTTCGCATCAGAAGCTTACGAGATTGAGAATGCCAACCCCAGTAATTCTGCCTAATCTAGTGAATGAACAGAGGTTCAAACCAAGGGAAAAATGGAATGCGAATGACATTGCTGTTGCGAGAGAGGACCTTGGAGCTGGGCAGTCGATTCGGCTTTGCATTATTCCAGCGAGACTCGAGCCTGTCAAGGGGCTGATTCCTTTCTTAAGGCTCTTGACTCCGGAATTGATCCGCGGCTGGAGGATTGTCATCCTTGGTCAGGGGTCTCTTAAAGAAGATATCCAGAGTGAAATTGCCCAAGCTGGGCTTTCGGCAAGCATATCCATACTTGATTATGTTTCTTATGAACGAATGCCGCTTTTTTATGCCGCCTCGGATCTGCTGTTGCTTCCTTCTGTATACGATCCCAACCCGTTGTCAGTTCCTGAAGCATTGTTCTCCGGTCTTCCAATTGCACTGAGCGATCAAGCAGGGAATGTCGACGAAGGTGTGACAGAGGGTTGCAATGGCTGGCGGTTGCCGGTGTTGGACGTTGGAAAGTTCAGGGGAAAAGTCGTCGAGATCTTTTCTACCTCAAAGGAAAAACTGCATGAGATGGGCAGGAAATCGTTCTCTGAAAATGCGTGTTTCTGGCGCACAGAGGAGGCAATTCGTGGTTTTCTGTGCTGCGTAGGGGCCTGTGGGGAACGCGAAGACAATTCGCGGGTTGCAGTTGGCGTATGAGATTGGCGCTACTCTCAAATGTCACTTGCGAGGTGCTATCGGGGATGCTGAAGAGTGAGCATTCCGTCTGGATGCCTCCCGGCTTTGGCGCATGGATGGAAAATGCGCTTGCCCCATCGCCAGAATTAAGGGAGTTCAATCCCGAGATCATTTTCCTTCTTCTTGATTCGTCGCATGCCTCGTTCGACGTTGCATCCTGCACAGCCGCAAAGTCCGCACTTGAGGCCGCCTTCCCGCTTGCGACGGTCATTGTTCCTGATCTCGAAGACCTTGCCGACGAAGTAGGCGAATTTTACGATGAGCGGATGTGGAAGTTAGGTTCGATGCCATGGTCGATGAAGGGGCTTAACGCCATCAAGGGCGAGATTGACCGGCTCTTGTGCGCCGTAAAGGGCGAACGCAAGAAGGTTCTTGCGCTCGACTTTGACAATACGCTCTGGGCAGGCGTCCTCGATGAAGACGGAGTGGGCGGCGTAAGGCCGCTTGCGAAATTCCAAAGGGGGATTAAGGACCTCAAGGAGCGCGGCGTCCTGCTCGTGGGGCTTTCAAGAAACAACCCTGAAGACGTCGAGCCAATGTGGAGCGATGAGCGCATGGTCTTGAAGCGCGATGATTTCGCTGCGTTGCGGATAGACTGGAACGACAAGGCGGCGAATCTTGCGGATGCAGCAAGTGAGTTGAATCTCGGAATCGACTCATTTGTCTTCTTGGACGATAATCCAGCCGAGCGAGCGCAGATGCGGGCGATGATGCCCGAAGTCGCCGTGCCTGATTTCCCAACTGCCGAACAGGACTTGCCGAAGTTCCTGCGCCGTGTGGCGAGACTCTATTTCCCTGAAATGCGGCTTACTGAAGAGGACAAGGCAAAGACGGCGCAGTACAAGGCGGAGTCTGCAAGGCGCGAATTCGCCACCGGAATGTCGGTAGGAGACTACTTGAAAGGGCTTGAGATTTGGGCGGATATCCATCCAGTTCGCGAGCTTGAGATTCTAAGAGTTGCGCAGCTTTCGCAGAAGACTAACCAGTTCAATGTACTGACAAACCGCTACACTGTTGATGACATCGCGAGGTTTGTGCGCGATGCCAGCCATTTGATCGTCTCCGTTCACGCCGGCGATAGATTCGGAGACCAGGGGCTTGTGGCGTTCGTGCATGCGATTGTCGAGGGGGATGAAGCGACAATACTAGACTGGGTAATGAGCTGCCGCACGATGAACAGGCGGCTGGAGTTTGCAGTTGAGGATCGCGTCGAGGCAACGCTCCTCGCACGCGGCGTCAAGAAGCTCCATGCGTCGTGGCGAAAGACATTGAAGAACGCGCCCGTCGCGCGGCTCTTCGACTCCTTCGGCTTCACAGTAGAGGAATCGACAGACGATTTTCGTAAGTATTTGCTGGAGTTGCCTTGCCAGAAGAGGCGAGAGCATTTTGTCTTATTCACGGAGGTGTTATGATGCAAGACTACTGCACGGTTGTGACTGGAGCGGCGAGCGGCATTGGCTATGCCGTCGCGTCTAAACTGCTTGCGGCAGGCGAGAGCATTGTCGCGGCAGACCTTAATGAGGAGCGCCTTGCGGAGAAGTTCGGCGGCAATGCAAATGCTGTAGTCATCGCTTGCGACCTGACTACGGAGGATGGGGTCAAGTGCCTCTTCGAGGGAATCAAGTCGCGCTTCTCTGGCGTTAGAGGTTTCGTTCATGCGGCGGGCTTTGACGAAATGGCACCGCTTGGGATGATCGCCCCTGATGCCATGCAGCGCCTTTTCGCAATCCACGCGATCTTCCCAGTGCAGTTCCTTGGCTGGATGGCGAAGAAGCAGAATCGCGCTCCTGACGCGGCGGCAGTGCTAATTTCGTCACTTGCGGCACACGAGGGCGCGAAGGGCCATGTTGCATACGCGGCGGCGAAGGGCGCAGTCGAGGGCTTTCTGAAGTCGGCTGCCGCTGAGTTAGTGGAGAAAGGCGTTCGGCTTAATGCAGTCGTTCTTGGTGTCGTTGAGACAGAGATGTCCCAGGGCTGGATAGGTAAACTTTCCAAGGACCAGCGCATGGCGCTTGAAAAGGGCTATCCACTTGGGCTTGGGCGTCCTAGTGACGTCGCCGAAGTGGTGAAGTTTCTCCTTTCTCCCGCGGCAAGATGGGTTACTGGACAAGCCATAGTCTGCGACGGCGGGCATGAACTAACTTAAATAACCATGATACCTGAATTCTACGATAAAAAGGCGCTGGCCAAGAACATCTTTTGGCTTGTTGTTCTATTTGCGGCATGCAAGTTTTCAAAGGGCGCGGCATTTGCGGTCCTCATCCCGATTACGCTCGTATTTATCATTCAGGCACGTAATACTGCGCTACTTGCTATTCTGTTTGTCGCTTCGGCAGCGATGATCATGAATCCTTTTTTTATGCCGCACACGGTGCCGTTTGTTGCTTCGCAGAAGGTTCTTATGCTTATGGCTGCATTCTTTCTTGCGCTGCAGGTGTTCGGGCGCCGCCATTCTGCGCTTATTACGCCGCTCCTCTCGCTGTTCCCGTATCTTATATACATGGTCTTCGTATCTCAAGGTGGATGGTCGCCTGTGATATCTAATATGAAGCTTTTCCTTTTTACGATGATTTATTGCGCCTTGTATGGTTGCGCAGTGCGCGTAATAGATGATAGGTGCGACGAGCGCAAGGTGCGCACTATGGTTCTCGTTCTTGGGATATTCTATATATTTGGGTCACTCGTCTTGATTCCATTCCCAGGAATAAGCTACATGTCAACCGAGGAAATGATAAACAACCCTGTGACAATCAGCCTCTTCAAGGGTACAACGAACCACTCTCAGGCGCTTGGACCAACGGTGGCAATGTTCAGCGTTATGCTCTTTGCCGATCTTGCCTTTTCGATTCAGCGGTTCGAGCCGCTTTATATGGCTTTATTGGCTGTTGCACCATTTCTCCTTTACAGAACGTCAAGCCGCACGGCAATGGGTAGTTTTGTCGCAGGGATGGCCTTCGTCACCTTTTTTGCGATGAACAGTAAGGGAATTGTCAAGACGAGGTGGCGAAGGGCGATAACGAATTTCATGCTGATGATTGCCGTCCTTGGCTCGATATCAATATCGGTAGTGCCACCTTTGCGCGACAAGGCGACGAAATTTCTTCTTAAAAGCTATAGCGGCGAGACCGCTGTAAGTAAGGAACTAATCATGGCATCGCGTTCCAGCGTTTATGAAAGAACTCTTGAGAATTGGCGGAGAAAGCCGATTGTGGGCAACGGGTTTCAGGTGAGCGATGAGATGGAAGGCATCCGGATAAATGGCATAAGAGATATGTTGTCTGCCCCTGTTGAAAAATGTACGTGGGTATATGCCATTCTTGAGGAAGGAGGTGTAATAGGTATGATTTTATTTGTCTTATTCCTGCTAATATCGCTAGGCCTAATGGTAAAAAGGCATGCTTATATAGGCGCCTCTATGCTTTTTACCTTTGTTATGGTAAATTTTGGGGAGTTCGGCATTTTCTCGATGTCAGCTGATGGTGGTCTTTTCTGGTGTATGGTTTTTATTGGGGTAATCCTTGATCACAAGCGGCAGATAGCAGCAAAGAGAAGAGATGAAGAGGCGTTTGCGCGCGCCTTGGCATTCGTATAGCCGTTATTCTGTTTTCACCAGCTACGGGAGGGGTTGGAGAAAACTTCGAGGGCTAACCCTAAAAATCGCAGTTGAACCCAAGTCGCCTTCTTGCCGTCTAGGCCTTCCCTGCCTTCCGAACGTGCGCTCACGTAAAGGGCAACCGTGCTCCCTTGTTTCTTTGGGCGAGATGCGCGTCCATCGCCCCTCTCGACGTATACTTATACGCCTTCGGGGGCGAGTCCTGCGCATCTCGCCTCAAATAACCTAAAGTCCGCTCGGCTGCGGCCCTTTACGTGAGCGCGTTTGGCACCCTGGTGGTGTCGGGCGCTTCGTTCGGGTCTCGGCGCTCGGCCCCGGTCGACGTTCCCGGCGCTCTCGCTCTCTTCTGCGTCAATCCGCGGCACTCTGCGTTGTCGCCTCACTTCGCGGCTA
>JAEEHL010000175.1 GCA_016280825.1 Verrucomicrobiota bacterium
CCCGCTCCTGCTGCGCCAGCTCCCGCCGCGCCCGCGCCTGCGGCTCCTGCCGCGCCCGCCCCTGCCGCGCCCGCGGCAAAGTAATTTAAAGTCCAAATAACACACGAGGTTTCTGCAAATGAAAAAGATGCTTCCTATTGCCGCCGTCCTTCTTCTCGGCGGCTGCTGCTGCATGGTCGACAAGTGCCCGGTCAAGAACGGCCAGACGTTCAGCCCGGTCGAGGGCAACTACGGAATCGCGCTTCCGTTCGACAACTACAAGGCGGGCCACATGATCCTCGGCCGCGACGAAGCCGGCAACCCGACCGCGCTCGTCCTTACGAGGTGGGGCTCGCCGGTCGTGGCGAAGGACGTGAAGTTCGAGTGCAACCGCTTTTCGTTCAGGATGGCCGACTCGAAGTGGTACTACACCGGGCAGGTCATAGGCGATACCATCTCCGGCCTCATGACGCGCTACGACGCGAAGACCGGCAACTTCACCGAGATCAGCAAGCAGTTCGTCGGCTGGCGCAATCCGCCGGTCGAGGAGGGCGTGAGCACGGCTGACGCCAAGCTCGGCGAGAAGATAGACCTTCTTGCCGGAGGGCTCGACGGCTGGGAGGCGATGGAGCCCGAGCGTCCCTTCTGCTGGTCCGTAAAAGACGGTGTCCTCTCCAACCGCATCGAGAAGGGCAAGACCTGCGCGAACCTCATCTCGAAGAGGGCCGACTTCTACGACTTCAAGCTCGAGTACGACGTGCGCGTCCCCCCGAAGAGCAACTCCGGCGTGTACCTGCGCGGACGCTACGAGATACAGACCATCGACAGCTACGGCAAGCCCCTCGACAAGCACAACATGGCCGCCTACTACGGGCGCGTCACGCCTTCCGTCGCGGCCGAGAAGCCTGCGGGGGAATGGCAGCACGTCGAGGTCACGCTCTACCGCCGCCACCTCACGATCGTCCTCAACGGCGTGACGATCATCAAGGACGCGCCTGTCGTAGGCGTCACGGGCGGCGCAATCGACGCGCGCGAGTTCGTGCCCGGGCCGATGTACATCCAGGGCGACCACTCCGACGCCGACTACAAGAACATGTTCCTCTTCCCGGTCGTGAAGTGACCTTCCCGAAAGGAGCGAGAATATGGCATACGACTACATCGACATCCACGGGCACTGCGTCCTGGAGTCGGGCTATCCGCTCGACGGCCTCAAGCTCATGTGCGAGCCCAAGGACCTCATCGGCTTCTACGAGCTCTACGGAGTCGAGAAGGGCGTACTCCTGCCGCAGTGCAACGCCGAGAACTTCCAGGTGCAGAGCAACGAGGAGGTGCTGCGCATAGCCCGCGACAACCCGGGGCGCTTCATCCCGTTCTGCAACATCGACGCGCGCGCCTGCAACAACACGCCGTACGCGCCGCTCTACGACGTCATAATGTTCTACCGCGACAAGGGCTGCATGGGCGTCGGCGAGGTGTGCAACAACCTCTCGATCCTCGACCCGAGGGTGCAGAACCTCTTCAGCGCGACGGAGAAGGCGGGCATCCCGCTTACTTTCCACATCGCGACGCGCTCCGGCAACACGTACGGCATAATCGACGAGCCGGGCCTCCCCGGCCTCGAGCGCTCGCTCCAGGAGCACCCGAACCTCAAGTTCTTCGGCCACAGCCAGGCCTTCTGGTGCGAGATCGGCAAGTACGACGACGTGCGTCTGCGCGGCGGCTACCCGACCGGCAAGGTCGAGGAAGGGCGCCTTGCGGAGCTTTTCCGCAAGTACCCGAACCTCTACGGAGACCTCTCGGCCAACTCCGGCGCGATTGCGCTTTCCCGCGACCGCGAGTACGCCGTCAAGTTCCTGAACGAGTTCCAGGACCGCCTCATGTTCGGCATGGACCTCTGCCAGCCGGAAGTCGAGCGCTCCTGGCACGCGATACTGCCGCCTTTCCTGCGCGACCTGCGCGACAAGGGCGACATCACCCAGGAAGTCTTCGAGAAGGTCGCGAGGAAGAACGCCATCCGCATACTGGGCCTTTGATGTCCCGCAAGGCCGTCCCCTACGTCAACGACTTGGTCGCCTCGCGCGACTTCAAGTACTACATATTCGACTGGGACGACAACATCCTCCACATGCCCACGCGCATCCGCCTCGACAGGCGGGGCGAGGACGGCGTGTGGCGCCCTGTCGAGGTCTCGACGGCGACGTTCGCCGTCGTGCGCACCGACACCGAGAACTACCGCCCGCCCGCAGGCGGATGGCAGGAGGCGTTCATGGACTTCTCCGACGAAAGCGCGCGGGCGAACTTCCTCGACGACACGATCGCGGCGCTTGAGCGAGTGCAGCACGGCGAGACTGCGGGCCCGAGCTACGAGGCCCTGAAGAAGACGCTGCGCGAAGGGCGCATCTTCGCGATAGTGACCGCGCGCGGCCACAGCCCCGAGACGATCGAGAAAGCGGTGCGCGTCTTCATACGCTATGCCCTCGACGAGCGCGAGCGCGAGGAGATGATGTCGAACCTCCGCGGCTACAGGAAGTGGTTCGACAAGGCCGAGACGTTCGGCACCGACGCCGAGGAGCTAGACAGGTACCTTTCGCTCTGCCGGTATTCCGCCGTCACGTTCAAGGACTTCAAGGACAGGATGGCCGCTGACCCCATCTACCAGGAGAAGCTCGCGACGGCGACGACGGCGTCGCGCCCGGAGCTCGCGAAGGAGTTCGCGATACGCGACTTCGTCGAGCACGTCTACCATACGCTCAGGCGCTGCGGCAGCGCGACGCGCCCCGTGTCGATAGGCTTTTCGGACGACGACCCCGGCAACGTCAAGGCCGTCTCCGACTACATAAGGCGCGAGCTTTCGAAGCGCTTCGAGGGGATAAAGTTCGTCGTCTACGACACTTCCGACCCGACGCTTGCAAAGGGGCGCAAGGTCTGCGTTTCCGGCCAGCTCAACCTGCCGGGATTCTGACCAAATGCCGGCGCTTTCCGCCGTCCAAAAAAAATCGAAAAAACCCCCTTGCGCTCGGCGCGCGGATTTGATATACTACGCATCTGTTCGCCCGCGGAGGGCGGCTCGATCTTTGAAAGACGCCGTATGGAAGCGTGTCTTGCGAAAGAGACACGGAACAATTGTGAAGTTTGTGCGCAAGGCCA
>JAEEHL010000176.1 GCA_016280825.1 Verrucomicrobiota bacterium
AACTCCAACTCGAACTAATCTCAAACTCCGACGGCTAACAAAAGGGCTTCGCTAACGCTCCGCCTAAACGCTTCGCGCCGCAGAGCCACCCTTTGGGAGAAATTTGGGGTCTGTCCCCAAAGTGTCCATTTTGAAATGTCGTATTATTCTTGGATAACAGGCGAATATTATGCAGATTGCTTGCGCAGTCGCAGGGTCTGTCCCCAAGTTTTCTACTTTGCAAAATAGAGAAATGCTGTCGCCAACTACCTAACGAAGATGACAAACGGCATTCCGCTTACGAGCTTGAACGACACCTCGTCGAACGCAGTGCAGGCGACGTTTTTCGTTCCGGTGATGTTCTCGACGGGAACCGAAAACTTCAGTCTGTACGTGCCTCCGCGGCGAACCTGCACCTGCGCCGACCCCGAGACGTACGCATTGACGCCTACAGGGAAATCGCCTATATGTATGGCATCCTCGCCCTTCACGAGCTCCACCCTCACGCTCCATGTGTTAGATCCTATTTGATTGCTGTTGCTCCCTTTTCGCGTCACACATGAAAACTCGTATGTCCCGGAATACGGCAGATTCACCTCGCAGGAGACTACGCCGACATTCGTGTTCTTCCCCGTGGTCACCATGCCGGAAAGACCACGATTGCCGTATGTGCGAACATTGCTGGCGAACGAGTCTGCCGTCTGCGCCGCGAGGATTCCGGAAGGGAAAGTATCATTGCCCGACGCCATGTCCACACGCCAGGAACCGGCGTTCAGCTGGTTGAAATTCGCGATTACGTTCACATTGTGCGACGAGTCGGAGTTCATCTCGAAGTCTCCGTTCAGGACAAGGTTCTCCTTGGGCGTCTCCGCGAAGTATGCCGTGACCGTCATCGCCGCGTTCGCGACAGTGGCGGTGACTACGCTCCCGGACCTGTCGCCGGGGAACCCGCCCCATCCCCTGAAGAGCTTCGTCGAGGCGACCTCAACGACAACCTTGGCGCTGTTCGTGTACCATCCTGAAACGTCCTCCTTGAGTGCGCCGCCCTCCTGCACAGTCGTAGTTACATGGAATTCGTCTATCCACTTCCACGAGACGAGAACAGGGGCGGAGAACTCGATCTGCGCCGTCATTACGTCGTTCCCTCCGTCAACTGCCTCGACCAAGGCGGATTCCGCTCCGTCCGGCAGCGTCTTAAGCGTATAGCCGATGCACCGCTTGCGCTGTGCGTTCTCTGAAACGACAATACACTTGGGACATGTAATAGAGTATGTCTGGCCAATCGTGCTGTTGGCGAAGTAATGGACTTTCTCCACACCCCCGACAGTCTGCCCGCCATACCAGGACGTGATGCCGACGGCAACGAACGATGCCGCGACGACAATCGGCTCGTCGCCAATCTCGAGCGACAGCGGGTTCGTCGTCGTCTCGCTGTATTCGCCGCCGAACATCCACTTTGAGAATGAGTAGTTCGCTGCGGGAACAGCCTCTATCGAGACTGTCGCCCCCTCTGCATAGTAGCCGCTTCTGTCTACTGCATACCAGTCGGCGACAGCCTCGCCCGGCTCAACGCCGTCTAATTCAAGCGTAAGGAGATACCTTACCTCCCACTGCCACCTAAGCGTCCCGCCGGCCGCCTCGCTGCCAAGAATCGCCTTCAGCACCGTCTCGCCGGACGCAGGGCTGTCCGAAGACCTAACAAGCGTTCCATTGCCGTCGTAGAGCTTCCAGCCAGTGCAGTACGCCCTCACTCCGTCATCGACCTGAACATATTCGTCGCAGGTATATTCGCTCGTCTCTGGCATTGTAACGTAGGAACCATAGTTGGGCTCAGGCGTTCCGTATACGCCTCCATCGCTCGTCACTACGATTCCGCCCGATGTATCCGTAACAGCATATCGTATAATCACTATGCCGCTGCCGCCGCCGCCGCCAGCCACTGATAGGCCGCCGCCGCCGCCGCCGCCGCCAGTGGATGCAACCCCAGCATATCCAACACCAGTAGAACCACCTCTTGCGCCACCGCCAGTTCCACCAAGTCCATAGGTATTGTAGCTGTCGTTGCTACCCCCATATCCGCCGCCGCCACCACCGCCCGCGTAATAGACTTCCTCTCCTGTTATCGACGAAGCGAGGCCGATTCCGCCGTTCTTGCCGCTGTTTGCTGTTGCAGCAGCACCTGCTCCTCCGCCGCCTTTGCCAGTCGAATTTCCGCTCCCAGTGCCTCTGCCGCCTCCTGCATATCCCTGTCCTTCAGTTCCGCTGCCGCCGGAGCAGGCAGCGGTCGCATATCTCTTTGTCCCTGCGCACCCGCCGCCGCTACCGCCATCCTTGCCGCTCATGTTGTCTGCAGTGTTACTTGAAGCAGAATACAGCAATCCGCCGCCGCCGCCGCCGCCATACGCTACAATGTCATCCGCGCCAGTCTTCGATATAGACGAGTTCCCGCCATTCACACCCCTGACATTTGACACAGTGTTGCCGTTTTTACCAACTCCGCCGCCACCGCCAGCACCGACGGTAATCGTGAGCACGTCGCCAGGGCTCACTGGATACGAGTCGTTCGTAAGCATGCCGCCTGCGCCGCCGCCGCCGCCATGTGAACCGCCGCCGCCGCCGCCACCGCCAACGACGAGATACTGGATTGCATACACGTTGTCCTGAATCGTAAGGGTGTACGACTGCGAGGTGTTTGTAAAGGCGACCACATATTCGGTCTTGTTCTCCGCGTTCAGGACTTCATTCGACCAGCCGCCCTCGATTTCCCACGGGCCGTCGGCAAACGCTCCGCCAACCGCCACCGCGCATAGCGCAGCCGCGACAACCTTGACAAATCTAACGCATTTCATGTCAAAACTCCTGTCCAACACATTGAACCATTCCTTTGGATATAAATATTATATAACAATCGTTATGGAAAGTCAATGGGTGCTTGGGTTAGTCGTTAGTCGGTAGTCGTTAGTGCTTGGCGAAAATGGAATTCTACAATTCCGCTCTCGAACTCGAACTCGAACTCGAACTAACCCATATTAGGCGGTCTGTCCCCGATTCATCTTAGCGTCGAGGATCTCGCGCGCGGCGTCGAGAAGTTCGTCCATCCCGGTCACGATCTTAACACTCGCCGGAATAGACCTCCTGAACGTTCCGCCATAGTTCTTCGTCGCGATACGCGGGTCCGCCACGATGACGACACCGCAATCCGCCTTAGTGCGGATAAGCCGGCCGAAACCCTGTCGAAAGCGTATGACGGCCTCCGGGAGGACGTAGTCGAAGAACTTTCTCCCGCCTTCCCTTTCGACCTTCTCGCCGCGCGCCTCGTTCACGGGCTCGCCCTGCTGCGCAAACGGCAGCCTCGCGAGTACCACGCAGGAAAGCGCGTCTCCCGCCACGTCGACACCCTCCCAGAACGACTGCGCGCCGAAAAGCGCGACGGGCCTTTCGGACGACCGGAGCGACGCAGCCATCGCCTCGCGCGAAAGCCCCTCGCCCTGCACGAGAAGCTCTACCCCCTCGGCGGCGAGCGGCCCTCTCGCAAGCTCCGCCACAGCACTCATCATCTCGTAGCTCGTAAAAAGGACAAGCGAACGCCCACGCGCCGCCGGGACGACCCGACCCAGCATCGCCGAAAGCTCCTCGACGTACCGCGCGTGGTCGGCCGCAGGGTCGGGCATGAAGTCTGGCGCAAGGACGAGACACTGCCTCAAGTAGTCGAAGGGGCTTGCCGCGACGCCCGTTGCGTAGCGTCCTTCCTCGTCGCCCTCCTCGGCAAAGAAGCCGAGCCTCTTCGCCATGTACGAGAAGCTCCCGCCGGTACGCAGCGTGGCCGAGCAGAGGAGGACTGAATCCTTGCGCGAATAGAGGAACTTGCGCAGATGCTCCGCCACGGAAAGCGGAGCCGCCGTGAGCCGAAGCTCGCTCCTTCGCTTCTGCAGGCGGACGCGCTCCATCCAGTAGACGTGCGTGTCGGGGCGCTCGCCCGCGAGGACGAACGCAGTCTCGTTTGCAAAGCCCGTGAGCGAAAGCGCGATGTTGTCTATCTGCCTCGCGTAGTCGACGAGGCGGCTCGCATCGTCTTCGGCAGCCGCCTCAAGCGCGTCTCGCAGCGAATGGAGAAGCGTGACAGTCCTTGCAAGCGCGTCCTCGAACCTGTTCTGCGCCTCGACTGTCTCCGGCGTGCGAATCGTGGCGGCGCGGTAGCGGACGGGCCTTTCGCCCCGGCCGAGAAGCGCCTTCGCCGCGGCGGATATCCCGGCGGCCGCGGCGGAAAGGCCGGCAAGGGAGGAGACCGCCTCGGCGATCGTCCTTGCGATCTCAGCCGCCTCCGGCAGTTCCGCCGCGCCTGTGCGCGAGAGGAACCTGCCTACCGCCCCGAGCACGCCGCCCGAGACCGACTTCCTGCGCGGCGACGAGCGAAGGAGCCTGTTCAGGATGCGGCGCAGCGCCGCCTCGGAGAAGACAAGGCTGAAATGGTCCGTTGCAACGTCCTCGAGGTTGTGGGCTTCGTCCATGACAAGCCGCCCGTACGCCGGGAGAAGGGAGATCGACTCGTTAGACGCCTCGCTCAGCACGAGGGCGTGGTTGACTACGACGAGATGAGCGCCAAGCGCCCTTCGCCGCGCCTTGAAGACAAAGCACTTCGAGAAGAACGGGCAGCTCCTGCCGGAACACTCCTCGCCCGGGCGCGACACGAGCTCGCGCGGCAGCGCGTCGAATGTGTCGAGGTCTCCGTCGGGGGTCGAGCGAAGCCACTCCACGAAGGCGGGCATTGCCTCGCGCTCCTCGCCGCCCATAGTCCAGTAGCCGCCCGAGAAGAATTCGTCGACCGCCTTGAGGCAGAGGTAGTTCGTCCTCCCCTTGAGGAGCGCGACCCTGAACTTCTTCGCGCCGTCGCCAAGGGCGTCGAGCGCCCTCGGTATGTCCTTCGCTACAAGCTGGCCCTGGAGGTTGCGCGTCGCAGTGGAGACAACTACCGGCGTGTCGTTCGTCCACGCCCACATCATCGCGGGGACGAGATACGCGAGCGACTTGCCCGTGCCGGTGCCGGCCTCGTACATGAGGTTGCGCCGGGTGTTGAACGCCTCGGCGACGGCAGAGGCCATTTCGACCTGCCCTGCGCGCTCCTCGTAGCCGGCCATGCGGCCAAACGTGCCGCCGCGCCTGAAATGGGTGGAAACCTCCTCGACGTCTATCGGCGAGCAGTCTGAATGTTCGGGGAGCGCCCTCGGGCGCGGAGGCGGCTCTGCCTCGGGCAGGAACGCGGCCCAGTTGGGATCGTCGATGAAGCTCGCAGGCGACATTCCGCTCCCGGGGCGCGCCGTCAGTCGGTCAGTTCAACCGTGACGCCGCCTTCAAGGCGCGACCTCTCGGCCGCGAAGCTGATGACGTGGCTCAGAAGCGACATCCTGTCGATCTCGCAGATCTCGCGCTCGTCGCCCCTCTCGAGGGTGCGCAGCATCGCCGCGACGAGGTTGAGGTCGCCGCCGCCGTGGCGCGAGTAGTTGCCGCCCCTAAGCTGCTCGGGGACCTCCGTCTTCGCGGTGTCGCCGCTGAAGAGGTTGACGTGCAGTTCCGAGCCGTCGTAGAACATCTCGCCCTTCGTGCACGAGATGCGAGTGGTGCGCATGTTGCGGTTCGTAAAGCCCGTCATCACGTGGCTCACGGTGACGCCGCCCTCGAACTCCATGAGGACCGCCTGGTGGTCGGGCACGTCGTTGTCGCAGCAGTAGACGCACCTGCCGAACCTGCTCTCGTCG
This sequence comes from Verrucomicrobiota bacterium, assembly GCA_016280825.1. Taxonomy (GTDB): domain Bacteria; phylum Verrucomicrobiota; class Kiritimatiellia; order RFP12; family UBA1067; genus UBA1067. The sequence continues at coordinate 5,733 of JAEEHL010000176.1, forward strand.
ACTACCTTCTGCATGGCGCGGCGCGAGGGATCCGCAAAAAGGTAGTGGAGGTCGGTCGATTCGAGGTACATCTTGCGCGCGCTCCAGACGCAGTTCTTCTCGACACTGGGCGGGCAGTTCGCGCAGCGGTCCGCCGCGCCCTTGGGCCTGTTCGCAGCCGTGAAGTGCTTGAGCGAGCCGAAGCTAGCGACCTTCAGGCACTTGCGCCCGCCGAGCCACCACGAGAAGAGGTCGAAGTCGTGCGAGCACTTGGCGAGAATGATCGGGGAGGACTTCGCGGAGTTGTTGAATATGCCGCGCACGTATGAATGGGCGACCTTGAAGTAGCCTGCCGACTCCTGGTGGTTGATCGAGACGACCTCGCCCATCTCGCCGGAGTCGATGAGCGCCTTGACGCGGGCGAAGGCCGGGGAGAACCTGAGCACGTGGCCGACGAAGACGAGCCGGCGCTTCCAGAGGGCCTTCGCGATGATCTCCCTGCACTGGGCCTCTGTCGGCGAGATCGGCTTTTCGAGGAGAAGGTGGTAGCCAGCCTCGAGCGCTGCCATCGACGGCTCGAAATGCAGGTCGTCCGGCATCGTCACCATGACGATGTCGGCCTCCGGACGCTCGGCGAGGCATTCGCGCCAGTCGGCCCAGTAGCGCGGGGCCGGTATTGTCTTCGCCTGAACAGGATCGGCCACCCCGACGATCTCGAGCTCGTCGGGGTGTATCTCCGCATACTCGGCATAGGCGCGTCCGCGGTAGCCCGCGCCGAGTATCAGAGCCTTGAATTTCCTCATGAAGCCTCCACTGTTAAAAATCCATTAGTGCGAATTTTATCACAATACGCCCTTGAACGCAAGGAGGGATTAGTCGTTAGTCGCTAGTCGTTAGTGCTTGGTGGCAGGGTGCTTGGCGAAAATGGAATTTTACAATTCCGCTCTCGAACTCGAACTCGAACTCGAACTAAAGAAATCAGTCGTCAAGCGTGAGGAGGGTCGAGGGGATGAAGCAGAACGCAAGCGCATGCTCGCGCAACACGCGAGACGAAACCTGGATGTCGCGCCCCTTGAATACCTTGAACGACTCCAGCCACGCGCCCGACAGCCTCACCGTCATCCGCCCCGAATCAGGATGGTAGCCCGTCACCGCGATGTCCCTCGGACTGTACCTAAGCCCCGTGCCAAGCGCCTTCGACACGGCCTCCTTCGCGCACCAGAAGCGTATGAGCGCCTGGGACGACTGCGCGGCCGCCGCCGCAAGCTCGCGCTCGCCGTCGGTGAACGCACCCGAGGCGAACTCGTCGGAAAGGTCCCTTCTCGCCGACTCCACGTCCACCCCGACCCGCGCGTTCGCGGCGGCCACGGCGACGATGAAGCGCTCCGTGTGTGCTATGCCGACGTCGAGCTTCACGGTGAGGGAGTCCTTCCAGTCGCCTGTCGCCTTGGGCTTGCCGCGCTCGTCCTTGTAGATGCAGACGTCGGCGTTGCTCCACCTGGCCTGGTAGAAGTCGCGCAGGTAGCGGCGCACGGCCTCCTTTGCGGCAATCCGCCCGTAGAGCCACTCGGTCCGCCGCGGCACGCTGTAGGGGAGCCGCTCGAAGTCGCCCGCCTCGTGAGCGGAAAGCGCGGCCTTGCTCATCGCGTCGAGCCACAGCCCCTCGTGGCGCTCGAACACCTCGTAGGGAGGGTCGGTCATATAGGCGGTGGCGACGTCCGTTCCCGGGTCGCCGACTTCCTTTGCCGAAAGGCTGCGCGAGAGGTATCCGCTGGCAGGCTGCATTATCATGTCGCGGAATTCGCGCGGTATGTGCTCGGCAAGCTCCTCCCAGCCCTCGATGCGCATGAGCGCGATGCCGTTGCCGTCGGAAACGGTTATGTCGCAGAGGTGCGAGCGCGGCGTCACGCCGGTAAGCCTGAGGTAGCACCTGAGCTCCGCCCCTTCGCTCGGCAACTGCCCGAGAAGCTCAAGCTTGCGGACCCTGAACGGGAACGAGAACGCCCCGACAAAGCTCTCATGGCTGCGCCAGAGGGTAAAGCCGCTCGCGACGACGCCGACGAGAAGCGGGTTCAGCGTCCAGAGCGGGAACCTCGTGAAGGCTACGCAGTTCGAGAGCGGCGGGACGCGCACCTCGTAGTCGACGCCCTCCTCGCCCCAGGACTCGACGAACTTTATCCCCCTAAGGCGCCGGCCATAGCAGATGCGCGAGGGATAGATGTCGCGGCCCGACCAGTGGACGCTGCGCGGCTTCGCAAGCGGCTGCGCAACCACCGCCTCGGGGCGGCGCATCGACTGCGGGCCCATGACGACAGTAGCCTCCATCACGGGGCAGGTGAAGGCATCGTCGGCCGCGTCGTCGCGCAGGACCACCTTCACGGAAGCCGTCCCGGCGCCGCCGCCCGCCACGCGCTCCGCCCTGAGGACGAGCCTCAGCTCGCCGCCCTTGAACTTCACCCAGCGCCTGCAGGCGAAGTCGCAGACGGAAAGAAACGACATGTTCGGCACGACCATCTGCGCAAGCTCCGCCATCATCTCCATGGCGGCAGGCGGCATCAGCAGCACAAGGCCCCTCAAGTTGGGGTCGGAATAGCTGAGCTGGCTCGTGCCCAGCGCGAAGTCGGCGAGGAACGGAACTTCTGAGAACCTGAACGTCTTCTTCATCTCGATGAAGACGCCGGGCGACTCCTCGGTCTTCTCCGCGTCGGAGAGGAGCGGGTTCGTCGCGCCCCAGTCGAACTGCCGCTGGCGGCGAAGCTTCACGTACTCTCGCTCCTTCGCCTTCGCCCCCCTTCCCCTCGTGTCGGCGAGGGGCGATCCGCCGGGGAAGAACGTGTCGCCGCCGAGAAGCGTCATCTTCGGGAACGTGCGCGAGAGGCGCATCACCGTGTCCCTGCGCACCTCGAGCGAGAGGGCTGCATCGAAGTCGAGCTTGCGCGCCACGGACGGAAACCAGCGCGAGCACTTCACGTCCGCGCCGAGCGCCATGAGCTGGCCGAGCGAGTGGAGCGCCTGGAGACGGCTCGAACGGTGGATGGAGTTCATCGCGACGGCGACGAAGTCCCTGCCCTTCAGGGTGTCCTCGACGGCAGAGGTCATGAGCCCGCGCGGGCCGACTTCGAGAAACGCCCTGCATCCGTCATCGTACATCCTCTCGACCGTGCGACGGAACTCCACGGGCCTCGTCCATATCCCGGCGAGCTCCTCGCGCGCCGCCTTGAGGCGCCTGGGGACCTTCTCCGCCGTCGCGCACGAGTAGAGGTCGCAGACAGGCTCCCTCTTCATCCACTTCACGGTGAACTTGCGTATGGCCGAGACGAGGGCGCGGCACTTCGGCGTGTTGAAGGGATGGTCGAAGTCGAGGAGCACCGTCCTCATGCCGCCGGCGGCGAACGCGGCGAGAGCCTCCTTCTCGAAGTCGGGCTCTATGGCGTAGGTCCTCTGCCTCGGCGAGAAGTCGACGACGAGCGTGCACTTCCCCTCGGGGAACGCCTCGACGATCCTGTCGGCGTCTCCCTCGTGGCGCATTATGACGGTCGCCATCTTCACCGGCTCGATGCCGGAGTGGTCGACTGCGTTGTTCACTATCCTGTAGATCTCGCCCAGCGCCTCGATCCTCGCGGGCCTGTCGAGCCGGTCGCCCGCCGCGCCGCAGCACATGAGGGCGGCGAGGTCGCCGCCGGCGAAGCCCACCATTGCGTCGGGGACGACGCCGTCCTCTGCGAGCACCCTGCTCATGCCGGCGCAGGCGGCGTACGTGGAGACAAGCGCCTGCGCGTACGCGCCCGAGCTGAACACGTCGGCGTCGTGCCTGTAGCAGGGCGCCGGCGGAAACACGAAGTTGGACGGCGTGAACGACCCTCCTTCAAGCGCCTGCTCAAGCTCGTCGAAGGCGCTCCTGAACTGCGACGCCTCTATGACGAGGTCGCGCATCATGTTCGGGTAGAACCCCATCACGCTCGAATAGACGAAGGCGAGCTTGCCGCCGCCCCTGCCGAGAAGCGGCCTGCGGAAGTAGTACGTGCCGCTCCTGTCCCTGAGGCGCTCGGCGCCGGCCGAAATCCTGCCGAGCGCCGACGAAAGGCGGGAGCGGAGGTCCTGCACGTCGTGCGCAATCACGACGAGGCAGGATTCGCCCTCGCCGAGCGAGCAGGTGTAGGCGACGTCCTCGAGCCTCACCTCGGGCACGCGGTCGAGAAACGCGAGCGTGCGCGAGATTTCCGAAACGAGCGCCGTGTCGTCCGCTGCGCGAATCCTTACAAGATGCGTCATGTGCGACCCTCCGCGTCCTCTTCGAGGACGATTGCCGCGCTCCTTCCACCGCGATCGGTCTCCCCGACCGGGTTGACCGGGTCGAAGTTCGCCCCCGTGACGACGGCCCTGCGCGGGTTCGCCCCGTCGCCGAGTATCCACGGCCTCGGCTCAAGAAGGAGATACGCGCTCGAGTCGACGCTTGAAAGCCCCCAGCCAGGCTCGCTCACCTCGACCTGCGGCGGCAGCACCTTGTGCCAGAGCGCAAGCGCGGCCTTGACGACGCCGGCCGACATGCTAGCCCTAAGCGTATTGCCGATGTTGCCCATCACCGAGCCTATGCCCACGAGCGGGCCGCCGGGCTTGTGCTCGCCCCAGATCCTCGCGATGCCCTCCACTTCGCGCCGCTCCGTCTCGCGTATCCCCGTTCCGCACGCCTCGACGAGCTGCACCGTCTTGGCGGGCGCGTCTGCTGCCGCAAGCGCCTCCGAGAGCATCGCAGAGGGGTCGTCTGGGGGGTTGTGGCCCACTGCCGCGCTTTTCACGAACGCGTATATCCTGTCGTGGTCCCTGAGGGCGTCCTTGCGGCGCTTCAAGACGAAGAACGCCCCGCCTTCGCCCGGGAGAGTGCCCGCCGAGGACGAGGAAAAAGGCATCAGGTCGCGCTCGGGGGAAAACTCCACCTCGCCTGCAAGCCCTTCGAGATACGCCCTTGAGAAAGGAGGCGTGAGCGCGCCCGCCATGGCGACGTCCACCCTGCCGGAACGGAGGTCGTCGATCGCCTGCATGAGCGCCGCGGCTCCCGTGAGCATGCCGGCATCGACCACTGTCGCCGCGCCGGAAAACGAGCATTCGCGCGCAATCCACGAAGCGAACCTGTACCCGGTGCCGAGGAGGAACGACGCCGCGTTCGGCTCAGGCAGCGATTCCACGAGCTTCTCCCGAAGATTGTCCATTGCTGCCGAGCTCGCCCCGCGCATGAAGCGCCCCATGATCTCCATCGTCTGGTCGAGAAACGCCGTGTGCTGCAGCCAGTTTACCGTCGAGGCGTTGAAAGGCGGCGCGTAGCCGACGTGCACGGAGCCGCGGTAGCGTATCGGGGAGTGGATTCTCATCGACGCGTCGGCGAGCGCGTCGAACGCGAGCTGCGTGGCGAAGTAGAGGTCCTGGTTCTCGCCGGAGTTGACCTGGCGGGGAAAGTTCTGCATCGACGGGCGGCAGGAGTAGAGGTCGCCAAGCTGCCCGATTCCGCCAGGGTATGCACTGCCGAAGATGCCCCTTTCGCCATAAGACATCGCGGCCTCGTCCTGCGGCACGGTCAGCATGCGGCGGCCTTCCATGACGGCGTCCCAGAGGGCGGCGGGGTCGGGGCAGCCGGCGAAGCGACAGCTCATGCCCACGATCGCGATGGAGGAGTCGTCCCTGTCAGTATGCGGCCCTGCGCGCATTCATCCTCCTCTCTGCCGCCTTGACCGCGTCGGTCCAGGCCACGGGGCGCGTGACCTGCACATTGTTGGTGACCCAGTTGCCGCACAGGATGCCGGGCTTGCGCTCTCCCGGAACGACGGTGGTGCGCACCGTGGGCGAGCCCTCGACGGTGCAGTCAATCGCCTCGTTCGTCCTCTTCAAGCCGTCGAGAGAGGCCTCCTCGTACCAGCGGTACAGCTCGGGATATGCAAGTACATACGGCCTTTTTATCGCCTTTACGTCGTTTGTCATCGAGTCCTGCGTCTGCCTGGAGTACACGAACTTACGCCACTTCTCGTCGTCCCACGGGGCGGAACCGAACGGGCGCACGCAATCGACGAACCTGCAGCCGCGCACGTAGTTGCCGTATCCGCCGTGGGACATGATCGTGCCGAAGCCCGCGCGCCCAGGGAAGCCGCACCGCACGAACACGTCGCCAACTACGAGGCTGCCGCAGTCGCCGTCGTCGAAGTACACCGCGCACGTCCCCTGGCCCATCGCGCTGCCGACGTCGACCCAGAGGTTGCCCCTCAATTCGTTGCCGCGCGCCGAGGGGTTGCGCCCCTGGTAGTACGCGCCGCCGTCGTCCACCGCGCTGCTGAGGTTCGTGAAGACGTTGCGTTCGACAAGCATCTGGTTGCCCTTGTTCCATATCGCAAGGGTGGGAGAGTCGGCGAATGTGCATCCCCTGATGGCGTTGCCAACGCCTTCGAGATAGACGCCAGCAGAGGCGGTCATGACGTCGCCGCCCCACGAGCGCAACGTGCTGCCTTCGAGGGAGTTGCGCCCGCCGACGAGCGTGCGCCGATCGCCGCCTGCAATCCTTGCCGCGACTGTTCCGATGTTCTCGATCGTGCA
>JAEEHL010000021.1 GCA_016280825.1 Verrucomicrobiota bacterium
CCGGATTCTCCTCGCATGGCTTCAGCGCACAGCGAGTTCCGTAGCCTTCCGCCGTTTCCTGCACGCCGCGGAGGAGATCCGACCTTGTTCGCTCGACCCAACGGCCGTCATCATAGTACTTTACGGCCGTCCACCCGGGACGTGCCTTTGCCTGTTTTTCAAGAAGATCCCTGATGGTCATTCTACGCCCCCTCTTTCTCTCAGGCGAAACGCCCCATTGCGCCAAACTTGGCGTATCTCTGGTCGACAAGCTCGTTAATCGGCACCTTGGAAAGCGACTTGAGCTGTGCGAGCACCGAGCGCTTCACCGCAAGGCACGCCGACTTCGGGTTCTTGTGCGCCCCGCCCTTCGGCTCCTTCACGATCTCGTCGATTACCCCGAGCGAAAGAAGGTCTGGGGCGGTTATCTTGAGCGCTTCCGCCGCCTCCGGCGCCTTCGAGCCGTCGCGCCAGAGAATCCCGGCGCATCCCTCAGGCGAGATGACTGAATAGACAGCGTTCTCCATCATGAGTATCCTGTCGCCGACCGCTATCGCAAGCGCTCCGCCGGAGCCGCCCTCGCCCGTTATCACGACCACGACCGGGGCCCTCAGCGCCGAGAAGAACTCAAGCGACTTCGCGATTGCCTCGGCCTGTCCGCGCTCCTCCGCCTCGCGGCCGGGGTAGGCGCCGGGCGTGTCGACGAAAGTGACGACCGCCATCCCCAAGCGCTCGGCAAGCGAGGCAAGGCGCATCGCCTTGCGGTAGCCGTCGGGGTTCGCCATGCCGAAGTTCGACTCCATGTTCTCCTCGACGCTCGCGCCCTTGTTGTGCCCGAGGACGACGCACCTGAAGCCGCCTATCTTGCCAAGCCCGCCAACGAGCCCGCGATCGTCGTTCACGAGCCTGTCGCCGTGAAGCTCCTCGAAGTCGTCGCAGACGTACTTGACGAACTCCCTGAAATGCGGACGGCGCGGGTCGCGCGCGATTCTGACCTTTTCAATGGCCTTCATTTTGAAACTCCAAAGTATGAAAGAAGCTTGGCTATGAAACCCTTCATCTCGCCGCGCTCGACGACGCGGTCGATGAAGCCGTGCTTTTCGAGGTACTCCGCCGACTGGAAGTCGTCTGGCAGCTTCTGCTTGATGGTGTTCTCGATCACGCGGCGGCCCGCAAACCCGATAAGCGCGCGGGGCTCGGTGAGGTTGACGTCGCCAAGCATCGCGTACGAGGCGGAGACCCCTCCGGTGGTCGGGTCGGTAAGGACGGATATGTACGGAAGCCCTGCGGCCTTTAGCCTGCCGATGGCGGCGCTCGTCTTCGCCATCTGCATGAGGGAGAGTATTCCCTCGTGCATTCGCGCCCCGCCGGAAGCGGAAAAGATCACGAGCCCGCGGCGCTCCTTGACGGCGAGCTCCACCGCGCGCGCTATCCGCTCGCCCGTGCCGGTGCCGAGCGAGCCGCCCATGAACGAAAAGTCCATGACGCCGAGCATCGCCCTGTGGCCGCCTATCGCGCACTTGCCGACCACTATCGACTCGCCCTCGCCGGTCTTGGCCTTCACCGCCTCGATCTTTGAGCGGTAGTCGCCCGTCGCGTCGTGGAACTTCAGGTGGTCGGAATACCCGACCTCCGAGTAAAGCTCCTCGAACGTCCCCTCGTCGGCGGTCATCGAAATTCGCTCGCGCGCGGAAAGCCTGCCGTGGTAGTTGCACTTGGGGCAAATCTTCCCGTTCGCCTTCCACTTGCCCTTGGGGAAATGGCTCATGCACTTGGGGCACACGTCCCAAAGCGCCTTGGCGGGCGGAACCGCCGACTTTTCTTTCTTGCCTTCGTACCAGCCCATGTCTTTATTCTCCGGAAATCGGCCCAAAAAGCGCCTCGTCGACTTCAAACACCGCGTCGTCGCGCATCTCCACGCCTGCGCGGACGAGCGCACGGCGCCACTTGGCCATCATGTCGCGCCTGCACGTCTCCTGCGAGTCGTCGCCAGTCGCGTTCTTTAAGGGCGAGAACTCGTCGGCCTTGTCGAACGCGAGAAACGCGCACTTGCGCGCCTTCGGCATGAGGTCGAAGATGAACTTCTCGAACTTGTAGCCGTTTGGCGAATCTGGCTTGACGGACTTGCCGTCCTTCCCTATGCAGGGTATCTTCTTGAACGCCAGGTGGAGAGGCATGTCCTCGCGCGCCTCGCGCTCGAGAAACGCCCTGTCGAAGACATGTATCGCAGGCGAGCCGTAGAGGTGGTAGAGCCGCCCGTCCTTCGCCTTCCTGAGGGCGTCCTCCTTGGTCATCTCGGAATACTCTACCATGCGCCACGTCTTGCCGAACGCCATCGGCACGCCGACCTTCTCGAAGGGATCCGTCTTCGCGCAGAGCTTAAGCGAGTATTCGCTCTTTTCAAGCAGGTGGAAGCCTATGAACGCAGGGTCGGCGATGTTGACGAGCGGGTTGTCTACCTGGAAGAAGAATACGTGCCTGATGCCGCGACGCTTCATGTCCGCGAGCGCCCCCGAGCGCGAAAGCGCCGCGAGAACGCCGCCGTGGCCGTCGGGGCTCGTGGCTATCTCGCCCTTCGACTTGAGGAGCATCCTGCCCTCCTCGTCCATGCAGGGCCACATTCCCTGCGTAAAGAAGACGACGTCCCTGCGGTCGAGGCCGAAGTAGCCGTTCTCCCTGAAGCAGCGCTTCGTGTCGGCGTCGTTCGCCTCGGAAGTCATCACGTACCAGGGGACGCTTTTCCCGTACTGGAGCTTCTTCGCAAGTATCTTTCTCGCGTGGTACCAGAAAAGCGGCCTTCCCGTGACGGGGCCAATCGGATACGCGCCCTTCGGCCCGTCGTAGCCGAGGCGGCTCCCTTGGCCGCCCGCGACGAGAAGCGCCGCGACGCGCCCTGCGCGAAGCTCCCTCTCGCCCGCCGCCGTCCACTTCGCCTTGAGCGCCTTCGTCGGAACGGCCACCTTGGGTGCACGGCCCCCGGCAGTAGAGACGGCAGAGGCGCCCTTCGTCGAGAGCGCCTTCATGCAGCGCAGCGTATCGCCCGCGCTGATGGCCGAAACCTGCTTCAGCAGGGCCTTGCGCCCGACGCTGTCGAGGCTACCCCAGTACTTTAGCACATGCTCCTGCCCACACGATGCAAGCAGTCTTCTCGCCGCGTCACAAGTCATCCAAAAGCCCTCCTTCGCCGACGAGCAGCCCCTGCGAGCCGTCGGTCGTCGGGAAACCGTACATCTTCCTCGCCTTGCAGCCATAGACCCTCACGTCGACCGGGACGTACGCCCCGGGCTTCTTCACGTTGCCCTGGTGCCAGTCCCACTCAAGAGCCGGCTGCTGGACGTTCACGAAAAGGACATTCTCCATCATGTCTGAAAAGCGCGTGTAGTTCTCCTTGCCGCCGCCCGTTATCTCGACGTTCACGAAGGCGCTGTCGCGCACTCTCGTGCCGAGGATGCCGTTCCCCTTTACCTGCTCGCACTTGACGTTGTAGAAGACAATGTCGTGGAGCCACTCAGGGGTTATCGCGCAGCCCGCGAAGACCGCGGGCTTGGCCTCGATGTCGGTGCCAGGGTCGACGTCCACTACTGACGAGTTGACGACAAGCATGTCGTTGCCCGAAAATGCCTCGCTTGCAATCTGCCTTACCTTGTGGCCCCTTATGAGCTTCGCGTAGCACGGGCCGTTCTTGAGACGCGCCGTCACGCCGCCTGTCACATATGCAGAGAGCTTGTTTCCGAATGGCGAGACGTCAGCCGCAGCCGCGCCGCGCTTGTTGTAGAGCCTGCAGTTGTCGAACCATGCGTTGGACTCCCTCAGGCCCTCCCCGCCGATGAGCATGTCGTGCGTCCCCGAGGCGTCGATGAAGATGTCGACGTCCTTGAACCTGAGGAAGTTCGTCGCCGGGCGACCGCCGCGTATCTTCACGTCGCCAGGGGAAAGCCCGGGGGCTGGGCATATTGTTGTCCAGTACTTTCGCGCCAATCCGCCGCCGGCGCGCCTTATGGGGTATATCCCCTTCTTGCAGTATATTGTACCGCCGTCGCCGCATTTTTGAATGGCTCTCGCAAACGTCTTCACGGGGGCCTTTTCCGTTCCCTCGGCGTAGTCAATGCCGTTTTCAACGTCTATCCATACGTTCGTCGTGGACCCCATACCGCCCTTGGCGTTTGAATAGAGGACGAGCGGAGGCAGCTCCGCCGTTTCGCCCTTCGCCTTCACCTCGGCGGTGATGACGAGCTTCCTGTCGCCGTAGAGCGCGGAGTCCACGGGAAAGACGTATTCCGTGACGCCCGTCCGCGGATTGAGCTCCTTCTTTGCGGCTGTATGCGCAGCCTTCCCGTTTACCGCGAACGCGACTTCAATCGAGCTTTCGTGGAATGCCACTACCCCTGCGTTGAAGACGCCCGTGAAGCGCTGGTTGGGGACGACGTCCCATTTCGCGACGGGCTTCGCCGCGAAAAGACCCGACCCCGCAAGAATCGCCGCAGCTGAGACTACAGCCCTCAGGCGCATCTCGTGAACTCCCTTGCGCGCTTCATGGAGAAGTACATTGGCCTGTTGACGGCCCAGCCGGAGGCGTTAAGGATGGCGCCGATGTCGCGCTTCCTAAGCTTGAACCACGCAAGGACCATGCTCGGCACCGAGACAGCGAGAACTACGGCCGCAATCGCGACGAAGAACATCCACCACGGCCTTAGGCCGCTCACAGCGCTTACAATGGCCGCGACGGCCGTGCCGACCATGCCGATTCCGATGCCGATCGCGGCGACGCTTGAGGCCATCGCAGCTCCGCCTGCCTGGGAGTTCTGCGTACCTGCCTGGACATTTGAGACGGCCTTCGACTGCTTGTCTCCGACAAACTTCTTCACCATCGCCGAGATGCCCTCCCCGAGCTTCCTCCACGGGTGCCAGAAAGCCTCCCTGAGTGAGACATCGGCCTCCACGACTTTCGTGACGACGGCCTCCCAGTCCTTGCCCTTGTCGTCGTAGAAGACGCCGTTGCGCCCTACATACAGCCCTGCAACGCGACCGGCGGTGACAACGGCGCATATCTGCCTCTCGAGTCCCTCCGACGGGCGGGAAAGGCGCATGTAGAGAAGGCAGCACTTTGACTTCTCGGCAAGCGCCGCGTGGGCGGCCTCGGCCACCACGGGGAAGCACAGGTTCATCTCCCTCGCGTCGATGCGCAGCGTGCCGCACTGGAACACGGCGAGGTCTGCCTTGTCGTAGAGCCTCTTCATGTTGACGAAGTTCTCGAGGAACTCAAGAAGGTTGAGCCTGTACCTGAGGACGCGCTCCTCGTCGTCGAGGGCCGCCTTTGCCGCCGCATTCACCACCGGGCGCGAAGACTTCCATGCGCGGTACGGGGCGAACTTCGCCTTGAGCGCCTTCCAGTCGAGCATGCCGATCGACTCCCTGTCGCCGAGAATCGGCTTTACGCACTTCTCGGAAAAGTCGATGATCGCCTCAAGGTAGCGGGCGTTGATGTGGTCTTTCAAGGGGAGCGTCTTCACCGCCTCCTCGGTGACGAGCGCAGCCGCACCGTCTGGCGCGAAAAAGGAGTCGATCTCCTTCTCGACTGCCGCAAGCGCAGCCTCCGCGCCGGCAGTGTCGCCGCCAAGGACGGCGACATCCGGCTCGGCGCCCTTTTTCTCCCACTCCGCAAGCGCGCGCGCCTCGTC
>JAEEHL010000177.1 GCA_016280825.1 Verrucomicrobiota bacterium
AGCCTTTGTCAGCACTGCAAAAGAAAGCTGGTACAGCATCAAGTACGTCGATGCCAGCGCGAACAGGATTAAAAACGGAACCTATGGCCTTGCAGCGGCGAACTGCGAGGGGATTTTCCATGCGCTGACATATCGCCAGAACCTTGTGTCGGTCTCAAAGTGGACGCAGGTCATAAAGGACGTTTTCCATAAATCCGAGAAGGCCAAGGTGACGTTTGCCAGTGAATTTACCTCCTGCAAGAACGACATTCTTGACGACTGCTGGTACTACAAGTACGGGCGCATGGACAGGTACGGCAGTTCTGAGACGGTAGGCGAAGACTTCGGCTTCAAGGCCTCGCCAGTAAGCCAGACGCTGTACGTAAGCCTGCGCGACCCGAATGCCGGCGGCACGGGCGACAGCGGCTGGTCGACGATCTGGACGAACGAGTTCAATTCGTTCGGCACTGCAAGCTCGACGCTCGACTTCTCGACGAACCTCTACTCGCTCGTCAACTCGCAGATCAAGTTCAAGGTCGGCGGCGACGTCGACGACGTGCGCGTCGACGTGGTCATCGACGACGTGTATGTCTCGCAGTGGCGCGGCGACAGCTGGGCGAACGCAGGCCCATACGTGAACGGCGGCATCAACTCGATCGGCAACAACTACTACGACCTTACGAACTTCACGTTCTCCACGGCGTGGATAAAGGAGAAGGGCATCCTCCTTTCGGCGAAGCGTACCACGCCCTCTGCCCCCGCCTCGATAAAGAGCCCCCTCTTCGACGACGCATACGGGCGCGGCTCGGGCTTGGGCAAGTTCACCTTCTCCTACTCCAACGCGCAGGAGAACGCGTCGCTCCTCCTGCAGATCGCGACGAACGTCAACTACACGCAGGCGGCGAACCTCGACCAGTTCAACGACGAGCTCTGGTACACGGTCTCGAACTTCAATTTCTCCGTCCTTTCCGCCGAGGAGCGCGTGAAGGGTTCGCGCACGGTCTATACCGGCCTCCACGGCGTTAGCGGCATGTTCAGGCTCGTAGTGGATCCGGCGGCAGTAGAGGCCGTCGCTGACAACATCTCGGATACTTCCCGCTTCGGCGAGGTGCTCATCACCGAGGTCTCCTGCACCGACGAGCCCTCGATCGACGAGCGCGCCTGGTGGGGCTGGAACATCCGCAGCGTCGGCCAGGACGCGGAACTCAAGGACATCGACTGGCAGATATGGAACGGCCAGGACGGCTGCAACGCCGAAGGGCGCACGTTCCTCCCCGACTTCTCCGAGAACGGCACGTACGCCGGCCGCTCGATGGCCCTCAACAACTCCTACGTGAACCCGCCTGCGAAGATACTTCCGGACGGCGTGACGACGGGCGAGGAGATAGTCTACAACCGCCACAGGCCTTTTGTGCAGTCGCCGACGTTCACGGACGACATCGTGGGCGAGGTCTCGTTCAAGGCGCGCAAGTTCAAGACTACGGCTGGCTCGAAGCCGGCGCTCCTCGTCCTCTACGGCGCGAGGAAGGGCCACACCACCGATGCCGACGATTCGTCGTGGCAGCGCGTGCAGGACTTCTCGATAACGAACGACGCCTTCGAGACGTACACCTACAAGACTCCGCCGGGCGGCACGTACAGCGCGTTCAGGCTCGCGGTTCCCCTTGGAGAGGAAGACCCGCAGCGCGTCATCATCGACGAGTTCCTCGTCTGCGAGGCGGTGAGGCCGAACCTGAAGTTCCGCAACGTGGGCGCGTTCCGCAGCAACATAAGCGGCTCGGCCTTTGTGCCGAACGTCCCCTCCAAGGGCGAGCAGCCGCTCTGCAACGAGAGCTGGGGCGTGCAGTGCGAGGTGTATGCGTCGCAGCTTGCCGACGAGGTCGATTTCACGGCGCGCGAGCCGAAGGTGTACCTAAGCTGGTTCAAGGGCCCGCTCCCCTGGGGCTACGACGCGTGGAAGGTCCTCCCTGGCGCGAAGAGGGTGCAGCTCCCGGCGGCGAGCGACTCGAACCTCGTCTTCCGCTCCACCAACCTCGGGCGCGGCGACAGCGTGATACCCGCCTCCACGACGGCTGGCGAGGTGGTGCAGTACATGCTCGAGGTCGTCTACTACAACAAGAGCGACTTGACGACGCCCGTCACGAACAGGATTGACGAGTCGATGTGGCGCGTCCCCGGCTGGTTCTCGCCGCTTGACTACAACAGGAACCCGCCGGACGACGGCCTTGGCGGATTCTCCGCATTCAACGTGCTCGACACGGTGGCCCCGGGCTGGGCGTGGATAAACGAGGTGAACATCTACTCCATGTTCGACGCGGTTACGGACGAGAACGTCGAGGACACCTGCCAGTACGTCGAGATCGCGGCGCCCGTGGAGGCCGCGCTCGACGGGTGGGAGCTCAAGTTCCTCGAGCGCGCCGACGACACGGTTGTCACGAACATCGCGGCGACGTTCGGCACGGAGAACCTGCCCGCCATCAAGGACGCTGCGTATTCAGCCTCGAACATGTCCTTCCACGTCGTCGCAAGCCCGCTTACGAACAACAAGAAGGAGCTCAAGCGCTCCAACGGCACGCTCGACGGCGTGTGGAACGTAAGCCCGACGAGGATTTTCGGCAACAACGGGGCGATGAGCACGATCTACCCGTTCGCCATCCAGCTCGTGAGGCCGAGCGGCATCATCGAGCACGAGATAACCGTCTCCGGCACGAACCTCTGGGCGGAATACCAGGGGTACGCCGAGATGGGCGACGTGTTCCGCGAGGCTGGATTGCTGAACGACATAGTGAACGCCTCCGGCAAGAACTCCAACATCTTCGGCGTTGGCTACGACAACGGGCCGACGGACGCGTCGCTTGGAGTCTTCGAGTCGCAGGGCGAAGACGCGGGGAAGTGGAACAACACGATGCTCAAGTCGCCTGGCCGCATCAACGTGGGCCAGCAGATAGACTCCAACCACCCCGTGCCGCACGGCGAGGAGATATTCATCTACGCGAACCTCGACCCGGCGCTCCCGCACATCAGGCAGACGTTCGGCGATGTCGTCAATTCCAACGCCAACACGTTCATCGTCTTCCAGAAGGGGCGGCCGTACGGCACGAACATCACCTACACGGTCGACCCGTGGTACGTCCTGGGGAGCGTCACGACGAACGGCAAGGCGGCTGCCTTCACGGAGCTCGGCGAGCCGCGCACGTACTCGGTGGAAGTCGGCAAGGGCGTCTCGAACAACGTGACGGTGCTCGCCTCCGCGGCGATCTCGCCGCACCTTGTGGACGTGGGGCTCGACCCGAACGACCGCTACACGCCGGCGATCCTCGACTGGCTCGAGAAGGGCACCGACATCTACGGCCGCGCATGGCCGAACGCCGGCAGCGAGACGATATCCCTCGCGCAGGTCGTGAACATGGGCGGGAGCGTAATCACCAACCTCTCCCTCAGGGAGATGTACTGGCTTGACATCGACCCGACGCTGGGCGACATGTTCGTCAGGGTGGGGTGGGGCGCGGCGCCCATTAGGAAGGACGCGTTCGACCCGTCGTATGCCGGCACGCGCACGGCGTCCAACGTCGTGATGTCCGTCTACATGTGCATATCGAACGACAACGCGTCGACCGGCTACAAGTACTGGCCGCCGTACGTCATACGCGGCATGGAGCCCGGGTCGCACTCCCTCGACTACACGGACAGGGGCGGCTGGACGGACGCGACATTCAAGATACGCGGTATCCTCGCGAACGGCAAGACGGACCTCCGCTGGCTTTCCAGGTACTGGGTGCCGCTCAGGTGGTTTGTCTTCAATGGGGATTCCTTCTATCCCGCCGGCCACGAGAAGGAGTGCCAGGCGAGGATAGAGATCGTGGATCCCCGTTCGAGCGAGTCGCAGGGATATTCGGCCGGCTGGGATGAGTACGACCCTTCGATGCCGATCTACTTCTCGTGGATGATAGACACGCAGATGCAAATGAGGGAGGTCGAGATGCTGAGAAAGGAGAATCTACTAAATGAGTGACGATGTGAAGAAGAAATTCTCGCCGCTTCTCGCGATTGGCGTCGCACTCGGCCTTGCGGTCCTGGCGGCGGTCGTCGCGTTCGTCGTGGGCCGCGTGCGCGCGCCCGAAAAGCCCGACACGAGGTCTCCGCTGGAAAAGCGCATGTCCGACCCGAAGTACGTGGCGGCAATCGAGGAGCAGCGCAACGAGCAGAAGGCGCTCATGCGCGACCTCCAGTCGCTCAGGATGAGGATAAAGGTCGCCGAGGAGAAGGACCCGGAGGGGAAGGGCGACGAGGTGAAGCGCCTCAGGGAAGAAGAGCTTGGACTCGCGAAGAAGTTCGAGGCAAACAGGCAGAAGTCGATGGCGCTGGTGCGCTCTCGCATGCTGCGTGACACGGATTTGCAGAAGTCGAAGAAGAAGGAGACGAAGTGATGAAGACGATGAACATGATGAAGAAGGGGCTCGCCCTTGCAGGTTTCGCGGCGCTCTGCGCAACGGCGCAGGCGGCCGACATCTACGAAATCCGCCCGTGCAGGCCGTCGACGAGCGGCTCTGCCTCGTTCGTGCAGGCGGATGCATACGCCACCCTCGACGCGCCGCTTTCGGCCGGCCGCGACTGCTACTTCGTGATGAGGCTCGTGCGGCACTCCGTCACCAGCCCGCACTGGCGGCTCGTCCACAACGACGCGACATGGGGCTCCCCGACGCTCGACGAGATCATGTACCCGCTCCAGGTGGGCGTGTTCGTGTCGGGCAAGCTGCGCTGGGCAGACCTCGTCGAGACGCAGTTCACGTACGCCTCGCCCACTGGCGACGGCTACTACTACACCGACTTCATCTTCAAGTACACGACGAAGCCGGGCGACTTCGCCCTGCCCATCAAGCTCGCCGTAGAGGACGAGTTCGGCAACTACGTTCCCGCGAGCGAGGCCGGGAGCGCCTCCGCGTACGTCTTCAACCGCCTTTCCACGGCGAACGGCGACCAGGGCAAGTGGCAGATCCGCGACAAGGACAACGTGACGGGCGAGGCGAACGACGGCAACTTTGCGGAGCTCGTGCTCGCCTCGAGCGTCGACCAGCTGCTGAACCAGAGGCCCTGGGGGACGCGCGAGACCGACTTCACCCTGAAGAAGTGCGGCTTCTTCGTGAAGACGGTGGACTTCCACCCCGAGTGGGAGGTCGCCCCCGAGTATCCCGACCCCGGCGTGTGGCGCTCCGTCCACGAGGCCTCCACGAAGATCGGCTACGGTTCCGCGCAGATCGTGGCGGATGCCGCGGTCGACGAGGCGGTGGAGCTGTACGTCTGGTCCACCGACGAATCGGCGGTGAGGATACAGGGCGGCTTCGAGGCGATTGTCGTCACGAACAAGGTGCTGAACTCTAACAACGAGGTCGAGGACCAGACGACGCGGGTGCAGATGGCCAAGGTGACGATCGTCGGCGGCGACATCTACGGCGCGTTCAGGCTGTACGGCGTCTCCTACCCGAAGACGGCGACTCTCGTCCTGAGCCCGTACAGGGACTTCACCTACGACGTCAACAACGACCGCGTCGTCGACTACATCGAAGTTCCGGTAATGTGCTCCGAGAAGGAGGCGGCCTCGGTCTACGTCGAGATCAACCCGACGGAAGTGACGGCGGACGGCGACCTCGAAAACGCGAAGAGCGCGGTTGCGGTGTACCTGAACCAGGAAGTGGACGTGCCCGTGCACGTCACGCTGACGCCGACCTTCCTCGCGACGAACGGCAACGACTCCGCCGACATCAAGTGGGAGGACTACTTCCGCTTTGCGCAGGACGAGAGCGTCGCCGCGACGCCCACGAAGGCCGAGAGCGAGACTGCGCTTACCGTCGAGATACCCGCCAACTCCACGGCGCGCCAGTACATCTACATCTACCCCCTGAGAAGCGACGACTACACGCGCACGAGGGCGAAGCCCATACGCCTCACGCCCACGCTCGGCGACGGCGAGCAGACGGCCTCCGGCATACGCAACCTCTATGCGGCGGGCTTCACCATCAAGGCAGCGAAGCCCGTCATCACGGGCGCGGAGCACGAAGACGCCGTCGAGAGCGGAACTCCGCTCTCCCTTGAGATTTCGCTCTCGGACATCTACGCCGACATCACCGACGAGGATACCGGCTACACGGTGAAGATCAACGGCACGACGCTTCAGGACAAGTACATCTACAAGAACGAGAAGCTCGTCTCCAAAGACGACAACACCAAGCTCCCGACGATCACCTACAACACCTCCGGCGACAAGACGATCACCATCCAGGTGATGTCGCCGTACGGCAGGCAGTGGAGCGAGATCTACACGTCGCAGGTGAACGTGAAGGACGTCACGACCGTCGTCGTGCGCACAATCGACGGCAAGGACGACAAGTACAACGAAGGCGACGACATCAACTTCCAGATCGGCTTCTTCTCGGGCGACGACCAGGTGAAGCTCGGCCAGACGGCCTACGCCTTCCTCTACTCCGACGACGAGATCGACTTGGGGACGTTTGACGAGAACTTCATCGTAACCAACCTCTCGGTCGTGGCCGAGGGCTCGAGCGGCATCAAGATCAACAAGGACGTCGTCGACTGGACGCCCGCCTCGATGATGGCGCTCGACGGCGCGAACGCCGCGAAGAACGGCGCGAAGTACCGCTTCTCCGTGGTGCTCTGCACGTCCAAGAAGTTCGACCCGGCGAACATAATCTCCGGCTACCCGACCTCGCAGGAGCTGAACTTCAGGGTGTACAACGTCGAGCCCGTCATGGGCGGCATCTACGTGAACGACAGCGCCGACGCGTACGAAGACGGCGCTACGTACCCGACGAAGGTGCCGGTCGGCCAGACGCGGCGCTTCCGCCCCGACGTCACCGATCCCGGCCAGTTCGACCTCGAGTCCACGGCCGATCCCTTCAAGGTGCAGTGGTCGGTGTACCTCGACGGCGAGCTCTACGAGGACGACCCGTTCGTCATCGACGGCAACCCGACAGGCGACAACCCGACGAACTTCTACTACACGTTCACCCAGGCGGGCGTCTACACCTTCAGGTGCAAGGTGAAGGACAAGGACATGACGAAGTACTCCACGGAGTCCTGCTCGATAAGCGTGGAGGTCCTGGACCAGCCCTACGTCAAGGTGACCGGCCCCAACGAGATGAACCCCGACGAGACTACACTGGACGAAAGGGACCTTGCCAACGCTAGGTTCAAGGTCGGCCTCGACTACTTCGACAACCGCTACAACGGCGACATACAGGTCAAGCTCGAAGTCGTGCAGTACGGCGGCGCCAACCGCGTGAACCCCGGCCGGCTCGACCTCGACTCCCTCTACGCCTCGCCGACCGAGCCGGGAGTGTACTACGTCACCCTCAACAAGAGCCGCAAGCTCATAACCATCAACGCGATCGAGCTCGACGGCACCGACAATTCCCAGCTCTTCGGCTTCGAGATAAAGGCGTCCGTCGTCAACACCGACAACCTTCCGACGCCTAACCGCCCCGCGAACGAGTACTATCTCGAGAGCTCCCACCGCGTCTACATAGGCAACGTCGAGCCGTACTGCCTGGCCACGCCCGAAGAGAACACCAACAGGTGGGAAGTCGCCGGCGGCCTGGCCACCGGCCACCCGATCACGTGGAAGGTGCAGAGCGACGTCATCGACGACTTCACCAACAAGTGGGCGGACGGCGTCACCGAGGGCATCAAGGTCTCGATCTCGGGCCCCGTGAACGGCTTTACGACGAACATCACCGAGACGGCAGGCGGCACGTTTGTGCCTAACTTCGGCTCCTTGACGGGCCCCGTAGACGTCCTCCTCACGATAGAGGACAAGGACGGCGGCATGAGGAGCTGGACGTGGCAGTTCACGGTCACGCCGTCGAAGTTCCTCGTCACGCAGTCCACCGGGCCTTCCGGCGGGACGTCGTCCTCGCCGCTTTCGCAGAAGTACGTCCTCGCAGGCAAGGGCGCCGGCATAGGCGAGGGCCATACGTACGTCTCCGGGGCGATATTCACCGAGGCCGAGAAGTTCTCGCTAAAGTGGAACTGCTCGAAGCTCGTCACCATGACGATCTACGCCTACGGCTACAAGATGGGCGACGTTGACGACGGCAACCTCTCAGGAGGGTCCGACATCGCCATCGACGGGAGCGGCAACCGGTCCGACCCCGACACCGTGCCCGGCAGCCCCTACGAGTATTCCGACCCGGACGGCAAGGACAGCTTCTTCTACTGCTGGCTCGTGACCGAGCCCGGCCAGTCCGCAAACAGCGCCAACATATCCATACTGAACAACACGATCCTCCCCGAGCGCCCAGGGCGCGTGACGAGCAGCCGCGTGCAGCTCCCGACGGAGACCACGCAGGACGGCAACTACATCGACACGCACGTCGAGGCGATATTCGCCCGCGAATGGCTCACCACCGACAACCTGGGCGACATCAACCAGGACGGCGTGCCCGACGTGTTCGTCCACACGACGTGGGGCAACGGCAAGATACTTGACGTCCTCGGGTACGATTCCGTGCAGGACGACCTCCGCGACATCGCCGGCTCCAACCCCGACGAGGACTACCTCCCCGGCATCTACGGCGCGAACGGCCAGATTGCGAACGTGAACAGCACCGGCTCGAGCTACGCGCCGATTGGCCTCGCCTTCACGACAAGGCGCGAGTTCCGCGGCCTCGGCACCGGCCTCAACGAGAAGGGCATAAGCGACCCCGACTTCACGACCGTTGAGTCCAACGCCTACTACGTGGCAGTCGAGGGGAAGACGCTCAAGGAGATCTCCGACGAGCGCGCGAAGGCCCCCGCCGAGCGCGAGGCGTGGTTCGAGATCCCGGCCGACGCGCTCAGCAGCTGGAGCCCGGAGCCGAAGGGCAGGCAGGCGCGCCTCGACCCGACGATGGACGACACCGACTCCGACAACCTCCCCGACGGCTGGGAATACTTCTTCTGGTACGCGGCGCACGTGTGGGTGCCGGGAGGCGGCTACAAGCTGCAGGCGGGCCAGAGATATGCGTTCGAGCGCTTCTGGCCGGAGCGCCTCGTGTCGGGCCACGAGATTCCGCTTTCCGAGGTCGAGCGCCTGTTCAACCCGCTGAGCCCTCGCGAAAACGACGAGGCCAGGGCTACGTATGACTTCGACGACGACGGCCTTTCGGACCTCGAGGAGCTTATCATCGGCACGAACCCCTGCCACTGGGACACCGACGGCGACCACATGTGCGACGGCTGGGAGGTCATGATGTGCCTCGACCCGCTTAGCGGCGGCGTCGGGGCGAAGTACGCCAACGAAGACGGCGACTTCATGGCCTACGACTACCACCCCGGCGTCATAGCGTGGTTCGACGAGTCGACCGGGCGGATGTACTTCGACGCCTCTGGCGAGCTCAGGGAGGGCATCGACTACGAGAGGGAGCCCGTATACGACGACAACGGCAACTTCGTCTCGAACATCATAAAGATGACTGCGAACCACGAAGTGCAGCTCAATGGCGCCGCGGCTTCCATCGTCTACGACTGGGGCGACGGCCCCGAGCCGTTCAGGTATGGCCGCGACAACGACGTCGTTCCCGTCGGCGAAGACAACATCTACCGCGCGTTCCTCTGCCCGATAGACACGAGGGCCTGCACGATACCGGTAGACGCGAAACTCTATGAAGAGAGCTTCGTCTACCTCCACGACCAGGTGCGCAGCATCTACGGCTTCGACCCGAGGACGGCGTGGTACATGAACGCAAGGGGGCTGCTCAGCACGCGCTGGACGCCCCAGGGCGAGTACGACATGGCGGGCGTTGCGGTGAACACGAAGAAGTACAGCGCATACGACGAATACCTGCTCGCGAGATACCGCATGGCGTTCAACGTCAACTTCCCGGGCGACCCCGGGGCGATACCGGAGATTCCCGATGCGACGTCCGGCGGGGTCTGGGGCTGGATCAGGGCGATGACGACGCAGCCTTCGGTCCTTATCGAGAATGCCGTGGATGATGGCCAGACTGCCGATGCCACCACCAGCGACGATACCACGGGCGACGCCGCCGGCACTGGCACTGCCACCGATCCGACCAGCTCCACGACGACCGACATATCGGAGCGCCTTGCAGAGGCGTTTGCGGCGTCTGGTTCCAGCCATGCGGTCGTGAAGGGCCACGGCGCCGACTCCGACGGAGACGGCGTGCCTGACGGCTGGGAGCTCTACATGCGCCGCAACCCGAACGCGGCGCCAGGCGACGAGGAGGATCCGCCGCCGTTCGGCAGGAACCTCATGCTCATACTGCCGCGCGACATCGAGGACGACGGCCTTCCGTACGAGCTCGAGTTCGCTGGTCTCGACACGTGCGACGCGTACAGCACATGCGAATCCATCTATAGGAACAGCCCGCGCAACGAGGGCAGCCAGATATACGGCTGGTTCAACAAGTTCTTCCCGACGAACCCCGACGAAGCCGACACAGACCGCGACTCCATTGCGGACAGCCTCGAGGGGCTTGACCTGCTGAACGAGGGCAGGGTCTACACGTTCATCTTCGGCACGCCTTCCGACGACGGTTCGCGCTGCATCCGCGGCGGCGGCATGAACCCGCTTACCGTCGACACCGACCAGGACGGCCTGCCCGACCCGTGGGAGCGCCAGTACGCCGGCAGCATAAGGACCGTCGCGGACGTCATCGGCGACGCGACGAACGTCGTCGCCATAGCCGACGGGCTTCTCGGCGATAGGCAGTCGGAATATGCCGGCGAGTACATCGTCGGCGGCATGGACGCGACGTGGCCCGGCGACGTATACACCGATCCGTACGATCCGCCGCCCGCAGACCCGCCCAGCCATTCCTACGACCCGCTCCTCGGGACGGTGCGCGACGTCGACTTCGACCACGACGGGCTCGAGAACTACCAGGAGTACCTCGTGCAGACGGTGCGCCACTTCCGCTGGGACGACATCACCACGCCCCTCATGGGCCGCGTCCTCTACGAAAGCGTGGCGCCGGCCATGTTCCCGCATACGCAGGGCTTCCTTGCCTTTACGCCGATGGCGCAGAGCGCCGGCGAGTTCACGGTGATGGCCGCCATGAACGCATACGGCCCCGAGGGCGTCACCGTCACGGTGACGACGAACGGGATGGACGTTGTCACCAACGAGATGACGTCGGTGGTCGTTACGAACTACATAACGACCGTCACCTCCAACGTGAGCAGCCTTGCGACGGCCGTCCTGAACCGCATGAGCTCCGGCGGATCCTTCAGCCAGCCCTGGACGCAGATGGGCTGGAAGTTCTGCGGCTACATGAGCATGCCCGAGAAGTACTGGGACCGCTCCTACACCGACGTCGTCCTCTCCAACCCGGCGATACTGCTGCCGCCGCTGATGTCGCCGAGGTTCAGCGAGACGGATCTTCGGGCCTACATCCCCTACGTCTCCACCGACCCGCGCGCGTGGGATACCGACGGCGACGGAATGGACGACTACTACGAGATGTTCCACGGTCTCAACCCGCTCCTTGGCTCGGCCGAGCCCGGCAACAAGGACATCATCGCCGATGCGTACGGAATAGGCGACAAGTTCAACGCCGCCTTCAACGAGTGGACGAACGTCGACTACGACCGCTCTATGGCGTTCATGGGGTATCCGCCGCCCGTCATATCGCCCCAGCGTCAGGGGCCGATCAACGCCCCCCTGAAGTTCGACTTCGTGATGTACCCGTGGTTCGCGGGCACCGAGGAGGCCGATCCCGACGGCGACGGCATCAACAACTACGAGGAAATGCTGAGGGCGAACCTTACCTCGCCCGCGCCGACGCATACCGACCCGACGCCCGCGTGGTTCACCGACCCGGGGCTCGGCATGAGCTTCGTGAACCAGTACTACCGCAACTTCTCGCCCGTCAGAATCCCTGACAACCCCGACGGGGAGCTGCCGTTCAAGGTCATGCAGTTCGCGACGAGCGACCTCTACTACGACAACGCCGTCAAGGGCTCGATGCGCGAGCTCCCGAGCGACCCTGCGCCGGAATTCGGCTGGACGTTCGAGGAGAACGAAGGCTACGACACCGACAACGACTGGGTGGCCGACGGCCGCGAGATCATAAAGACCGTGAAGGTCGCGACTGACCCCTTGGACTTCTCCGACCCGGACCGCCGCCAGGCGGCGTGGTTCGACGGCAGCGACTCCTTCATGATGACGAAGACGCAGGCGTACCGCGGCTCCGACGCGAACGACATGCTCAAGCAGTTCACCGTCGAGGCGTGGGTGCGGCCCGAGAAGCGCGGCGTCGAGCAGACGATCCTCGACCGCTGCTCGCTCTACGGCGGCAACACGGTGCTGAACCCGGCGTACGTCATTCGCTCCAACTTCCGCTTCGGCCTCGACACGGAAGGGCGCGTCTTCGGCCTCTTCGACAACGCCGATGCGCTTGAGTCTGGCAGCAACGAGCCGGTGAGCTGCCAGCGCGTGACGGGCCAGATACTGCCGCTCAATGAGTGGTCGCACGTCGCGATGACGTACAACGGCAAGAAGCTCACGCTCTACGTGAACGGCCTTGTGGCCGACACCGCCGCGACGACGCTGATCCCGGCTACCGGCGTCAGGCTTGTGAATCAGGACGTCGGCACCGGAACGCTCTACGACATGTACGAGTTCGTGCCCACCACGTTCTACATCGGCGCAAGGCCGATTCACACCCCTCTCGTCGAAGATCGCATGAACCCGCTCCTCACCGAGAGCGTGGACTACGGCTACATGCGCGAGTTCTACCAGGGCTACGTCGACGAAGTCCGCGTCTGGGACGGCGCGCGCACGGGCGCGGAGATACTCGAGAACTACAGGCGGCGCATGACGATGGCAGACGCCCGGTCGAACCGCATTGACGTCTACCAGGTCTGGGTGAACGGGGGCACTCGCAACGACAACGACGGCCTCCCGATGCTCCCGACGGAGCTCGTGATGCACTACAACTTCGCCACGCTCCCCGGCGCCGTGAAGCCCACGGACGTCGCGAAGACGCCTTCCGGCTTCGACAGGGCGGTCAAGAAGACGACCGCCGCGAACTACGAGAACGACGTGCAGGACCTTGACGACATCGGCATGTACTCCGTCGCCTATC
>JAEEHL010000178.1 GCA_016280825.1 Verrucomicrobiota bacterium
CATACCGCTTTATACTGCACAATCCGCCCGTTATACTGGTTTATACTGGCCTAAAATAGCGGCAAGGGAGTTCCGCATAGACCCATTAGAGGCAAGGTTTTCAGGGCCTCAAAAAACCGCGCAAGCCCCACAAACCAATCGACAACTTTTCGATACTCCGCGATAATCCCCGCAATCCTCGCAAAACCCCAGCAAACACTATGCTTTCTTGCGCCTTCGCCGCGCGCCCCGCCCCACCCCGCGCAAGCCCCCGCAACCCGCCCCAAAACTGGTTTATATAGATGTCGGCTATAAGACACAGGATGCAACATCTACGGGATTTGCGATGAAGGCGGCGTCGTTCGAGTCGATCGGGGCTGCTGATGGTTCCGCTACTCTCGCCGATATCAAGATCACTGGTTATGATCCTTATGATGAGGAAGAGGATGAAGGCGGCACCTCTGGTCAGTTCTCAATCCAGTTCCTCAATGCGTCTGGCAAGATGACGGCGAATTATCAGTGGTTTGATGACGATGTCACGACGGGTTGGAAGTCTGCTGGCGCCGTTGTCGACGCTTCGACCGTTAAGCTCTCGGCGGCTGGTGCTGTCTGGACAAAGGGCGCCGGTCTTTCGATGACATCTTCTGGTGCCGTTTCTGATGCAGATATCGTCAAGAACTTTGCTGCTACAGGCTTTGAGGCGGTCGGCAACACTACCCCTGTTGATCTCACGCTCGCCGATCTCGCAGTCACTGGCTATGAGCCGTATGATGAGATTGAGGATGAAGGCGGCACCTCTGGTCAGTTCTCAATCCAGTTCCTCAATGCGCAGGGCAAGATGACGGCTAACTATCAGTGGTTCGATGACGATGTCACAACGGGTTGGAAGTCCGGTGGTGCTGTTGTCGATGCGACTACGGTTACGATTCCCGCTGGCACGGGCGTCTGGGTCAAGGGCGCGGGTCTCACGCTTACGATTCCCACCCCGATTCCCGCTCCGTAATTTCGTGCGTTGCATAGTGTGACGTGCAAAAACAAGAACAAGGAAAACAACAATGAAGAAACTAATGGTAATGGTTGCGCTCGTGGCGGCGGCAGTCTCCGCGAATGCAGCGTCGTATCAGTGGTCTGCACCTTCTGGCCGTCTGTTTGACGGGCAGGGCAGCGCGACCGCTAACCGCTATGCGGGTACTGGCTACCTGTTCGCGGCTGGCACGGTGGCGCAGGCTGATATCGTCGCGGGCCTCCTCGCTGGTACGCTCTCGACGACGCTCGGCTCTACGCTCGCGCAGAACACGTTCACAGCTGGTCGTGCGTCTGACAACTCTGCTGTTTTCGACGCAACCGGTCTTGAGAACGCGTATTTCGTGGTGCTCGGCAAGGACAAAGACGGCAACGACGGCGTCTACATCTCTGACTATGCAGCGATTGAGAGCACTGACGTTGGCGCTGGCACGGTCACCTTCGGCAGCCAGAACGCGTACTCGGCGGCGTTCAAGGACGCCACCGCTGGCTACGCGGGCGCGGGCTGGTACTCGGCATCGGCGGTTCCGGAGCCGACCTCTGGTCTGCTGCTCCTCCTCGGCGTCGCTGGCCTCGCTCTCAAGCGCAAGCGCGCGTAAGTAGGATTGTCCGGACTTGAGTTCGGACATCAGGACAAGGGAAGGCCCGTCCGTGAAAACACGGGCGGGTCTTTCGTTTAGGGCGCGATGACGAGAGACTTCGAGACAGGCGGATGGTGGCTGCGGCGAGTTGTTCCCGCCGCCGTCGTCTTTGTCTTTTCCGTAGCCGCGTTCATCCGCGCCTCGGGCTATGGGCTCGTCAACTTCGACGACTACCTGTACGTCGAGCGGATTCCGTCGGGGGTCAATGAATGGTTCTCCGACCTTTCCTGCGGAATCTGGATGCCGCTCACATGGGCGAGCTATGCGCTCGACAGGGCCCTTTTCGGCGTGCGGTACGGCTTCTGGCACGTTACGGGCATCCTCATGCACGGAGTGAACGCCGTTTTGGTGTATGTGTATTTCAGTGAGATAGTTGCAAGATTTGGCCACGTACAGTTTCTTTATGAACCACGAAATACACTAAATACACGAAAAAGCGGTTCAGCAGTTTTCTCGATTATCATTGCGCTTCTATGGGCGGTGCATCCGCTAAGGGTCGAGAGCGTCGTCGCGCTTTCGAGCCGCAAGGACGTCCTGAGCCTGTTCTTCGAACTTGTCGCCCTCGTCCTCTGGCTCAAGGACCGCCGCGACTGGGACGTCATCGCCTGCGGCTCGTTCGTCCTCGGCTCTCTCTGCAAGCCGAGCGTGATGACTTTTCCGCTACTCTGCCTCGTCCTCGACGCCTTCGTCCTCGGGCGGCTCGACCTGAGGCGGTATGCTTTTCCCGCCGCGTTCGCCCTGTTTCTCGGACTCTTCGCGGCCTATCAGCAGAAGGCGGGCGGCGCGACCGTCGACATGTTCCACGAGGGGCTCCTGCCGCGGATCGTGGACGCGGCGAGCGCGTTTGGGATCTACGTAAGGAACACCCTTTGGCCGCAGTGGCTTGCGCCCCAGTGCATGAAGAAGTTTCCAATGATGCCGCGTCTTTGGCAGTGGGGGGTTGCGGTCACTGCGCTCGCCGGCTTCTTCTGCCTGTGGCGCGCGCTTGCGTACCTCGCTCTCGCGCTGCGCCAGCTAAGGGAGCGCCGCCTCGTGCTGGAATTCGCTCGCCGCGACCTTGCGCTCGCCGGCCTCGTGTGGTTTGCCGTGGCCATTGCGCCCATGCTGGGCATCGCGAACTTCGGCTTCCATGCCTTCGCCGACAGGTTCACCTACATTCCTGCGATCGGGCTGGGGTTCCTCGTGGTCGCCGCTTTCGAATTGCCCGCGAGGCCCATGCACAGGGTATTTCTATGCGCTGCATTTGCCGCAGCGGTCGCCGCGCTTTCGGGCCGGTCGTGGCATCAGGCCGGATACTGGAGGGACGACGGCGCGCTCTTCTCGCGCACGCTTGAGGTGGACGGCGAGCCCAACGCCGTCGCTCATGCGAGCCTGGGGGCGTACCACTTCGAGTTTACGCACGACCTGGAGGAGTGCGTGCGGCACTTCGCGCTTGCGGAGAAGCAGGACATCCGATTCATGATGATTGCGTACAACGTGTACGTGTTCGCGCTCTGCGAGCTCGGGCGGACGGAGGATGTCCCGCGTTTGCTGGAGCGCTTCCGCGAAGTGTGGGACGCGACGACGGGGGGCGACGGCGACACCGTGCTGGACAGGCGATTCCGCGGCATATACGCCGCGTGCGAGGTGGCGTACCTGGCGTCTGCCGCGGCGAGCGCCGACAGGGCGGAGCGTGCGCTTTGGGAATGGTCGTCGCGCGGTGCGCTGGGCGGTGCGCAGATGACATATCTAAGGTGGAGGGTCGCGCTCGCGAGAGGCGACGAGCACGGTGCGGCGGCGGCTCTCGCCGAGCTGTCTGGGCATTCCGAAGGCCGTGGCTATCTCAGGTTTCGATACATGAACAAGAAGGAAAAAGGAGCATCATGAGCTGGAATCGGGCATCGTACTCGAAGAGTCCGCAGAAGAAGAAGCCGTCGTTGAGCAGGGGACTTCTGGCAGGCGGGATCGTCGTCGTCCTCGGAATCGCCGCGCTGTGCGTTCTGCTTTCCGGGAGGAAAGACGAGCCGAAGAAGCCCGCGCCCGTCGAGAAGAAGAGCGCGCGTACCAAGGTCGCGAAGCCCGCGAGGCCGAGTGCCAAGCGCGCGGCCGAGGAAGCGCCACCCAAGCCGCTCAAGCCCCAGCGCGTCGGCGAAATAAGGGACGGCAAGATGCTTATGGTCGACGGGAGGCTCCGCAAGGTGTCCAAGCACGTCATCACTGCGGAGGTGGCGCGCGTCACGGTAGCCGACAAGACGTTCGACGAGCCGACCGACCGCCTCCTCGCGCACATCCTCGAGATGGAGCCCGGCGAGGCGCTCGTGGGCGACAGCGCCGACCTCTACAAGGGCTTCGACAAGGCGTTCGTCAAGTCGCTGGACACGCCGATAGTATACGACAAGGATGACGACCAGTACGTCAAGGAACTGAAGGCCGGCGTCCAGGCGCTGCGCGACGAGCTTAGGGAGCGCATGGCGGCCGGAGAGGACATCAACAAGGTGCTTGCCGAGACGCGCGACCAGTTCCAGGAGCTGGGCGCGTACCGCCAGGATCTGGAGAACATGGTCATAGAGATGACGCAGGAAAAGGGCCTCACCCAGGAGGCGTACGACGACATCGTCAAGGCGGCGAACAAGATGCTGGATGAGCGCGGCAGCAAGCCGCTGGAGCTTCCGACGGCCGTCAGGCACCGGTTCAAGATCTACAACGCAACGAGAAACAAAGACAACAACGAGGAGCAAGCTAAATGAAGACATCAACATTGACTCTGGCCGCGGCACTGGCCGGCGCGGCCATGACCGTTTTCGCGCAGGCGCCGGCCGCCCATGAAGGCGAGACGCCCGAGCAGCGGCACTACCGTCTGCGCGGAGGGGACATAGAGCGCCCCGACAGCTTCAAGGGCAAGGTTGCGTTCGTCGACACGCAGAGCAGGGTCGCGTTCACGAACATCGAGCTGGCGGCAGGTACGCTTATGGAGGCGACAGGCTGCAACATCGTCGCGGCGAAGTCCGCGGCCGGAAAGCCCGAGGAATTCATGAAGTCGCTGGACGCGGCGGTCGTGGTGGTCGTCGTCGACGACGAGACGACGCCTGCGATGCTTGTCGCGCCCGAGGACCACTGGGGCGTCGTGAACGTCGCAAAGCTTGTCGACGACCTTCCGACGGAAAAGGCAAAGACGCGGTTCATCGGTTCGCGCACTACGAAGGAGATCATAAGGGCGTTCTCGCTTCTCTGCGGCGGCGGGTCGTCGCAGTTCCCCGGGAACATGATGAACGCGACGTCGCTCAGGAAGCTGGACACGACGGTCGACTCAATCCCGGTCGACATGGTCGGCTACTACCAGGAGTACCTCAAGACGCTCGGCGTCACCGTCCGCGCCATGACGAACTACAAGACGGCCTGCCGAGAGGGCTGGGCGCCTGCGCCGACGAACGACGTACAGAAGGCGATCTGGGATAAGGTTCACGCGATGCCCACCGAGCCGCTGAAGATCAAGCCTGAGACGAAGAAGCAGGACAAGTGAAGTACACCTTCGCATACAAG
>JAEEHL010000179.1 GCA_016280825.1 Verrucomicrobiota bacterium
AGCGTGACGCGAGATTGGCTGTAGCGTGACGCGAGATTGGTGTAGCGTGACGCGAGATTGGCTGGACGGGTCAGAAGAGGGGGAAGCGAAAGCGAGGGTTGCTGCCATTGAAGCGCGGCATTTTCGCAGTTTTCGGTAGCCGTTGATATGTGTTGATATATCCCCCCTTGATTCGCATCGAATTAATTGATAGACTTCACTCTTATCCAGGCATAGGGTTCCTTTGGCTGCATGTGGAGCCGACCCTATCGAGTGAACAGAGAAAGAAGATCATGAAAGAATTTTACAATGACGAGCTTGAAAAACGCTGTCTTACGACAGGTTGCATACGCACAGGCTATCCGTGACATCATACGCCTGATACTTGGCCGGTTGCTTAAGGGCAAGTGGGTAGAGGACATCTTCGCAAGCAGCGACGAGGAGTTTCTGCGCAAGCTCGACGACGCGCTCAAGACGATAGACCTCAGGGCGACGACGAAAAAGCCGTACTGCGAGAAAATCGTCGCCGTCCTCTGCGACGAAGTAGCGGAACTATGCGAAACGCTCCACACCGTGTGCGAGGGCAGGGGCTACGGCGAATACTTCGAATCGCACATCTCGCACGAGAGGTTCGTGCGGCTTGTCCTGAGCGTCGACACGGTGAAGCTCGGCAGGATGCGGCGCATCGCGGAGAACATGGAATTGACGCCCATCGAACTCTTGCGCGGCATCGGCGCGGAGCTGAACGACGAGCCGCTTGAAGTGCGCCTTTGCGCGAGGGAGCTTCGCCATGCAAACGCGGAGCTGAAGTCGATTGCGGCGGACGTGAAAAGCACAATGCAGACCTGCTTCGCGCAGACAAACCAGAAGCTGATCGAATGCAAGAGCGGCATCGCGGCAGTAGGCGAGAAGGTCGAGGCAGTGGCAAAGACGGTGGAGACGTATGCGCAACGCAGCAGAAAGCACGGGAAGACTCATCCCGAGAAAAAGACAGAAGCCGTGCAGACTGCGTGGGCAGTTTACCTTGAAAGTGCGACTGCCCGCATGGGCGTGAACACGCGCCCGACGAGCAAAGGCGCGTTTGAATATTCGAAGCGGCAGCTGGAGCTGGCGGGCGTGACGTCGCTGAAGGAGTTCTGCGAGATAAAGCATGCGCTACGTTGCCGTGAATACCGCGCGCGCCTGAAGTCTATCGAGGCGGCGCGGCGGAAAAACCAGTCGGCAAAACAGGTGAAACCGCCGCGGAAAAATGATATACTACGAGGCAGATGAAACCCGCAATGACAGCCGCGCTCCTTGCGCTTTTCGCCGCGCCCGCCCTAGGCGGCGCGCGCCTTGCGGTCAACGACGCCCCCGCGCCCGTCCGCCCGCTTGCCGAGGCCGAGACTAATGTCGTCTTCGACGCGGGCCTGCCCGCCGAGAACAAGTGGCGGCTCTCCATCGAGCTTGACGCCTCGCACACGAACTGCGTTGAGGTCGTCTTCGGCGCTGACGCCGACGGCGACGGCGCGCTTGGGCTATCGGAGGGCGAGCTCTGCGTCGGCTGGGACTGCGGCGGGTGGTTCTGGCGCGACCGCCGCGCAAACGTCCTGCGCCGCGCCGCCGGGACTGGCCGCCGCCTCGACTGGACGCTCATGCTCGACCGCGACCGCTCCGCAAGACGCCTTTTCTCGCCCTCGTTCCCCGAAACAGTGACCCCCACGTGCTTCAGCCCGGACTGGAACATGGCGAGGGTCGTGGTGCGCGGGGCCGATTCCGTGCAGGTCTCGAGCAGGGTGGTGGTGGACGCCCTCATACTGAGGATAAGGTGACGATGGCCGAGGCCTTCCAGAACGCGCTGCTGAAAGCCTGCCTCCTGGCGCTTTTGCTGCTCGTCCCCGTGCTTGCAGCGAGCTCGCGCCGCCTCCGACGCCCCTCGGCAGCTCTGCTCGCCGCGTTTTCGAGGCTGCCCCTCTCCGCGAAGGCCGTGGCGGCTGTCATGTTTCTCGTGTGCATGGCGATAGGCGGCTCGAAGACGAACTCGCCGCCGCGCATCCTCTCCCTTGCCGCGCCGCAGCCCTCGCAGGCCGAATGGAAGGCCGCGAACTGGAACCTTCGCGGAGCGTGGAGGGACTCGTTCTGGCTCGGCTTCGAGGACGGCTGGGTCTTCCCGCACGGCACGAACCACCTCCCGGGCGTCGAGGTCGTTTCCTTCGGAGAGGTCTGGGCGACGCCTTTCGACACGAACGCCGTCGCCTCCGCAGGCGCGCCGTTCGAGATCGTCCCCGGCATCACATCGTTCGCGTTCGAGCATACGCCGTCCAACTCCTGCCGCCTTTCGTGGACTGACGCCGCGATCGGCCGCGACACCAACGACCTCGTTTCCGCCGCGATCGAGCTATTCCGCAACGGCGACGTCGCCGTCGCCACGAACGGAGTCGCGGCGCGGTTTCCGCGCATATTGCCTTTCCCCCACGACGGCTTCGGCCAGGACGACGTATGGGTCTCTGCGAACTTCACGAACGCGACCGAGATACTCGCCGTCGGCTA
>JAEEHL010000180.1 GCA_016280825.1 Verrucomicrobiota bacterium
CGGGAGCGCCCGACGGCTGCGCACGGGGCCGAGCGATGAACCCGCGCCCCCGGCACGACACCGCCAGAGTTGCCAAGCGCGGCCACGACAGGGGCCGTCAGCCGAGCGAACCTAAGCCAGCTTGAGGCGATTTGCGCAGGAACGCGACCCGACGGCGTATACGTATACGCCGAGCGGTCGCGGGACGCGCAAATCGCCCAAGATGGTACGGGAGCACGGTTACCCCTGCTCGTGGCCGCACATTGACACAGCAAGGTAAGGCAGGCACAGCTAGCAAGGCGAGCACACAGCCAAGAGCACCGCAGCCGAAAACTACGCAGGGACGAGGTAGTTGCGGCGGCGCGTAACGACAAGATACACAAGAAGCGCCGCGAGCACAACCACCAGGTACCACGCCGCGCACTGCCATGCCGACCACGGGCCAGTCTCGATGCTCGAAAGCGGAAGCCGCGACACCGCCCACGCAATCCCCCGCATCGCGTCGGTTACGAGCGCGGCGGCATTGTTGAAGTACGCGCCAATGAACGGCACGGCGCAGCCAACCGCCGCGCCGACAAGCGCAAGCGAAAGCGACACCCCTGCAAGCGGCATCAGGAGGAGATTGGCGAGGAGCCCGCCCGGAACAACCCTGCCGAAGACGTGAGCGGCAATCGGCACTCCCGCTGCCCATGCCGCGAATACCATGAAGAGCGAGCGCGCCGCGAAAGGCATGTCCAGCGATTTCGCAAGGCGGTCGGCGGCAAGTATGCCGAATACCACCGTGAACGACATAGCCGACCCTACGTCGAAGAGGCGCTCCGGGCTAATTGCGTGGAAAAGGAGAAACGTGCGCGCCCACGCCGCAAGCGCGTCGCGCCGCCTCATAAAAAGCGGGGCGAGAAGGTAGAACGTCGCCATCGTGGCCGCGCGGGACGCGCTCGGCGGCATGCCGATCATGTACGCATACGCCCAGACCGCCGGCAGGGCAAGAAGCGCCTGCAGGCGGAACGGACACCTCAGCAGCCTGAGCAGTGCCCAGATGACGACAAGCACCACGCCAACATGGAGGCCGGAGACGGCGAAAAGGTGCATCGCCCCGGCGGCGATGAAGGTCTCCTTGAGCTTTCTGTCCATCCCGGCGCGCTCCCCCAAGAGCATCGCCCTGTTGAGCGACGCGGCGACGCGGCGCGGGCCGTCAAGCCCTATCGACGCGGCAGCGGAGAGGCGGCGCCTCGCGCCTTCCGCCGCTCTCGGAGGCGAAAACCGAGACGGCCTTGAAATGCACTCTGCATGACTCCCCGTGCCAGTGACCCAGAGGGCGCGCCTGCGCCTGTCCTCGCGCGGCCTCCGCTCAAGCCATCCGGCGCAACGCCAGACCTCCCCGCGGCGCGGCGGCTCGCAGATGTCCCTGGCCCGCACCTCGAGGTCGATGCCCTTCCATGAGCCCTGGAACGACGTCCACTCCCCCCTCGACGAAATGCGCGACGACGCCTTGATCTCGCAGACAAACGGCCCGTTCGTCGACTCTGCCTCGTCGAACGCCTGCGAACGGGCGCACTCGGAGCGCAGGGCGAGCGCGGCGCCTGCAAGCGCCACGGCGACGATACGCCACCGGCGGAACTGAAACCCGAAAAGCGCTGCCGACGCCGCCGCGAGCGCGGCAAAGAGCCATAGCGGACCGAGGGGGCCGCACGCAAACCCCGCCGCCTCGCCTACGGCGAGCGCCGCACACGCCGCAAGTGCGCCCTTGTGCGGGAGGTCCCTCACTTGACAGGGCCCTACAGCCCGAGCGCGGCGGCGAGCGAGGCCTTGTCCTTGTAGCCGACCGACTTGGCGGCGACCTCGCCGTTGCGGATGAGGAAGACCGCCGGTATGGAGGTGATGCCGTAGCGCGCGGCGATGTCCGGCGCCTCGTCGACGTTCACCTTGCAGATCTTCACTGCGCCCGCCTTGTCTGCCGCGAGCTCGTCGATGACGGGCCCGAGCATCCTGCACGGCCCGCACCACTCGGCCCAGAAATCCACCACCACCGGCAGTTCCGACTTGAGGACTTCCGCCTCGAAGTTCGCGGCAGTCACGTTTACGGCTTCCATTTTCACGCCCTCCTTTTTGTTTTCGACATTCTCCCCGGCCCGCGGCACGAACACGCCCGCCGCGAACGCAAGCCCTATGGCGACGAGCGCCACGCCGGAAACCCTGTTCACCGTCTGCAGGTTGCGCTTCAAGGCGCCAAGCGCGGCCTTTAGCCCTGAAAGGAATATCGCAGTCAGGAAGAACGGTATGCCGAGGCCCGCCGAATAGACCGCAAGAAGCGCCGCGCCCTTCAGCGCCCCGCCTTCCGCGGCGGCCTGCATGAGCGCCGCGCCGAGGAACGCCCCCGCACAGGGAAGGATGCAGAGCGAATACACCGCGCCGAACAGCGCAGCCGAGAATACCCCGCCGATCCTGGGCGAGGAAAGGCCGCCGAACGACGGCAGATGGAAGAGCCCAAGCGCGGAAAAGCCGAAGACGCACATCATCGCGCCACATACGACCCTGACGGCAGTGCGGTGCGCGGCAAGCGCGCCGCCGAGCGCGCCGGCGAACACGCCGAGCGCCACGAAGACGACAGTGTACCCGGCGACAAACGCGGCCGCCCTCGCCACGACCTGCGCGCGCTTCGCGTCGCCTGCCGCGAAATACACGGCGTACACGGGCAGCATCGGCAGCACGCACGGCGAGACGAACGAGGCCACGCCCTCAAGGAACGTAAGAAGGAACTCCATCGTCAGCCCCCGATCACGACCCTGCGCCCGTCTATGCGGTAGTTGCCTGAAGCCACGATGCGCAGCGCGTCGGGATAGGCAATGTGCTCCTCGACCTGTATGCGGGCGTGAAGCGAGGCGGGCGTGTCGCCCTCGACGACCGGCACCGCGCGCTGCACGATTATCGGCCCCGTGTCCGTGCCGGAATCGACGAAATGCACCGTGACGCCGGCGACCTTGCAGCCGTAGTCAAGGGCCTGCTTCCAGCTTTCCACGCCGGGGAACGCCGGGAGGAGCGCGGGATGGATGTTGATGACGCGGTTAGGGAACGCGCCGAGAAGCCCCGCCTTCACAATGCGCATAAAGCCCGCGAGGACGACCGTGTCGACCCCGGCCGACTTGAGTATCTCGACGCACTTCATCTCAGCCGCGCCGTCTAGCTTCGTCCTGAACGGCGAGCAGTCGAGATAGCGGCACTCTATCCCGTGGCGGCGCGCGCGGTCGAGTATCTTCGCATCCGCCACGTCCGACATGACGATCGCTATCTCCGCGTCGAGCTCGCCCTTCGCGATTGCGTCGACTATCGACTGCATGTTCGACCCGGCCCCAGAGCCGAGCACCCCCAACCTAAGCCTTGCCATCGATCTTCCTCCCTCCGGCGCCGCGCGGGCGCGCCTTGAGAAAGAGCCTCAGCGGGGCCCCCTCAAGCCCGAACCTCTCGCGTATCCTGCGTTCAAGGTACGCCATGTACGCAGGGGTGGAGAGCTTCGGGTCGTTTACGAAAATCCTTATCGTCTGCGGGTTCGTCGCCACCTGCAGCGCATAGTACATCTTGAGCCGCCGCCCGGCGACCATCGGCGAAAGCGTCTTCTTCGCCGCCTTCACGAGCACGTTGTTGAGCATGCCCGTCGGGATCCTCTCGCTTGCGCTCGCGGCGGCGCGGTCGATGGCCTCGACCGTACGGCGCATGTTGTAGCCCGACTTGTTGGAGCAGGCCACGACAGGGGCGAAGGCGAGGAACGGCATCATCTGGCGAACGGCCTCGATTGCCTTCTCCTCGGAGATCTTCTCGGCGAACGCGAGATCCCATTTCTGCAGAAGGACGACACACGCCTTCTTCGCGTCGAGCACCTTGCCTGCGATGCGCTTGTCCTGCATCGTCGGGCCCATCTTCGAATCGAGCAGGAGAACGACCACGTCGGCCTCCTCTATGGCCTGCTCCGACCTGAAGAGCGAGAAGTTGTCCACAGAGGTCTTCGACATCTTCGTGTGCGGTTTCATGCCCGCGGTATCTACGAGCATGTAGTGCCGCGCCTCCGGGCCGCTCCCGATGGCGAACGGAACCTCGACGGCATCGCGCGTGGTGCCGGGTATTTCGGAGACGATCACGCGCGGGGCGTTCAGGAGCCTGTTTATGTAGGAGCTCTTTCCGGCATTGGGCCGCCCCACTATCGCGACGCGCAACGGTCGCACGGCGGATTCGTCCTCCGTGGCGGGCGGAAGCCCGCCAGCAATGGCGCCTAGAAGCGCCTCCATGCCGCGCCCGTGCTCGGCGGAAACCGCGAACACCCTGAGACCGAAGCGCTCGAACTCGAACGCCCGCCAGTCGTCGTCGGCCGTATCGCACTTGTTCGCCGCTATGACGCACGGCACGCCCGATTCGCGCACCCTCGTTATCACTTCGGAGTCAAGCGGCGTTATGCCCTCGCGCGCATCAACGACGATGACGCAGAAGGCGCTGTCTTCCACGGCGACTTCGGCCTGGGCGCGCGTCTCGCCGTCAAGCGGGTCGTTCGTCACGGAGCGGTCGAACGCCATGCCGCCCGTATCGACGAGCATCACCCTGCGCCCGAGGACTTCCACCTCGCGCGTCACCCTGTCACGGGTGACGCCCGGCTGGTCGAAAACGATGGCGACGCGCTTTCTCGCGATTCTGTTGAAAAGCGCGCTCTTGCCCGTGTTCGGGCGCCCTACTAGCGAAACGACGTTCATGCCTTTGGGCGCAAATTATACCACACGCCGCCGTTTAGCGCAAGTGCGCCGTGAACCGGGCAATCAGTGGTCAGTTCATTTGCTCTCGCCGGTCTTGCGGAGCATGGCGTAGGCGATCGCCATGTAGGGAGGCCCGTTGGAGTTGGCGCCCGTGCCCTTGTTGGCTATCGTAAGCTTGTTGTAGCGCGCCATGTGCTTCGCCGGCACGACGAACTTCGATATCCTGTACTCGAACGGCAGGAACCCGGACGGGCCGGAGTAGACCACAGTGCCGTTCACGGCGATCTCGATGTCGTTTATGCCCTCGACCTCGTCGTCCATGCCGCAGACATAGAGCTCGTAGTCGCCGGCGGGCGGGAACGGGTCGCACTCGAACTTGAGCTCGCTCGTCGAGAACTGCGTCTCCGCTCCCCTGAGGAACTTGACGAACCTGTACTCCTTGAGGTTGCGGAACTTGTAGAAGGTCATCTGCGGCCCGGTCATGTCCGTGGGCAGGTAGAGGAGGTCGCCCTTCCCCCTGTCGAGCTTCATCTCCCTCTCGGCAAGCTCCTTCGCAGGCCCAATGAACTCGGCGTACTTCGCGAGGAAGTCAGGCGGGTTCTTCGCGTTCCTCAGCACCGCCCTCGCGTAGTCCACGCCCGAGCCGTACGAGCCGTACTTGATGTTCGGGCAGTATTCGCGGGCCTTCGCCCAGCAGTTGCTCGCAAGCTCGTAGTGCCTCCTTAGCTCGTCCAGGTCCTCGTGCAGGATGTCGGCGTTAAGCGAGCCGTACCTGTACTTGTCGAACCTCGTGAGCGACGGGATGCCGGGCGCGAGGATGGAATACATCTTCTCGCCCATGAGCATGGCGACTCCGCGCTCGACCGAGCGGCGCTTGTCGTAGCCCTTCACGTTCCAGAGGCAGTCGGCGAGCGTCGTTATCTGCGGGCACTCGGTCGGGACGTGCGAGCTCTTGTGGAACGCCGCGATGTCGTTCTCGAAGAACCCGGGATAGTGCCAGGC
>JAEEHL010000181.1 GCA_016280825.1 Verrucomicrobiota bacterium
CTGCTCCAAGAAGCTGTCGTCGATCTTCCAGTCGTTGATGGCGAGCCGCGCCGATGCAGGGAAAGCCTCTTTCGCGTCGAGAAGCGCGTTCATCGGATAGTCGCCTGGCATAAGCCCATATACGCTGAACCAGACCGGCAGCCCCGTCCTCGCCTTGCGGTAGCGCACCCAGTCCTGCGCGCTCTCGTTCACGACGTCGAACGAATCCACGACGTCTCCGTACGCGCCCGCCACGTC
Source organism: Verrucomicrobiota bacterium (assembly GCA_016280825.1). Taxonomy (GTDB): domain Bacteria; phylum Verrucomicrobiota; class Kiritimatiellia; order RFP12; family UBA1067; genus UBA1067. The sequence continues at coordinate 238 of JAEEHL010000181.1, forward strand.
GAAGGCGCGCTTGCGGAAGACGCGGCGCATGTTGGCGGCAAAGACGGGAATCTTCGCGGCGAGGGACTTTTCGTCGAGGTCCTTGTATGCGCCGCGCCACGCCTTCGCCCACTTGCCCATGTAGCCCATGTGCCAGTTCTGTCCGCACGGCTCCCAGCCCAGGTGCGCTGAATGGCGCGGAATGCCAAGCTCGTCAATGACGCGCTTCTCGCTTTCGGGGCAGTACCAGTCGTAGATCCAGTACGGCTTGGCGTTGCCCCATATGAGGATGTGCCCGTGTATGGCAACATCCTTCGCTTTGAGGAAGTCTATCACCGGGCCGGGCGCTGGACGCCGCCAGTAGCGCTCGCGCATGGCCTCTTCGCGGGTGAGCGAGTTCCAGTAGCGTTCGCTGTCGGTGTAGTCGCCGCCGAAGCGGAATGCGCCGGGCGTCGGCTCGTGGTCGATCCAGTAGAACGACACCGTCGCCTGATTGAAGAGGCCGTCCGCGCCGTAGCTCGCCTTGTAAGCGTCGTTGCACGCCTTGGAGCCGAGCTGGTTGAAGTTGAAGATGTGCGCGCCGAAGCGGAAGTCGTGCGACAGCTGCTCAACACGCACCGCCGCGCCGTCGGGAGCATCGACCTCGAACACGCCGTCGGCCTTGCGGTTCTTCTCTATGTCGGCGTCTATGCGCGCCTGCTCCGCGTCGTTCCATATCTTCCAGTAGGCGTCGCTCATAAGCGAGCGGTCGATATCGGCGGCTTCGGACTTCAGTCCGAAGCACAGTACAATCGCAACAAGGGCAATTGGCTTTTTCATTTCGCTGTCTCCTTAGGCGTGACATAGGGCTGGTACATGCAGAGGCGGCCGCCGTCGATGACGTGGTTCGTGCCTGTCACGAAGGAGGCGTTGTCGCTGCACATGAAGAGGATAACGTCAACGAGTTCGTGCGTCTCGCCAGCGCGTCCGAGCGCAGTGGGCATTCCGCTCATTGCGGCACGGGTGAGGACGGGACCGGGCGTCACGCAAAGCGCGCGGACGTTGTGCGGGCCACCGGCGAGGGCTAGCCCTTTCACGAAGTTGAAGAGTCCCGACTTCGCAGTTCCGTACATCGTTCCGACGCCGTCGCCCTCGAAGCCCGTCACCGAGCCGAGGCAACAGATCACGCCGCCCTTTTTCGCCACCATCTGCGGCATCAACGCGCGTGCGAAATAGACCGCGCCCTTCAGGTTTACGTCAAGTCCCCAGTCGATGACGTCGATCGGCTGCTCGTAGAAGGGCACGTTCGACTTGCAGCAGCGCGCCTCGTTGCCGCCCGCGCACGTCACGAGGATGTCGCAGCCGCCGAGCGACGTGGCAATTTTCGCCGCTTCCTCGACATACGCGAACTTGCGCACATCGCCCGCGCACGGAACAACTTGTCCGCTCAACTCCCCCAATCCTCCACTCTTCAACTCCTCCACTTCCTGGCGAAGCCTCGCTTCGTCAAGATCGCACATGATCACCTTCGCGCCACGGCGCGCGAACTCATGCGACGTCATGAGCCCCATTCCGCTCGCCGCGCCCGTCACGACCGCGACCTTGCCGGTGAAATCAATTTCCTTCAACGCTGCACCTCCTCATGATTTCCGCCTTTACGTCTTCGTCCACATCAAGAACGTCGAGCCGCCATTTGTAGGGGTCGTTCTCTTTGTCCACGCAGACGCGCGAGACCATCGTCTTGAATATACCCTTCTCCTTGAAGAAGACAAGCTGGTAGCCGCGCAGGTCGCCCGGCACGGTCTGCATCAGGTTGATGGCCAGCAGATATTTCGCATACGCCGCATCGAGCGCACCGGTCGAGTCCCTGGCCTCCATAAGCCGCCATATCTCCGCGAGCATCGGCGCGAGCGCCGCGCGTTCGGATATGACGCCCTCGCTGCCGAGACGCCGCGACTGGTAAAGCCACTGCCAGCCGCCCCATGCGCTGAAAACGGTCTTGAGCGGAGGCTTAGCGGCAAGTTCCGCCTTCATGCGCCGGTTCGCCTCGAATCCGTCGCGCACCTCCTCCTTTATCCAGCCGTAGATCGCGGGATGCCGCGTCGCCAGCTTCACGAGAAGTTCGACAGTCGGCGCGGGACACTTGTCGCCGTTGTATGTCTGAATTATGACTGAGCGTCTCGCGACTTCGGCGAGCGCGTCGTAGTAGCGCTCCAAGTCCTCCTGCGTGCGGCAGTCGTCGGCAGGACGCGAGATGAAGACGATGCGCGGGTCGTGCCGCGTCGCAATCGTCTCGGCATATCGCGCCAGCGCAAGCATTTCCGCAGTGTCGCGTCCCTGCACACCAAGGCACAGCCGCGCCCTGAATGCCGCGGATTTTTCGGCAAGGGCGGACATTCCGCGCTTCTTCTCGTCCGTCGTCAGCAAGTCGACGGAATCGTCGGACTGCGGCCAGATGATGCCGTCGACGCCTGCCGCGTCAGCCCACTCCGCCTCCCTGACGAGCGAATCGTAGTCAACCGCGCCGTCTGCAAGGTATGGCGTCGTAAGAATCGGATACGCCCCGCGAACAGGCTCCGCAGCCTTGACACAGAATGACAGCGCAGCCCCAGCGATAAGCGCCAAGGCGGCAATTCCGTGTCTTCCGTGTATTCCGTGGTTAAACATCCTGCACCTTGTCCCTTTCAAAGAAGAATACCCTTGCAACGACTATCGCCGCTGCGCCAGCGAGGGCGAATGCCGATAGCGAGGCGATACCCGCGCTCATGGAGAAGTGAGCGTTCATCCAGCCGAGGACAACCGGACCGGAAGCGCCAATCACGCTTCCGCCGCACCCGAACACGCCGACCGCCGCCGCACGGTAGCGCGGCTTTACCACCTCGAAGAGCGAAGCGTAGATGTTCGAGTCGTAAACACCAGTCGCAAAGCCGAAGAGCGCCGTGCCGACGATGCAGAGCGCGGCAGTTGGCGCGAACGCGGAAAGGAGAAGCCCCGGCACGCACAGCGCAAGACCGACGGCGTTCACGTCGAACCGCGTCTGGGGACGTCCGAGTGCGACGGCGAAGCGATCGGAAACGCGCCCTCCGGCGAACACGCCGGCAACAGCGCCGAGGTAGAACCAGAACACGCCGTGGAACGACGCGGATGCGGCGGTCATTGACGGGAATTCACGCTGGAGGTAGTTGATTATCCACGTGTTGAAGCCGTACTTCGCGTAGAAG
>JAEEHL010000022.1 GCA_016280825.1 Verrucomicrobiota bacterium
TCACTGCGTTCGGCGGCTACCATTACCCTAAAAATCGCAGTTGAACCCAAGTCGCCTTCTTGCCGTCCAAGCCTTCCCTGCCTTCCGAACGTGCGCTCACGTAAAGGGCAACCGTGCTCCCTTGTTTCTTTGGGCAAGATGGTATGGGAGCACGGTTACCCCTGCTCGTGGCCGTACGTTGACACAGCAAGGCACGGCAGGGAAGGCTTGTACCGGCTCCAACTGCGACGCTTAGAGTAAACTACTCGAGCGGCGCGCAGTTGACGCCGGCGGCGACGAGCTTTGCGCGGTGCGCCTTGATGCGCCTCTTGAAGTCGTCGAAGCCGGGCTTCTTCTCGCCGAGCCAGAACACCTCGGCAAGCGCGCACATGCGCGGCCAGAGCTTCCACGCAAGGTCGTACTCGTTCCAGGTGTACTCCGTCCAGTTGTTGCCCTGGCCGCCGAGGATGTGTGACTTCGCGCCGTCGGGGACGCCCGCGCACGGGTCGAAGGAATAGCAGCGCTCGAGGGTCACCTTGCCGCCGATGTAGAAGAACGGATCCTCCTTGAGCCCCTGCGTGTAGTCGAGGTAGCAGTAGCTGCAGGGCGTCATCACGACGTCATGGCCGCGCTCGGCAGCCGCCGCGCCCGACACGAGCTTGTGCCCCGCGCCGCTTGCGGACCTCTCGCGCCAGCTCATGCCGATCGCGCTCTTCGGCACGTCGCCGAGGAGGTATTCGTCCCAGCCGATGGCGCGCTTGCCGCGCGCCTCGAGGAACTTGACGAAATGCCGCGTGATCCACGGCTGGAGCCCGTGCTCGTCGCCGAGCCCTTCCGCCTTGATGCGCGCCTGGCACTTCGGGCACGTCTTCCATCGGACATTGGGGCACTCGTCGCCGCCGATGTGCACGACGTCGCCGGGGAACACCTTGCAGACCCAGTCAAGTACGTCCTCCATGAACTTGATCGCCTTGTCGTTGCCGATGCAAAGGACGTCCTTCTCGATTCCCCAGACGAGGCGCGGGTCGCGCTCTGCGAGGTTCTCGGGGTTGCAGGCGAACTCGGGATAGGCCGCAAGCGCCGCGTACACATGGCCCGGGAGCTCGATCTCGGGCACAATCTGGATGTGGCGCTTAGCCGCGTAGTCGACGATCTCGCGCAGGTCCGCCTCTGTGTAGAAGTAGGGGCCGTACTTGACGCCGTTGAGCCTGTCGGCGTTTATCTTCGAGCCGCTCGACGCCCTCTTGCCGTGGAGGACGCTTGCCGACCTCACCGCGCCGTACTTGACGAGCTCGGGGTAGCCGGGCACGTCGACGCGCCAGCCCTGGTCTTCGGTAAGGTGCCAGTGGAAGCGGTTGAGCTTGTGCATCGCCATGAGGTCGAGAAGCGCCTTAACCGTCTCCTTGCCGAAGAAGTGGCGGCACTCGTCGAGATGGACGCCGCGCCACGGATAGCGCGGATAGTCGTAGATCTCGACGCACGGCAGGGATGTCTCGACCGTCTTCTTCTCGCCCTTCTTCGTCGGCGGCACTTCCTTCGTCACCACGAGCGCGGCAAGCGTCTGCTCGGCGTAGAAGCGCCCCGCCTCGTCGGAAGAGGACACCTTCACGCCGTCCTTCGTGACGGAAAGCCTGTAGCCTTCCTTGGGGATGGACGAATCGACGCTGTAGGCCGCGAGCTTGGCGATTTCGCCCTCGAACTTGAGCTCCCCGCCGGTCTCCTTTACGCTCACCGGCTGCGGAACGAGATTTAACGCCCCCGCCGAAACCGCGACAAACGCGAATGCCGCCGCAACAATCATCTTCATCGTTTCCTCCCTTGTTTTCCCATGCCCGGCCAGTTGCCAGGGCACTTGTAGGCGAAGTATATCAAATCGCCGCGCCAACTGCAACAATTGTCTAATGTCGCCTGATTTGCTATAATATGCGCCGTGAAGGTGATGAAAACGAAAGAACGATGGAAATGAAAGAAAACAAAGACACCATCGACGGATATATCCGCGACGACCGGAAGCTGTTCAGCTCGCTTCTGGAGCATATCGTCCAGGCTGCTCCGAACGAGGATCCCTCGGATTTCGTGCTCGAGTCAATGGGACGCAGCGTGGGGGCGGACCGCTGCTACGTCTATCGGTTCTGGGATCCTGGCAAGTCCTCCATGTGCACTAACACGCACGAGTGGTGCGCCGAGGGCATCAAGCCCGAGATCGGCGGGCAGCAGACGTGCAACCTCGCAGTCCTCGCCGAGTTCAACGCCCACATCACGTCCGGGCGCGACTTTTTCTTCACGGACATCAACACCGTCGACGCCGGTTCGCGCGAGTGGCTGGCGCCGCAGGGCATACAGTCGCTCATCGCGACCCCGCTCGTGGGCGCCAACAGCACAATATACGGCTTTGCGGGATTCGACTTCGTCAAGGCGCCCTGCAAAGAGTTCACGGATCGCATCATCTTCAACATCCATCAGGCGGCCAACCTGCTTCTCAACTGCCAGCGACTGCACGCACAGGGCATGGCGCGCCGGAACATCCCGCAGCAGGAGGACGAGCACCAGAAGTACGACCTCGACTTTGAGGAAGCCCTGGCCACGCTCCATTGCGACATACACACCATGCACCCTGCGCAGATGCTGGAGATCGTGCGCAAAAGCCTGGACGCCGACCTCTGCTGCATCGTGCGCGACATACGCCAGGAAGGCGGCGGAACGATCTTGGCAGGCCATGCGCTGACGCGCGACGGCAGGACGAACACGCGGGACCTGGCAATCAACCCGAAGGCCGTGCGAGCCCTCGGCACGCGGCTCCTGACAAGTTCCGTCGTCACGCTCCGGGAAGGCGAGATCGCCTGGCTGGAGGAGAACGTCGAGGCCGAGGATTCCCTGTCCAACCTCACGGGGAAAACGCTCCATTCCACCGGCATCATCCAGGAGGGAAAGCTCGTCGGCATCCTGTGCGTCTGCTTTGCCGACGACCACCCGCTCACGTCGCACCAGATCGGATTCCTGAGGCGTTCGGCCTTCGTCATCGTCTCGGCCCTGGATCGCATCTCGACCTACCATGAACTGTCCGTCGCGCTGAACGTCGCCAACCTCAAGGCAGAAGCCGTGGAATTCCTCTTCAAGCATCAGGACTACGCGGATTTCAGGGATTTCCTCGGCCCGAAACTGTGCGCAATCACCGGTGCGCAGCATCTCATGCTGAGGTCCAACGACGGGTCGCGCAGCGACTGGTTCGGCGCAGACGCTCCGGAATGCTGCCACGACTGCGTGAAGGCATCCACATGCGAAGGGAATCAATTGCCGCAAGACTTCCTCGCGGGTCGCGAGACGGTGATCTTCCGGGAGGGTGACCCGCTGCCGGAAGTGAATCGCCCCCCGTACTGCCCGATGTCGTCATCCGCCGTCGCGCAGTTCAGGAATGGCGACGGCTGGTGGCGCATGATAGCCAGCTACACGCACCCACACAGGCGCAACATGGACATGGTCGCGCGGGGCTTGCGCACCGCGCTGGAGTTTCTGACCATCGCGTACGACGGGGATCGCCGCGAGAAGACGATCAGCCAGATGCAGAATCACCAGCGGTTCAGGGCCGACGCGCTCGCCTATGCGCTTTCGAGGGACGACTTGCCGGGCCTGATCGACTTTGCGCTGCATCGGCTTCTTGAACTGACGGCATGCGACTACATCGCGATCCACACCCTTGATGGCGACCATCGCCTGCTCTATCCCGGGGGAGAGCTGGAGAACTGCCCCGAGCGCTGCAAAGAGTGCTCGTTCTACAAGTTCAAGATCCCACCTCTTGAAGATGCCGACCACATCATCGAGCTTGTCGACGCGAAGGGACAGGCCCTGGTGCCGCTTTCTGCAGATTGTCCGGCGAAATCGCTTGAGGTCATAGTAGTATATTGCGAAGGGAAACCCTGGGGCGGCATCGCGCTCCACTACATCAACCGTCAGCACAGGATTTCGGAGAACGACCGTGAAACGCTCAAGATCGCCGCCAACGTGCTGACGATGGCGCTCGAGCGCCATGCCGCCGCCGTCCGTCTGAAGGACGAGCACGACCGCGTCCTGGAGGCTGAGAAGGCCAGGAGCTACTTCTTCTCGGCGGTTTCGCACGACATCCGCACGCCGCTCAACGCCGTCATCGGCTTCTCGGAGCTTCTACAGGCCGGCGACGTTCCGCCGGAAACGGCGAAGCAGCATCTAAACATCATCGTGTCGAACGGCAAGATGCTCCTGCAGCTCGTGAATGAAGTCCTTGAACTCTCGAGGATGGACCTCGGAAAGCTCGAGTTCACCCTCGAACCGGCCGATACCGGCGAACTTATTCGTGAAATCGTGCCGGTGTTCCAGCCGACGATGGTCAGGAAAGGCCAGACCTTCGTCCTTGAGATTGCCGCCATGCCACGCCTCATGATCGATCCTTTCCGGTTCCGCCAGCTGATGTTCAACTGCATCAGCAATGCGGCCAAGTACGCGGGACCGTGTACGATCCGCATCACGTCCTCCTACGAGGATGGCAGGTTCAAGCTGACGGTCGCGGACAACGGCAAAGGCGTTTCGCCCGAAAAGGCCAAGCTCCTCATGCAGCCTTTCGTGCAGGCTGACATCAAGAACCGTGCGGAGGGCTGCGGACTGGGCCTGTCGATCTGCAAGCGCCTTGTGGAACTCGCGCATGGCACGTTTACCATCGAAACCGCCCTCGGCAAGGGATTCGCGATCCATGTCGATGTTCCTGTCGAAGTCGCGACCGAGGAGCAGGCGAGCAGCATGAGCGGCACGACGGCGACAATCGATGCCTCCCGCCTGCCAAGGCGCATCCTCGTGGTGGACGATTCGCCCGTAAACCGTACGGTGCTGAAGGCCATGCTGAAGAAGCTGGGCGTCACCGACGTCGCACTTGCGGAAGACGGCAAGATGGCGCTCGAACGGCTGTCAGGGGAACCGGCGTTCGACCTGGTCATGACCGACATGTGGATGCCCGTCATGGACGGCGCCGAACTGGTCAGGCACATACGTGCAGACGAGCATCTGGCGCACCTGAAGGTGTGCGCAATCACGGCAGACGTGGAGGCCCGAGCGACCTACAGGGAACAGGGCTTCGATTCGTTTCTCCTAAAACCCGTGACCATCAAGGTGTTGACGGATTTCTTTGCCTCCCAATTTAACGAAACGACCGTATCATGTCAAACTGGCTGACTACCAGGAAAAGGAGCAAAACATGAAAGATTGCTGCAGAACATACCTGAACGAACAGCTCGGAGACGACGCGGAGGCCGTAGAGGCGGTCTACGCCGAGTATGTCTCATCCGTCGGCGTCAAGATAGCCGAAGCAAATGCGGCGCTGGCCGCAGGCGCGTGGGACACGCTGGACAGGGTGGCCCATACCGTCAAGGGCAACTCGCTCGCCGTCGGAGACAAGCAGATGGCCGATACGGCCATTGCGCTCCGAAACGCCGCCAAGCTGCAGGATCGCGGCCAGGTGGAACAGCTCATTGCGGACTTGAAGTCGCTTGCGGAGCAACTCTAGCAACGCAGGCTGTCCACAAGAGCGGCCTGCGGAGGGTATCGGCGAGCGGGGGTGCCGTCGGGGGACTGGCTTCTAGTGGCTGCCGAGCAGGGCCTCCAGGTCATTGCGGGTGGAGACGGAGGCAAGACGGGTTTTCATGTCGTCGGAAATGAGGCATCTGCACAACCGCGCCAGGAACCGACGGTATTCCGCATGGTTGGGGCTGGAGCAGACGATCACGACGAAGACATGCGTTCTGGAGCCGTCTATGGCATTCAATTCAATCGAACAGCCATGCCGGAAAACGCCGATGCCCACAAGCATCTTCTCCCGTCCGGGAACGTATCCGTGCAGAATCGCAAAGCCGTGCATTGCGGCGAAGCCGATGTCGCCCAGGGAGTGCGCAATGACGGTCGAGACCATGTCGTCGAGCTTGTCCATGGGCAGGCCGTCCTTCTCGAAAACGGACGCGAGAACCTGGCGGACGGCACCTTCGGCGGTCGTCTCGGCGATGTCGCAGACAACGGGAATGGAGTTGACTGTCTTCTGCCACTCCGCATTGTCCATCGGAAAGTTTTCGTTTGCATCGTTCATTTGACTCTTCTCCATGTTGTAGTTGCAGTTGCGTGTTGAATTAGGGTTTGAAGTCAGTATAGCCGCACAGCGCGCCCAGCGCCCAGTCGAGGGCGAAGAAGGAAACGCCCTTCAGGGCGTCCGCCGCCTCGAGCTGTGCACGCACGGAGTCACGGTCGGGGCTCGCCTCGTCCGCGCAGGCGGCGATTCCCGGGACGAGGGCGGACGCTGGCACCGCCGCCTTGCACAGTGCAAGGTCGCGTTTGAAGGCGATTGGGGACTCGGTGTAGATCATGGGCGAGACGAAATCCACCCACTCCTCCTTCACCCACCGTGGCCAGTCCTGGCTGCGCTTCGCAGCCGCTTCGGGGGTGGGGAACACCGCAGCGGAAAGTGCGCAGCCCGGACGCGCGCGGCGAAACATCCGCGAGAAAGTCCGGACGAAAAGCGAAATGTCGTCCATCTTCTCGGCGGTCGCCTCCTCAACGGACGGTACACGCACGTAGTCGAGCTGGACACCGACGACATCCTGCGGGATTGAATCCAGGAGCTCCTGCACGCGCCTGCCGCGTGCTTCTCCGCCGTGGGGAACGGTCCA
>JAEEHL010000182.1 GCA_016280825.1 Verrucomicrobiota bacterium
CCCATGGAGTCGCGCCAGGTGGTCTTGCCACGGCTGTCGGTGGTGACTGTGCCTTGTGTGCGGCCTTGCGCGTCGCGGTAAGTGGTCTTGCCACGGCTGTCGGTAGTGGCAGTGCCCTGCACGCGGCCCATGGAGTCGCGCCAGGTGGTCTTGCCACGGCTGTCGGTGGTGACTGTGCCTTGTGTACGGCCTTGCGCATCGCGATATGTCGTCTTTGAATCGGCGAGCGAGACGAGGGCAATCGCTGAAGCGGCAATCATTGCAGTGATGGTTGTGTGTTTCTTCATGGCTACGCTCCTTATTTTTTGTGTCTAATATGCTTAGGAAACAAAGTTGCGCAAATCTGACAGAAATCTTGCTCACGGTTGTGGCCAAAACTTCTTCTCCGACCCCCTCTCCCCCACGGCTAGAAACGCTTAACCTTGCAGAACAGGAAGAACGCGTGGGAAAATGCTAAGTTCTACACGTTACAGCATGTTTTCCACTACGTGAGCGCACGTCCAGAAGCAAGCTGGGCTTGGACGGCATGGGAAGACTCGGAAGGCAAGGTAGCGCGCAGCCAAGCATAAAGTCTGAATTTTTGATATAATACAAGCCAATCGTCATGCGTGACGGTTGAATTCCATGATAAACTCTAAGGAAGAAAGAAAATGAAATACAAGTACACGTGCCTCAATCCGATTGCGGATTGCGGGCTTAAGAACCTGGACGACAGCTACGTCCGCACGGAAAAGTTCGAAGAGGCCGACGCCGTCTTCGTAAGAAGCGCCAAGATGGACGAGCTCGTCCCGGGCGACGGCCTCCTCGCGGTGGCACGGGCGGGCGCGGGCGTGAACAACATCCCGCACGCCGCATACGCGAAGAAGGGCATCGTCGTCTTCAATACCCCCGGCGCGAACGCGAACGGGGTGAAGGAGCTTGTGATAGCCTCCATGCTCCTTGCAAGCCGCGACATCGTGGGCGGCATCGAGTGGGTGAAGGAGAACGCGGGCGACGCGGCGATTGCGAAGAGCGCCGAGAAGGCGAAGAAGGCGTTCGCTGGCACGGAGATACTTGGCAAGAAGCTCGGCGTCATCGGCCTTGGCGCGATCGGGCAGAAGGTGGCGAACGCCGCGGTCGAGCTCGGCATGGAGGTCTTTGGCTACGATCCCTACCTTTCGATCGACGCAGCGTGGAACTTGAGCAGGGCCGTGCGCCACTGCAAGAACGTGGAGGCCATCTACCGCGCCTGCGACTTCATCACGATACATGTACCGGCGCTCGACTCCACGAAGGGCATGATCAACGCCGAGGCGATCGCCATGATGAAGAACGGCGTCATAATCGTCAACTGCGCGCGCGACGCGCTTGTGAACGAGAAGGACATGCTTGCCGCGCTCGAGGCCGGCAAGGTGAGGAAGTACGTCTCCGACTTCCCGAACGCCGTCACGGCGGGGCAGAAGGGCTGCATCGTGATCCCGCACCTCGGCGCTTCCACCGAGGAGGCGGAGGACAACTGCGCTGTCATGGCGGTGCGCGAGATGCGCGACTACCTCGAGAACGGCAACATCGTAAATTCGGTCAACTACCCGGCATGCTCGCTTGGCGCGCCTACCAAGGCGGGGCGCATCGCCATCTGCCACAAGAACGAGGCGAACATGATCGGAACCTTCACGTCGATACTCGGCAACGCCAAGGTGAACATCGACGCAATCGCGAACAAAAGCAGGGGCGACGTCGCCTACACGCTCATCGACACCGACTCGCCTGTTTCCGACGAGGTGGTGCGCGCGCTTGCGGCGTCTGACGCGGTGATCAGGGTCAGAGTCATAAAATGACGCTCGTCCTCGCAACCCACAACCCCGCGAAGGTGCGCGAGATAGCCGAGATGCTGCCGCGCGTCGAGGTGTCGTGCGAAGATTCCGCCGCCGAGGAGACGGCGGACACCTTCGCGGGCAACGCCCTCATCAAGGCGAGGGCAGTTGCCGCGAGGCACGCGGGGGCGTGGGTGCTTGCGGACGACTCCGGGCTTGTCGTCGATGCCCTTGGCGGCGAGCCCGGCGTGAGGAGCGCGCGCTATGCAGGGCGCGACGGCGACACTCCCGCGAACAACGCGCTCCTTTTGAAGAACCTCGAGGGCGTCTCAGACCGGAGTGCGGCCTTTGTCTGCGCGATGGCGGTCATAGACCCGCAGGGGGCGGAGCACGTCGTCGAGGGACGCTGCACGGGGAGCATACTCGCTGCGCCTCGCGGGAAGGGCGGCTTCGGCTACGACCCGCTCTTCGTGCCTGACGGCGGCGAGCTTACGTTCGCGGAGCTTCCCGCGGAGGAGAAGAACAGGATATCACATCGCGCAAGGGCGCTTGCCAAGGCGAGGGCGATAATCGGAGGAGAAGCATAGATGGGCTACGCGAAGAGGCAGACGACGTTCCCTGCGAGCGCCCGCCCGGCAACCGCCGCGCCCGTTGCGGCGGCAGGCGGGAAAGGCCAGCAGAAGTCGATTTTCCAGATGCAGATCGGGCGCAAGCGCACCGACCTCAAGGGCGTGGAGGTGCTGCTCCTGACGAGCGAGCTTGCGGACCTCCTCGAAGCGGGCATGAAGCTCGGCTCGGCCCTGAAGGCGCTTTCGAACCAGGGCGAGGAGGACTCCCCCCAGCGCGACATCTGCCGCGACCTCTGCGACAGGATCGTCGCGGGCGAGAACTTCTCCGATGCATGCGCCCACCACCCGAAGACGTTCGAGCCCCTCTATGTGAACATGATAAGGGCGGGCGAGGCGTCCGGCGCGATGATCGAGGTGCTGAGACGCCTTGTCGACCACTACGAACGCTTTGACAACATGAAGGGCAAGATCAAGAGCGCCCTCTCGTATCCGATCATAGTCCTTTCGTTTGGCGTGCTTGCCGTGATCGGCGCGCTCGTCTGGATCATCCCGCAGTTCAAGAAGGTATTCGACTCGATGGGCGCGGCGCTGCCGCTGCCGACGCGCATACTCATAGGAATGTCGGAATTCCTCATCCACTACGGCTGGACGCTCGCCGTGGGAGCGGTCCTCTTCGTCGTGTGGTTCAGGCGCTGGAAGAAGACGCCGCAGGGGATGCTCAAGATAGACGGGTGGAAGCTCAGGGCGCCGCTAATAAGCGGCATAGTCGCGGCGGGCGCCTATTCGTCTCTCGCCTATACGCTGAAGACGCTGCTCGTGAACGGCGTGAACGTCCTCGGGGCGCTCAAGATCTGCCAGGAGACGTGCGGCAACGAGGTCATCGCCGCGGCGCTCAGGACGGCGCGCGAGCGCGTGACGGACGGCACTTCCATCTCGGGGCCGCTCGCATCGAGCGGGGTCTTCCCCAAGATGATGACCGACATGCTCGCGGTCGGCGAGCAGGCGGGCGACATGCCGGGCTCGCTGGAGCACATCGGCAAGCGCTACCAGAAGGACATGGACCGCAACATCGCCGTCTTCACGAACGCGCTCGAGCCGATACTCATTGTCCTCATAGCGGGCGTGGTCGGATTTGTCGCGATAGCCATCCTGATGGCGGTCTTCAAGGTTTCGTCTTCGCTCGGATGACGTGGCAATGGGCGACTTCGTACATCTCCACCTGCACACCACGTATTCGCTTCTCGACGGGCAGTGCCAGATAAAGCCGCTCGTCGCCAAGGCGAAGGGAATGGGGATGAAGGCGCTCGCCGTCACGGACCACGGCAACCTCTTCGCGCTCAAGGGCTTCTACGACGCATGCCGCAAGGCGGGCATAAAGCCGATCCTCGGCGTGGAGGCGTACATTGTCGACCACGACTACCGCGAGAGGGCGGAATACTTCCACGCGCACCCCGGGCTTAGGGAGAAGCGGTTCCACCTCTGCCTGTACGCGAAGAACCTGACTGGCTACCGCAACCTCGTGAAGCTCATGTCTGAAGCGCACGTGAACGGGCGCTACTACTACCCGCGCATCGACCGCAGCCTCCTTGAGAGGCATTCCGAGGGGCTTATGTGCTCGTCTGCGTGCATCATGGGCGA